>DKGH01000027.1 GCA_002453165.1 Verrucomicrobia bacterium UBA6775
ATCCTCGCCTCGTTGCTACTCCCCGCATTGGCCAAGGCCAAGAGCACAGCGACCGGGGCGGTGTGTCAATCCAACCAAAAACAGATCGGTTTGGCCTGGTACATGTATCAGGATGAAAATGACGGCAACATGATGGCCGCCGAGTACAAAGGACGGATACTGGCTGGCGGGATGTTTTTTCCAATCGATTGGCCGTGGCCGCCGCCGGGCATCAAAAATAATGAACAGGCACTAGCTTACATCAAGGAGCGCTTGGAAATGAGTCCCCTATGGCCATACGCATCCTCGCACGAAGTCTACAACTGCCCGGGCGACGGACGCACGAAGTTGCAGTGGGGCAGGGGTTGGACGTTTGATTCTTACGCCAAGGCGGGTGGTCTTAACAACACCGGCAATATGGGCTGGGCTGATGGCATGCGACTGCACATCACCAAGTTTTCCCAACTCATCAATCCGAGCGACAAGTACGTGTTCGTGGAGGAGAGTAGCAAGTATGCCGGAGGCCATGGCGGTGCTAATTTAGGCCCATGGGCGCTTGATCCTGAGAACAAGCAATGGATTGATCCGGTTGCGGTTTGGCACAACGGCGCAAGCACGTTCAGCTTTGCCGATGGCCATGCGGAGAGCCATCGCTGGCTGGAAGTCGCCACCAGACAGTCGTCGGGTGATAATAGTCAATTCTTTTGGTCAGGTCCGAAAAACGACCGAGATTTCGCATGGTGTCTCGAGCGCTACGCCTGGAAAGGCAACAGCCGCCCATAAACCGCTTGGCCAAGCGAGAGGTAGGTGCGGCTGTCCCCAGCCGTCCTAAAAAAACCAAGGGGCGCTGAGACATCAGCCAGTTGTGAGCTTTTAAAGGACGCAGATCGACGCAGATTGGCAGGATTAAAAATGATCTGTGAAAATCCGTTAAATCTGTGTCTCAACCCTAGGACGCCTGAGACAGTCGTCCCTACCTTGGCCCAATCAGGTGAGTTGCTCGAAGGCGGCGAGTACTTGGTCGATTTCTTCGCGGCTGACCGTGAGATTGGTGACGGCCCGGAGGGTGTTTGGGCCGGTGTCGAGCAGGCGCACGTTTAAGTCTTCTAGGCGCTTGGCCAAGTCGCCGGCACTCTGTTTCTCGGTGTCGATAAACACCATGTTAGTCTCCGCCCCGGCCTCGTCTACCTTCAATCCAGAGAGCTTGGCCAAGCCCTTGGCTAGGCGCTGGCAGTTTTTGTGATCGTCAGCCAGGCGGGCGTGGTTGTGGTCGAGGGCGTGCCGGGCCGCTGCGGCGAGGATGCCCACCTGCCGCATCGCGCCTCCCTGTTGTTTCCGATAGTATCGCGCCCGGGCGATGGCCTTTGCCGAACCGGCCAGTGCGGAGCCGACCGGTGCCCCGAGTCCCTTCGAAAAACAGACGCTCACGGTGTCGAACTGCGCCGCGTATTCCCGTTCGCTGATGCCACTTGCGGCTGAGGCGTTCCAGAGTCGCGCGCCGTCGAGGTGCAGCGCTAGGTTGTGACGGCGTGCCGTTTCGGCGACGGACTTGATTTGCTCCAACGGCCAGACACTGCCGCCGCCGCGGTTGTGGGTGTTCTCGAGGCAGACCAGGCTGGGCTGGGCAAAATGATCGTCGTGCGGCGGGATGGCGGCCTCGACCTGTGCGGCGGTGAACTGCCCGCGTTGGCCATCGAGCAGCTTTGAGTGCACCCCGGCCAGGGCGGCAGGGGCGCCGGCTTCGTAAAAATAAATGTGTGCGTTGGCGTCCAGCAGCATGGCATCGCCAGGGCGGGTGTGCACGCGGATGGCCAGTTGATTGGCCATGGTGCCGGACGGGACGAACACGGCGGCCTCCTTGCCGAGCAGGTCGGCGGTATGCTGCTCGAGCGCATGAACAGTGGGATCGTCGCCCAGCACGTCGTCGCCGACCACGGCCCGCGCCATGGCCTCGCGCATGCCGTCGTCGGGCTGGGTGATGGTGTCGCTGCGTAGGTCGATTTTGCTGTTGAGCATGGGCGGGGGAGCATCCCCGTTTGCCCGGGCGGAGGCAACGCTTTTGGCACGGGCCAAGCTGCGTAAGGGGTTGCGCTAGCCACGGCTGGTGGTAGGTTTTCCGAGTCTGAATGGGTGACAAACAAACAGGATTGGACGATACCCTGCTGGAGAAATCCTCGCTGTATCAGCGTTATCTCACGGAGCGGGACGAGATTCTCCGGCACAAATGGCTTGAATCCGAGAAGGAAGGCCACGACATTGGCTTCGAGCGCGCCTTGGTGGACTGGGTGCTTAATCACCGCAGTAAGTGGCGGAAAAAAAACCCGCACTAAATCACCATCCGCCAGTTTCCTTTAATGCGATCCCGAGAGGTTGCGAAGGGGCATGAGCAAAACGACTGGACAACGCTTCAAGTTGCGAACCGGCAGAATCGGCTGCGGTTCGTTTTTTTGTGCCCCCATCCCACGCTGTGTCTGACGGAAAAACCATACTCGACGCCGACGCGATCCAGCGTGGCCTGACGCGGGTCGCCCACGAGATCGCCGAGCGCAATACGGACATCGACCGCGTTGGCCTGATTGGCATCCAACGCGGCGGCATTCATCTGGCCAGGCGCCTGGCCAGGCTGCTGGGCGACATCTGGGGGCAGCCGGTCCCGTGCGGCGTGATTGATGTCAGCATGCATCGCGACGACATCGCCCACCGGGGCGTGGTCACCGTGCAGCCCACCGAGGTGCCGTTTGATGTCGAGGGCCGGATCATCGTGCTGGTGGACGATGTGTTGTTCAAGGGCCGGACCGTCCGCGCCGCGCTCGATGCGGTGCATTACCTCGGCCGGCCGCAGTGCATTCAGCTCGCGGTGCTGGTGGATCGCGGCCACCGCGAACTGCCGATCAAGCCGGACTTCGTCGGCAAGAATGTCCCAACCGCGCTGGACGAGCGCGTTCAGGTTTCCCTTACCGAGACCGGTGGCGACGACACGGTCTCGCTGCATCCATTAAACCCCAACGAATGAACTGGACCCGAAAACATCTGCTCGACATCGAGTCGCTGAGCGCCGAGGAGATTCGCACCATTCTCGACACGGCCCGTGCCTTCAAGGCGGTTGGCGAGCGCACCATCAAAAAGGTGCCGGCCCTGAGCGGACGCACCGTGGTGAACCTGTTCGTCGAGCCATCCACCCGCACGCGCATCAGCTTCGAGCTGGCGGCGATGCGGCTCAACGCCGACGTCATCAACTTCACCGCCGAGGCCTCTTCGCTGCGCAAGGGCGAAACATTGCGCGACACCGGCAAGACACTCGAGGCGCTCAGCGCCGACGTCATCATTATCCGGCACAGTGCCGAGGGGGCGCCGCACTTGCTCTCCCGCGTGGTGGATTGCAGCGTGGTCAACGCCGGCGACGGTGCGCACGAGCACCCCACGCAGGCACTGCTCGACACCTTTACGATGGTGGAACGGAAGGGCGATGTCAGCGGGCTCAACGTCACTATCCTCGGGGACATCCTTTACAGCCGGGTGGCGCGGTCGAACATCTGGGCGCTGACCAAGCTCGGCGCGAACGTCACGCTCTGCGGCCCGCCGACGCTCGTCCCGCGCATCTACGAAAAAATGGGATGCCGCGTGACGCACAATGTGGACGAGGCGCTGGCCGACGCGGACGTGGTGGATCTGCTCCGCATCCAGCACGAGCGGCAGCGGCTCTCGGCCTTCCCGAGCATCGGCGAATACCGGTCGCTCTTCGGCCTGACGACCGAGCGATTCAACCGGCTCAAGCCGGACGCGATCGTGATGCATCCCGGCCCGATCAACCGCGGCGTCGAGATCGACAGCGAGATCGCGGATCATCCCCGGTCGACCATCCTCGATCAGGTCACCAACGGGCTCGCGGTGCGCATGGCGGTGATGTTTCTCGTCTCCGGCGGCAAGACACTGCCCGAGCCAGCCGAGTGACGGCGGTGGAAAAATGAGCCGGCCCACCATCGCGTTGATTTTCAATCCCGCCGCCCGTGGCGACAAGGCGGCGCGGTTTCGCAAGTGGCTTGGCCAACTGCCGGCCGACGTGGCGTTGCTCGAGACATTCGCGCCCGGCAGTGCCACCGGTCTGGCCCGGCAGGCGGTGAAGGATGGTTTTCGTACCGTCGTCGCCTCCGGTGGCGACGGCACCATCAACGAGGTCGTCAACGGGCTTGGCCAAGCGCCACGAGCCCTTGGCCAAGTGCGGCTAGGCATCCTGCCGCTTGGCACGATGAACGTCTTCGCTCGTGAGCTGGGTATCCCACTGGCGACCAAACAGGCTTGGGACACGGTACGGCTTGGCCAAGCGCGCGCGGTCGATTTGCCCTTGGCCAGGCTGCAGACCGAGTCCGGCGAGGAGGAGCGGGCGTTCATCCAGATGATCGGTGCCGGGCTGGACGGCGACGCGGTGGGCGGCGTGAGCATTCCGCTCAAGCGCCGCGTCGGTGCGGCGGCCTATCTGGCCTCGACCCTGACCGCGCTACGGGCCAAGCCGCCCCGGCTCACGGCCAGGTGGAATTTCGGCAGCGCGGAGGGCGAATGGATGTGCGTGGGCAACGGCACAATGTACGGCGGCCCCTTCACGCTCTTCCCCGATGCGAAGGTGAACGACGGTATGCTGGACCTCTGCGTGTTGCCTCGGGTGAACAGCGGGGTCATCGCACGGGCGGTCACGGCGATGCTGCTTGGACGGCTCGATCACTGGCCCGGGGTGACGTATCACCGGGTGCGTGAGGTGACGATCGAGGGCCCGGTCGGAACCCGCGTGCAGGCCGACGGCGATTTCGTCGGGACGCTGCCGATGCATCTCCAAGTGTTGCCGCGCCGGTTGAACGTCCTCGTGCCCGACCCCTCCAACACGGCTGCTGATTGAAATGATTTCTTGCCGCACGCGCCGACTTCACCAAGGCTGACCACGCATGGGTTCGACAGGAAAAGTTTATCTCGTGGGCGCCGGGCCGGGGGACGCCGGGCTGCTCACCCTGCGCGGAGCGGAACTGCTTCGGCGCGCGGAGGTGGTCGTCTACGACGCACTGGTGAATCGCGAGCTGCTCGCGCTGGCACCGGAGTCGGCGGAGATCATTTACGGGGGCAAACGGTCGCGCGACCACGCCATCCCGCAGGGCGATCTGAACCGCCTGCTGGTCGAGAAGGCCAGGGAGGGCAAGACGGTCGTCCGGCTGAAGGGCGGTGATCCGTATGTATTTGGCCGAGGCGGCGAGGAGGCGACGGAACTGCAGGAGGACAACGTGCCGTTCGAGGTCGTGCCCGGCATCTCGTCGATCGTCGCGGCACCCAACTACGCCGGCATACCGCTGACCCACCGGGAGCATTGCTCGAGCTTCACCGTGATCACCGGTCACGAGGACCCGGACAAGGCCGAGACGGCCATCGATTGGGAGCGCATCGCCCGCGAGCCGGGCACGAAGGTGGTGTTGATGGGTGTGGAGCGGATCGGCAAGATTACCGTTGCGCTCAAGGAAAACGGACTCGCCGGGGACACCCCGGTGGCGATGGTGCGCTGGGGTACAACCGGTCGGCAGCAGACGATTTCCGGCACGCTCGACACGATCGCGGACGTGGTGGCGGAGACTGGGTTCAAGGCACCGGCCGTGACGATCATCGGCGGCGTGTCCCGGCTGCGAGATTCGCTCAACTGGTTTGAAAAACGGCCACTGTTTGGCCAGCGCGTGGTCGTGACCCGTACCCGAAAACAGGCCAGTAAACTCACCGTGGCATTGAAGGATTACGGCGCGGAGGTGATGGAAATTCCCACCATCAAGATCGTCCCGCCGACCGACAACGAGCCGATTGTCGAGTCGATCACCGGCATCGGCAGCTACGACTGGATCATTTTCACCAGCCCCAACGGTGTCACCCATTTTTTCGATTACTTTTTCAAGGCGTACAAGGACGTCCGCGATCTCGGCAATTTGCGGTTTGCGGCCGTTGGCCCGGCCACGGCGAAAAAGCTAAAAGATCTCCACCTTACCATCGACCTGATGCCGGAGGTCTACACCGCCGAGGCCACCGCGCAGGCGTTGCTCGACTACCAAAACGTCGAGAACATCTCCGTGATGCTGGCCCGGGCGGAGGAGGCCAACTCCGAGTTGCCCAAGCTGCTGGAGGATCAGGGGGCAATTGTTGATGACATCGCCTACTACAAGACCGTGCCGGAAACGGAAGACCGTAACGGTGCCGCTGAGGCGTACGAGGCGGACGGCGCGGACTGGATCACATTCGCGAGCAGTTCCGCGGTAAAGAATTTTGATGCCCGTTTCGACTTGGCCAAGCGCTGTGAGGATGATCCGGGTCTGAAGCTCGCCTCTATCGGACCCGAAACCACCAAGGCGCTGGGTGAATTGAGTTTGACCCCGACCGTCGAGGCGGCGGAGCACACCATCGCCGGCCTGGCCAAGGCGCTGCTCGAGAGTCCGGCCTAGCCGATCCGAAACGAGATTTTCTGGATCATCTCACGGCCTATCGCGAGCTGAAGGCGCTTTAGGATTTCATGCCGCCGGTAGCGCACGATCTCATCGAGCCAGACACTCGAATCTACGGAGACAAATAGTGTGCCCTTGCGGATGCCGGTGGGCTGGGCGTGCTCGGTGACCGCCGGATCGATCGTCTGTTTCCACACCTTCACGATCTCAGTCTCGGCGCGACGCTGCTCGAGTTTCAGCGAGCCCAGCACGCTCTTGACGATGGTCTCGGCATTAACCGCCCGGTTGGCGTGGGCCTTTTCCAGCGGGCCGACATCGAGGCCGCGCCAATCCCTCAACACCTGATCCTTTGGACCAAGGCGGTGGGTTCGTTTACGATAACGGCGTTGGAAGGGTGGCAACGGCATGTCGCGTGCCACCGATAAAACGGGTCATCACTTTCGGAGTCAATCGGGAAACGTGGTTTCGATTCAGCTTGCCAGTGGAACCGACTCGCGGGATAATTCTCCTCGTTATGACACTACGTATTTTTCTTTCAGCGATGGTCTTTGGCAGTCTACTCACATCAGCAGTCGCTGCGGATAAACTCGAAAAACGCAAGTCACCCAAGGGCGCCAAGGCGTACATCATCTCACCCAAGGACGGCAAAACCGTGGGCAAAAAGTTCACCGTGCGCTTTGGCCTCAAGGGCATGGGCGTTGCCCCGGCCGGGATCGACCAAGAAAACACCGGCCATCACCACCTGTTGATCGACACAGAAAAACTGCCAAACCTTGAAATTCCTTTGGCAGCCTCGGAAAAAATTCGTCACTTCGGCGGCGGCCAGACTGAGGTCACCCTTGAGCTGCCTCCCGGCAAGCACACGCTGCAGCTTGTACTGGGCGACTGGATCCACCTCGCACACGATCCGCCGGTGATCTCCAAGAAAATCACCATCACGGTGAAGGAGTAGCCTTCGAGACGAACGCTTTCGTGAACCCCGGCCAAAAGTGCCGGGGTTTTTTTGTGCGCTTGGCTTGACCACGCCCGCTGGTCGCCGCACAAATGCCGCATGACCTTCCGTTTTGCTTTGACGGCTTCACTCGCGCTGGCGGTTGGCCAGTCGCAGGCTGCGAACCATTCCATTCGTGTAGACGCCGGCCACTACGACCGACTCGACACACCGGTCCGTTTTCAGCTCCCAGAATCGGGCGGGGCCAACTGGCAGCTCACCGGTTCGGACGGCCAAGCGTTGCCGGTGCAGTTGGACGAGCGAGGGACGGGGACGTTCATCCTGCCGAAGTTGGCCGCATTCCAGACGGCGGTTTTCACGCTGTCGGATGCGGGGAAAAAGGCATATGACTCGGCTGTCAATGTGGCGAGGCAGGGCAGCAGACTGCATTTCACACTCGGCGGCCGCACCGTGATGCATTATCAGGCGGAGAAAAGTGAACTGCCGCGGGCTGACCTCGAGCCGATCTATCGCCGGGGCGGATACCTGCATCCGATTGTGACCCCGGACGGCACGGTGATCACCGACGATTACCCGCACAACCACAAGCACCACCACGGCATCTGGTTCCCGTGGACGAACACGGAGTTCGAAGGACGCAAGCCGGATTTTTGGAACATGGGCAAGGGAACCGGCACGGTGGAGTTTACCGGGCTGCAGGGGCACTGGAGCGGGCCGGTGCACGCCGGATTCGCCGGCTCGCACCAGTTTGTTGATCTCATTGCGAAGCCAAGAAAAGTTGCGCTCAAGGAGACATGGCGCGTGCAGGTGTACGCCGTGGGGCGGGGCGAATTGGCTTATCACTTGTTCGAGCTGGAGTCGGTGCAGCGCTGCGCCGGCAAGAGCAAAATCCATTTTCCGCAGTACCGCTACGGCGGCCTTGGCTTCCGGGGTCACGGCGAGTGGGATGGCAGAGAGAACTGTTTTTACCTGACCTCAAATGGCGAGAGCGACCGCATCAAGGGGCACGCCACCCGGGCACGCTGGTGCCATGTCGGCGGCAAAACCGACGGCAAGCTGGCCGGCATCGGTGTCCTGTGTCACCCGTCCAATTTTCGTTTTCCGCAGCCGATGCGGATTCATCCCACGGAGCCGTTTTTCAACTTCGCACCCTCACAGGCTGGCGAGTGGGAGATCAAGCCGGGCGAGGAATACGTGTCGCGTTATCAATTTGTCGTGACCGACGGCAAGCCGGACGCTGCACTGCTTGACCGGCTGTGGAACGACTACGCGCATCCGCCGCGGGTCGAGATTTACGACGCCAAGTGACGCCATCATTTTTAGCGCTTGGCCAAGCGACTGGCTGGGCACAAAAAAACACCCCGCTTGGCCAAGCGGGGTGTTTTGCAAATTGGTTTTTGTTTTCGCTTAAATCACCTCGGGGAGAGGCTGGGCGTTGTCAGCGACGAGGTAGCGCGGGCGCCCGTTGAGGTCGTCGATCGTGGTGGTGTTCACGTCGATGCCAAGCGTGTGGTACAGCGTCGCGTGCATCTCGGGAAAGGTCACGGGTCGCTCGGTAGCCTCGCCGCCAAGGCGATCGGTTGCCCCGATGACCTGTCCGTGTTTCAGGCCACCACAGGCGAGCAGCGCGGTGGAGACGCGCGGCCAGTGGTCACGACCCGCATTCTTGTTGATGGTAGGCGTGCGGCCAAATTCACCCCAGCACACCACGGCCACATCCTTCTCGAGTCCGCGGTTGTGCAAATCCTCGACGAGCGCGGTGACGCCCTGATCGAGCATCGGGAAGTCCTCCCGGGCACGCTTGAAGTTGCCGCCGTGCCAGTCCCAGCGACTGAACGAAAGTGAGACGCAGCGCACCCCGGCCTCGACGAGGCGGCGTGCGAGCAAAAAGTGGTCGAGCAGCTTGGGCGCCCCGTCGGCCACGTGCTTGGCCGAGCCCCGGCCGTAGCGGTCGCGCAGTTTGACGTCCTCCTGCTCGAGGTCGAGCGCGTCGGCCAGTTTGCCGGAGGTGAGGATGCCGTAGGCCTGCTGGTTGTAGGCGTCCATGCCTTCCATGAGGCCTGAGCTGTCGAGGTTGCGGCGGAACTGGTCGAAGCTCCGGAGCAGCGCCTTGCGGTCCTGCAGTCGCTGTAGCGTGATGCCGTTGAGCGTCATATCCTCCTTGCCCTCGGCGGACGGGCGGAACGCGGCGTGGGCTGGGCCAAGGAAGCCGGCCTTGCCGGGGTCGCTCCAGCGAATCTCGCCGGTCTTGGGGCAGAGGCCGAGGAATGGCGGTGTGTCGGGATTGGTCGGGCCTTCGAGTTTGGAGAGGATCGAGCCGATGCTGGGCCAGCCGCCGGGCGGTTCGTTTTTCTTTGTGCGCCCGGTCATGCACTGGTCGGC
>DKGH01000198.1 GCA_002453165.1 Verrucomicrobia bacterium UBA6775
CGCACTTGGGCTGGAGGCCTTGAGTCGGGGTGCCGCGTCTGCCTTGTTTGTTGAATTATCCCCGAAACACGCACGGGTGATGCAACAGAACTTCAAGGCGCTTGGCCAAGCGCTTGGCCAAGCGCGATTCAGCGTGGAGGATGCCTTCACGGCGCTTGGCCAATTGCGGGAGAGAGGCGAGAAGTTCGAACTGATTTTCGCCGACCCGCCCTACGGTGAGAAAAATGTCAAAAAGCGGTCGGAGTCCTTCGCGCAACAAATGCTCGACGACGAAAACCTCCCTGCCCTGCTTACAACCGGAGGCCGGCTCATCCTCGGTCACACCAAGCGTGACACTCTGGACTATGTTGAACCGTGGGAGTTAAAGAAAACGCTCAAGCACGGAGATACGCTGATCGACATGCTCCGCTTGGCCAAGCGGGATGACGCCTAGCTGAAGGCGATCACGTTTTTGATTCCCTGACTTTTGCCGACGAGAAGTTCCTCGTGGTCATCGACGGAAAACCGTCCAGAGATAACACCCTTGATCGTCTCCGGCCAACGTTTTTTGAATTCAGCCAGATCGGCGATGGCATCCTCAAACGCCTGACGATCGGCATTCACTGTGCCGACAATGGCGAGATTTTCCAGCACGATGCGGCGCATCAGGATGTCTGAGTCAATCTCGAGACGTGTTTCCGGCGCAGGTATACCAGTGAAAACAAAAATACCGTTGGTGCCGAGCACCTGCAGGACATCGAACGCGACCTCGGAGCCGCCGACGGCCTCGTACACCAAGTCGATATTCCCCACTTCTTCAGCCAACTCCTGTGGAGAAATGTCGTACTTTGAAAAGTACTTGGCCCCAATCTGCTCCACGAGGGCTGCCTTGGGGTTCGGAGCCTTACTTCGGGAATAAACGTAGGTGTCGAACCCCTCAATAACACATTTCATCGCACCAAGAATCCCGATCGGCCCCGCCCCGAGAACGACGGCGCGTAGTCCGTGGCCTTTTGGCTTGCCCGGCTCGGTGCAGGCCCAAGGCAGGCGTTGCTGGACGGCATAAGCCTGAGCTAGGCCTTTCTCCGCAATGGTCAACGGCTCGGCCATGACTGCCAACTCGCGTAAATCCTCAGGCACGCGGGTGAAGTATTTTTCATCGTCCACGTAGTATTCAGTCATGAACCCGTGCACTTCTTTGATGCCGCGCTCAGTGAACTGGCCGTTGATGCAGTAGTCCTGTTTGTCGTTGCAGCACGGATTGCAATTCGGGTCGCTGCAGGGGCGGCGAACGGACGGCACAACGAGATCGCCAATCTTCAGTCGCGTCACGCTGTCGCCCACCTCAACCACCCGGCCAAGCGATTCGTGGCCCAATACGAGATAGTCATCCCCCTCTGGAGGCGACCCGTAAACGAAGGTGCAAATTTCACGGTCGGTACCACATATGCCAACATCGAGTGTTTGAACCTTGATTTGGTTCCCACCATTAATTTGGGGCATTGGGTGATCAACTAGGCGCAATTCCTTTTTCGCAGGAACCACAGCAACGGCTTTCATGGATGAATCACTCATCAAATATCTTTGATTTATTTGGCCGGGGTGCGGCCATTTAAAAACTTCTTTAACATCTCTGGGCGACTTTCAAAGAAAGTTGCCAGATCCTCAAGCGCCCTCACCGTCTCACGGCTGAGATGATGCTCGATTCCCTCGATGTCCTTTCGCTGGATGTCATCATCCAACTCGAGCAAGGAAAAGAAACGGGACAAAGTCTCGTGACGTCGCTGGATTCGTTGCGCGACCTCACGCCCACTCTCGGTCAGCACCAGCCCGCGCTTGTATTTCTCGTGATCGACGAAACCAAGCTCGCAAAGCTTTTTGACCATGTTGGTCACCGAGGCCTGGCGGATGTTCAGCGAATTGGCGATGTCGACGACGCGTGCCTGGCCCGTCTCCTGGATCAATTCCAGGATGCGTTCCAGATAATCCTCAGCGCTTTGACTCGGGGCCGTCGTCATCGAAAGGCCGGATTAAAAACAGAAAGTCGGGGGAGTACAAGACTGTCCGCTTGGCCAAGCGCTTGACCTAAACGCGTTGCCACACCTCAGCCCTTGCGACGAAACCATCCCTTTTTCGCAGGAACCTCTTCCTCGGCAGGCTGAGGACGTGATCGACGGACAGGCGGCGCCTGGGTGAGTTGACTGCGCAGCAACTGACTCCGAGCCGCCGTCAGGGCCATGATGAATTCATCGTAAGACTGGTAGCGACTGGCCGGGGCCTTGTCCATGGCGCGGGCAACGACCTCGCTGGTGGCCTCGCTGATCGATGAAACCACCCTGTGCGGCGGGGTGAGCGGGGTGTTGAGATGCGCAAGCACGACGTCGTCAATTTGCGGGGCCTCAAACGGGGTGTGTCCGGTCAGCGCATGGTAGAGCGTGCCGGCGAGGCTGTACATATCTGCAAGGAAAGTCTCCGGTTCGCGCCGGAGTTTCTCGGGCGCAATGTAGTACGGGGTTCCCCAGATTTGCTCGGAGTAATCCACTCCCGCCTCAGATTTGCAGGCCAAGCCGAAGTCGATCAGCTTGGGTTCGCTGTCCATGTTGAACAGAATATTTCCCGGCTTGATGTCGCGATGCAGCAGATCATGCTTCAACGCGGTGTCCAGTGCTGATGCGATCTTGATACCCACATCCAGCACCAACAACTCGGACACCGTCTGGTGTGCGTCGATCAATCGGTCGAGACTCCCCGCGCTGGCCAGTTCCATCACGAGATAAAGCTGATCGTTGTATTTACCGAACTGGTAAAGGTTGATAATATTCGTGTGGTTCAACTGCGCCACGGCCCTTGCCTCGGCGTAAAATGACTCCAACCCCTCTTCATCCTCGGCTAATTCCGGTTGCATCAGCTTGATGGCCACGTCGCGCTGCAGCACCGTGTCCGACGCCTTGTAAACCGTGCCCATCCCACCGGCGGCGACCTTGGCCTTCAACTCGAAATGCTCGAGCATCATGGGCATCATCAGTTCTGCATCGCACTTGGAGCAGTCGGTCGTCTCGAGTGGCTGTAATTCTCCCGGGATAAAGACATTCGCACCACACTTGAAACAGTTGACCAGTTTCAGTGGTTTGCTTTGAGTTTCTTCAACTTCCGAACTCACGGCGGAGAAGTCTATCACGACCGGCCGGGGCGTTTCCAGTTTCACTTGGCTAAGCGGATTTTGATGATAAATAAAGCATGAGATTGCGTTGACTCCATTGCCGCCTTTGCTACTCTCCGCGCTCTTTTGCCGGATTCCCCGGCATTCCCAAGAAACGAAACAAAGTTTATGGCAGCAAAGAAGGCTACTAAGTACGTCTATCACTTCGGCAAAAAAACCGATGGCGACGGCAAAATGAAGGAACTGCTCGGCGGCAAGGGTGCGAACCTCGCCGAGATGACCCGCATCGGCTTGCCGGTGCCTCCGGGCTTCACCATCTCCACGGAGGTCTGCACCTATTACTACGCCAACAAACGCACCTACCCCAAGGTACTACAGGCGCAGATGGAAGATGGTGTGAAACTGATGGAGAAACAACTCGGTAAAAAGTTCGGCGACAAGAGCAATCCGCTTTTACTTTCCGTCCGCTCCGGTGCCCGAGAATCCATGCCAGGCATGATGGACACCATCCTCAACCTAGGCCTCAACGACGAGACTGTGGATGCACTTGCTGAATCCAGCGGCAACCCGCGCTTCGCTTGGGACAGCTACCGCCGGTTCATCCAGATGTACGGCGACGTGGTCATGGGTGTGCAAAAACTCCCCTCCGAGGACGAGGAGCCATTCGAGTTGGTGATCGAGAAGGTCAAAAAGAAATTGCTCGGCAATGCCCACGCCGAGGACACGGACCTCTCCGCCGACGACCTCAAGGTGCTCGTCGGTGAATTCAAGAAACTCGTCAAAAGCCGCACCGGCAAGGCATTCCCGAACAACCCTTGGGATCAACTCCGTGGCGCGGTCGGCGCCGTGTTCAGTTCATGGATGAACGATCGCGCGATTGTCTACCGCCGTAAGTACAATATTCCCGCCGAGTGGGGCACGGCTGTAAACGTGCAGTCGATGGTGTTCGGCAACACCGGCGCAGACTCCGGTTCCGGCGTGGCGTTTACCCGCGATCCGGCCACCGGCGAAAATGAGTTCTGGGGTGAGTTCATGATGAACGCGCAGGGCGAAGACGTGGTCGCCGGCGTCCGCACGCCCGATCCAGTCATCAAGTTGAAGAAGGTGCTGCCAAGTGCCCACAAGGAACTGCTCCGCATCTGCAAGGTACTCGAGAAGCATTTCCGAGATGTGCAGGACTTCGAGTTCACCATTGAGGAAAAGAAGGTTTACATGCTCCAGACCCGCAACGGCAAACGCACCGGCCTCGCCGCCGTCCGCATCGCCTGCGAAATGGTGAAGGAGAAATTGATCAACTGGAAGGACGCCGTGAAACGCATCCCTGCTGATGACCTCGACCAATTGCTCGCCCCGGTTTTCGACCAGGCTGCAGTGAAGAAGGTCAGGGCTATCGCCAAGGGACTCCCGGCCGGCCCGGGCGCCGCCACCGGCAAGGTGTACTTCAACGCCGACCGTGCCGAGGCCGCGAAGTCCAAGGGCGAAGAGGTGCTACTCGTCCGCCTCGAGACCTCCCCGGAGGACCTGCGCGGCATGATCGCGGCCAACGGCATCCTGACCGCCCGCGGCGGGGTCAGCTCTCACGCTGCGTTGGTGGCCCGCCAGATGGGCAAGATCTGTGTTTGCGGCGCCGCCGACGTGCAGATCAACTATGCCAAGCGCACGATGAAAATCGGCTCCAAGAATTTCAAGGAGGGCGATTATCTGTCCATCGACGGCACCTCGGGTGAAATTTTTGCGGGCGAAGTAAAAACCGCACCATCAGAAGTCATCCAGGGCCTGCTTGAAAACAAGGCCTCCGCCAAGCGTAGTCGCACCTACAAAAACTTCACCCAGATCATGGGCTGGTGCGCGAAAGCCACCAAGATGCAGGTGCGCACCAATGCCGACACTCCGGGTCAGGTGAAAAACGCCGTAGCCTTTGGCGCCAGCGGCATCGGTCTATGCCGTACGGAGCACATGTTCTTCGAGGGCGACCGTATCGATGCGGTTCGCCAGATGATCCTCGCCGACAACGAGAAGGATCGCCGCAAGGCTCTCAAGAAACTGCTGCCCTACCAGCGCAAGGACTTCGAGGCGATCTTCAAGTCATTGAACGGCCTCCCGGGCACCATTCGCCTGCTGGATCCGCCGCTGCACGAATTCCTGCCCCACGACAGCAAGCAGATTGGGGACCTCGCCAAAAAGCTCAAGGTGAAGCCGGCCGAGATCAAAAAGCGGGTTGACGAACTGCACGAGTTCAACCCGATGCTGGGCCATCGCGGCTGCCGTCTGGCTATCTCCTACCCGGAGATCGCCGAGATGCAGGTGCGAGCCATCTTCGAAGCTGCGGCCAACGTCCAGAAAAAGAAGATCAAGGTGAACCCGGAGATCATGGTTCCGCTGGTCGGCTTCCGAAAGGAACTCGAGTTGCAGGCTGAGATAGTCCACCGCGTGGCCAAGGAGGTGGCCAAGGAAAAAGGCGTGAAGCTCAACTACCTCGTCGGAACGATGATCGAGGTGCCGCGTGGCGCCCTGACCGCCGACGAGATTGCGGAGACCGCCCAGTTCTTCAGCTTCGGCACGAACGACCTGACGCAGACCGCGCTGGGCATGAGCCGCGACGACTCCGGCTCCTTCCTCCCGAACTATCAGGAGGAGGAAATCGTCATCAACAACCCGTTCGCTGTGGTTGACCAGACCGGCGTAGGCCAGTTGATGGAGATCGCCGCAACCAAGGGCCGCAGCACCCGCAAGAACATCAAGCTGGGCATCTGCGGCGAGCACGGTGGTGAACCGAGCAGCGTCAAGTTCTGCCACAGCCTCGGCTTGAACTACGTGAGCTGTTCACCGTTCCGTGTGCCAGTGGCCCGCCTAGCCGCTGCGCAGGCTGCGCTTGTTTAATCCAAGCGCTTGGCCAAGCGCCAACGATCTTTTCAAACGCCCGGTTTCGGCCGGGCGTTTTTCTTTGCCCTTGACCCTCAGCGGATTGCGGCGGAACGTGTGCGCGTGAGATTACTAACCACCACCCTGCTTTTCACAACGTTGGCCTCGCTTGGCCAAGCGGCGGAACTGGGGCGATCCGTAGTTCAGGTTTTGGTGCATAGCCAAACCCCGGTCTGGGATGCCCCATGGCGGAACAACCCTGTCGCAGCCTCCAGCGGGTCCGGCTTTGTCATCGATGGCGAACGCGTTATGACGAACGCCCACGTCGTCAGTTGGGCCAAGCAGATTGTCCTGCGTCGTTTTCAGGATCCACGCCCATGGCTGGCTCAGGTTGAACACATCTCCCACGAGGCCGATCTGGCTGTGCTCAAGGTGGTCACGCCCGGTTTTTTTGAGGGCCTCGAGCCGGTCACCTTCGGCGAACTGCCCAATGTTCAGTCCACTGTGATCACCTGCGGTTACCCGGCTGGTGGCGAACAGATCAGCTACACCCGCGGCGTCGTGTCGCGGATAGAGATGCAAAACTACGTTCACATCGGCAACAAGGCGTTCCTCTCCGTCCAGACGGACGCAGCAATCAACCCCGGCAATAGTGGCGGCCCCGTTTTTCAGGATGACAAAGTCGTGGGAGTCGCATTCATGGGCATACCCGGGCTTGAGGCAACCGGCTTTTTCATCCCCCCATCTGTCATCGATCATTTTCTCAAGGATATCGAGGACGACAAATACGATGGCTTTCCAAAGGCCGGTGTACGCATCGTGTCACTGCAAAACCCGGCCTACCGGAAATTCCTCGGCCTGCCACCGACCGGGGATGGCGCCCGAATAGACAGCCTCGCCGCATACACCGAAAAGGACGGACTCCTGAAAAAAGACGATGTGATTCTCGAGGTCGGTGGCCATCGCGTCGGCAGCGACGGCTCAATCCTGCTGCACGGCAACCGAGTCTATTGCACGACCGCGTTTCAGGAGCCGCAGGATGGAGAGAAACTCAAACTCAAAATTTGGCGGGACAAAAAAGAAATCGAGGTCACCGTACCCATGAAAGTCCGCAAAGAGGAGGAAAATACCGGCAACCTCTACGACACCCCGCCCCGCTATTTTGTCTACGCAGGATTGGTATTCACGCCGCTGACGCTGGACTACGTAAAAACGTTTGGGCGCAACTGGCGGAACGTGGCCAACCTTGAGATGATTTACGAGCTGTACTACATGAGGAACGAAAAACCGGACAAATTGAGAAAAGAACCGGTCGTCCTTGCCGCCACGCTCGCCCACCCAGCCAATGCCGACATTCGCCTGGCCAGCCGAGCCATGGTGGACGAGATCAATGGCAAGAGAATCGAATCACTCACCGACTTGATCGAGGCGTTCGAGACTAATGACAAGCCACAACACCTGATCAAGTTCGCCTCCGGCACAATCGAATCGCTCGACAAGGACAAGGCCAACGAGGCACATGAAACCATTCTGAACACTTACGGAATTCCGGCAGACCGCAGACTATGAAATTCCCAAAACTAATTTTCGCCGCATCACTGTTGCTCACCGGCCAAGCGCTTGGCCAAGCGGAAGAAGCCAAGGCCAACTGGCAAAACAGCATCGTCCTGCTCGACGTCACACGGAACAATTTCAACTTTCGCATCCCGTGGGATAAACGTGCGCAGTCTATTTCAAAATTTGGCGCCGTCATCGAGGGCAAGGAACTACTGACAACCGCCGCCGGCTTGGCCAATCACACCCTTGTACGAATCCAGAAAGGAGGGCGTGGCAAATGGACAAACGGCGAAGTACGATGGATTGACTATCAGGCAAATCTCGCCGTCATCGGCGTCGAGGACGATACTTTTTGGGAAGGACTCGCCCCGGTGAGGTTTACTGACACTAAGAGCTTAAAGGAAAACCTGCAGGTGATACGCTGGCGCGGCGGCAACATCGAAAAACGGGCGGCAGAATTCAGTCGATTCTCCGTGGCGGATGCGAACTTCAACCAGGCACCCCGTATCGAGTTGAAAGCCAGTTCGGAAATTGAAGGCGCGGGTAAAGCCGAACTTATGGTTAGCAAAGACCAGGTAGTCGGACTCGTCGCGAGCAAAAGCGGGAGCACCTGCTCCGTGATCCCGGCAACGTTCATCACAGACGTGCTTAAACTACGCAAGGCCGATCAGTATAAAGGATTAGGCTATTTTGATTTTATATGGCAACCAGCTTCCAACCCAGCCGTAACGGATTACTTCAAATTGGACGGTAACCCGCGAGGCGTACTAGTGATTAAACCCGGCAAAAAATCCGTACTTAGACTTCACGACATCATTCTTGAAGTCGCAGGGTTCCCTATCGACATCCAAGGTGACTACCTCGATCCTGACTGCGGCCATGTCATCATGGAATATCTCGCCTGCAGAAACAAATGGGCCGGTGATATCTTGAAATTAAAGATCTGGCGCGACGGCAAGGTGCAAGACATAGACTACAAACTTCCAAAAGCCGACTTTTCAGACAACCTCGTCATGGATCGGCCAAACGATGTCGAACCTACCTACCTAATCGTAGGCGGCTTGGTTTTCGTGCCACTCTCAGCCGAATTTCTCAGCAGTTGGGGGGGCGACTGGCAGCGGAGCGCACCATTCCGGTTGGTCTTTTATAATAACCAAAAAGCGAAGAAGGATCAGAAATCACTCGTGGTTCTCTCGTTGGTATTGCCAGATTTTTACAACATTGGCTACCAGCAACGATCCTCACAAAACATCGTCATCGAAAAAGCTAACGGAAACTTGATCTCAACATTAGAAGACTTGGCCAAGGCGCTCGACAAGCCAAAAGACGGCTTCCATATCCTCGAGTTCAAAAAAGGCAGCTCACTGGGTAAAATCATCCTTGATGCCGAAAAACTCGAACAAGCCAACGACCGAATCTCACAACGCTATGGCATCCAAAGCCTGCAAAAGCTAAAATAAAAATCACTCCACCGTAATCGCCAAAATGAGGGGCGCCTTGGTCGTGCACATGGATTCGATTTCAATGGTGGATACCACTTTTGATGGATTCGGATTGACCATCTCAAAATGATATAAATAACGACGAGAACCTGAGCCGGCTGCCGCCTCATTCGCAATTTGCTTGGCAACATTTAATGTCCCTGCGCCTTTTGAGCTAAATACTGATTGCCCAAATCCGTACCACCCTCCGACATCAATCTCATTTCGAACGGAAAATGTGGTTCTTGTGCCATTTTCGTAGATTAAATGGTATTTAATTACCGTAGAACCCCTTCCCGGAGAAGGCCCTACTCCCACGAGTGTATGGAGAGCCACTGCGCGATCAATTTTCTTTCCAACTTGAATGCCTTTAACCAGCCTCGGATAGTTGTTGTAATTAGATTCAAATCCTTGCATTTGAATGGCTCCACCTATTTCCATGGGAATGCCATTGATCTCATTCAGCCCCTCGATTAATCCTTCGATATTGTCGCGCATTTGCATGCCGAATCCCAAGAAACGGGTCACATCATCCCCGAATTTTCTATTAAAAAAGCGACGCAAATCCAACTGGTTTACTCCTGATTTTTCACCCCGTTTTACAACTAACGGTTTTGCAAACCGAGACTGCGCATGTGTCAGAAGGGCAAAACCAAATAAATCCATGTTCTCCCCTGAAACTATGGAGAACTTCGTAAGACATTCCAATTCACGCTTTGAGTTCATTCTGGCTTCAAATACTCTTGCCAATCCCAGCAACTCCAATCCTTTAAATGGCGAGCGACCAAATAATTCTTCATCGATCGCGGGGCTATTCACAAATTGTTTTGCTGCTGACATGAATATTTCTTCCGCCGAGTCTAAATTGCCAGTTTCTAGCATCAGAAAACCCAACGCCACAGAGGTATCTCCCACTGAAGATTGAAACGGGAATCGCACGCCGAAATCTCGAACCTCTAAAAGACTATGAGGTTCTAGTGTGTGAGGAAAAAAAGACGCCCCTTCCGGAATCAATACATCCCGCCCGTTTTCGGATAAATCTTTTAACACTCCGCTTGTAACTGATTCGGCTATAAGACAAAGCTTTAATGAATTATCTTTAGGTAATCCGTTTTGCAAATCAGTAGCGATTTCATTTTTAGTCAGCACTCTGTTCCAGACGGACAACCGAGCGAAATCCCCCCTGAAATGACCCCCAAATATTCGCGATTTTCCTATTATATACTCTCCAGCTATTTCATCGCGTATATCTATATTATCATCAATTTTTTCAACCCTAATCAGCTTGCCATTCATGTAGCCCCGAGTTTCGCGGTTTAGCTCGTCAACCGTTATCGCTACGTGCGTCCATTCACGTTCAATTGAAGATGATCCATCAAATCGCATTACGTTTTTGAACCTGAACTGCAACGGAGCGTTGTTTTGCTGGTATAATGAAACCCCGGACATTACGTCGGACTCATTGGAAAACAATACCTGCATCGAGCCTAAATTTCCCACGAACCTGGGGCGATACCAAATTGAATAAGTAACACCTCCGTCAGTTATTTCATCTTTCGTAATGCTAAATTTCGCATTTTCAGAAAAACTCAACCCACCCCTAGATTTCAATGAATCAATATGGTTGGTTAATGAATCCAATGGCACGCCTAATACTGAGCATCCCAGCACGGCTTTAGAGATGAGTTTTATATTAGAAGATGATGACGCTGCGTCCCGCAACTTTCCAGCCAACTGTCTGCATTGGGCTATATTTTCGCTTCTGAGTGATGCTGCCAGCTTTGACAACAAAGATTCCGATGCGTTGTCCGTAAATTGATAGTTTGAAAGCGAATTGGATTCAGCTTTTTGAATAAGAGTTCCAACTCTCTCTTTAAGTTTGATTTGCAAGTCCTTAATCTGAGTCGAATCACTTTGGGCATTCGACCCATCTGGCGTAATTTCAATCCCTGGTGACCATAAAGCATAATCCAACATTTCTTGTATACTGCTTGCTACTGATCCATTTTCAAAAACACTCAATTCCCGGTTGTTATTTACAAAAACAATCTTCTCTTCATTTGCGGAAAGCAAATATCGGGCACCCCCTAACTGTTTCAAGGCATAGGGCACAGCCAGCTTCGCCAAATTGGAAAGATTTATTTGTTCAAATTGACCACGAGAATTCAGCATGATTGCAGAATTTGCATTTGGGTTAATCAGAAAGTCCAACACCGAATAATCTGCCGGAATTTGATGCGTTTTTTGAAGTCCAGGCAGTTCGGTAACTGACAATGATTTCCCCTTTTGGTCCTGCGTCATGTACAAAACTGCAGAATAATCATGCAATAGATGAGCTTCAAAAATCTCATTCTTAATTTGATGCTCGCATGTCAATATAAAGTCCTCTTCGTCCAATTTGGAAAGGGCGTCGGAACTAATTAGTAACAATTGATTTTCATTAGGTATTGGGTGAACTTCAAACACTGAATTCTGCAATTGAATTGACCGAGACTGCTTCAAGCCATTTTTACAGTCTATTTCCGCGAATTCCCCAACTACATTTGAATAATAAAGAATTCCCTCTTTGCTCCATTGTAACATTTTAGCAGGGTATTTCATTTTCAACCTATCTGCTTTTTGCTGACTCTCCAATGAAAGGACATTTAATGTATAATCAGCCGCAACTGCAGCCAATTTCTTCCCGTCTTGGGACAAACTAAAATGAGTCCATTCACCCTTAACCTCCTCCCCTCCTCCGTCAACTGCTAACACTGTAATTTCTCCTATTTGATTTAGTATAGCGACTTTACTGTTGTCAGAACTCCAATCTATGGACTTAGCACTTGTTGACAGATTGAAAGTCGACTGGATCCGATCTTCATTGAGATTTGCAAGGTAACAAAACCCATCTAATCTTGAGGCGATCAACCATTGTTGGTTAGGACTTACGGAGTACATCCACTCATCTACTGAGTTGTTATGAAAATTGCTATTCCCTGCAATGGACTGTTTCTTTACCTTCGTTTTCAAGGCGTACAGATGCGCTGTACCTATATTATCACCCACATACAAGCGATCTTCCCTCCCGGGGATGAATTTTAGGTAATTGACATCGTTATTCATTTCTAAACGATGAATTTCCGCTCCGGAATCCTCCAGGTCCAGGATGCGGATTAATCTGTTGTTATATGCAACTGCCAAATACCTCTCATTTGTTGAAAAATCCATCCTGCTCACACTTTCGCCTTCACCTTTCAAGTTTAAATATGGTTCCAAAGACTCCCCCCCGTAAATACCAAGATCCCCGTTGGGGCGACTTAGCGCCAAAAAACGACACGCACTGGAAAATTCAAAAACTTTATAATCTTTGGTATCGGTTAATTCAAATTTCGATACGGAACCATCCTCCAATGAAACAGAATTAAAGGGTTCTGTGTTGTCTTCATTGGACTTTCGGATCAATATATATCCCTGCTTCGGAGCTTCCCTTGCTGTGATTGAAGCTGCGTTGAATTGCATTGAATCCACAACAGGCATCCATGATTCGGTTGAAAAAATCGTTAATGTTCTGAGAACCACCACCACAAGATGTTTTCCATCTTTTGTAAAAAACGTCTGACTTCTGTTCCCCTGTCGTTCTTTCATGGGGTGTCGGTTAACTAGGGTCTTTTTCTTTTCAAAATCATATACCTCCACCACATTATTGGCCATCAAACTGAAAACGGTGGCAATAATAGGCTTGTTCGGGTGGAAATCTTTGGAGCAGGCAAAATACCCATCAGTGGGATTGTCTGCCCCCTTTAATGCCTCGCCCACCCGTTCGCCGGTGGATACATCCCATACTACGGAACCATTACGCCAAGAATTTACCGCTATAAACTTCCCATCCGCGCTGAGTGCTGCAGAATGTATATTCATTTCTTCCGGAATTTCTATCATTTCCAGTGAATTCACATTTTGAACTGTAATCCCGCGATGGTTAACAGGATCGCCTTGCGATGCAGCCCAACTTGTGGCCGCAATCCAATTACCGTCTCGACTTACAGCGAAGCCATCCCCTCTGGGCCACGTTATCCCATTTACTTTAATTCGGCTGATCAACAACGGCGTGCTTTTTAAGTGTTCCCCAATAATCCCGGCTAATTGTTTCTCGGCTCGGGGTATATTTTTTACACTCTTGGCTGCGTCATTCAGCCAAGCGAGAGCGACACCATCTTTTTTATCCTGAAGGTTTTTGGAATAATTCAGGACGCTGCGGCCGGCCAGGTCGATTAGGGATTCCTCGGCTCTGAACTTAGAATCGCCCGCAAGCTTGGCCAAGCGCTTGGCTTCGTCGGCGTTCTTTTCAGCTTCGGCCTTGGCTGTCTCGGCTTCTATAGCATTTTGTTGGGCCTGTTCCCGGGCATTTAGGGCGAAGACGGTGGCCACCATTGCCAAGACTGCGGCCAAGCCAACGACAGCGGCGAGTTTTTTAAGTTTGCCGGCAGAACGCGTCTGCTCTTCTGCCCGTTCCTGCTCGGCCCTAGCCAAGCGCTTGGCCTGTTCGAGTTCGCGTTGGCGAACCTCCTCTTTTTCCTTTTCGATTCTCTGCTTGGCCTCGGCACTTTCATCCAAAAAACGGATCGCCTGGTCGTACTCGGGGTGATAACGCCCACCCCATGCTTCGGTTGGTTGGCTTTCGTCCCTCCACGACAGCGCAATTTGCAGATCGGGATCGTGATAGAGGCCGGCCTTGCCGTCGGTGTGCAGTTGAGCGGTCTCAGCCAAGCGGATAAATATGCGAGCTGATTGCGATTCAGTTTCCACCCACTGACGAAGATTTACCCAGACTCGCATGAGGCTTTCATGGGAAATATCGATGACGGTGTCGCCTTCAAGCATCACCTCGACCGGTGGCATGATGAAGGTGCGGCCCGGCTTGCGGAAGCGCTCGACGATGGCCTTGAGCACATCGAGATCGACTCCGATGATCTCGGAAAGATCAGCTAAGCGTGTAGGCCTGCGAATGCCTCGATTGTCGCCGCCTCTTTCGGTAAGTGCCTGAAATAATTTTTGCGTGGCTAGTTTTTCACTTTCGCTGCCGGATTCCTCCAGCACCTCGTCGGCGTGCTGCGATAATGCCCCTTCCATGCCGCCGATGTTTTCGTAGTGCTGAAGGTCAAGGGAATCGTCGGGGTCACGGTTTTCCACCCACTTGTCCCACATGCGCATGAGGGCGTGCTGGAGGATGGGCAGTTGGTCGGGATCGTTCCCGAAATCGTTGAGAAGTTTTTGCGTAAGGCGCGGTGCGATTTCACCACCGGCGACTTTGATCGGGCCCTCAATCGCGGTGCGGCGCTGATCGCGCTTAAGTCGGGGCACAAGGTATTCCCCTTCGTTGACGGATTCCGTGAGGTCAGGGAATTGGGCGCAATCACCGATGTAATCGGAGCGCATGGTGATGGCCACGTAGATGGGGATTTCCGATTGTCTTGACGCCTCGAGCAGCAGTTTGACGAAAGCGGCGGCCTGCTCATCCTGCGACTGCCCGGAACGGCTGAAACGAAACAACTCTTCAAACTGATCCACCACAATCAGCAGATTGGCGCCCTCCTCGATCTCCGACTGCTTGATCGCTTCCACAAGCCCGAGCCCACTCCGTTTGAGTGTGGCTTGAAGGTGAAAGATGGCTTCGTCTTCCTCGAAGTCATAAAGGTCCATCTCAAACAAAGCCTTGGCCAGGTTTTGCACGGGGTTGCCTCCGGGACGCATGACACCGATTTCCCAGTGGGAACCGGCCGAGGTCATCGCGCCGCCCTCGAGTGCTGGCAGCATCCCGGCTCGGACGAGTGATGATTTACCACTACCGGAGGCGCCGAGCACGGAGAGGAATCGGTACTGCCGCAGCCGGGACAACAGTTCGTTTACCTGCTCTTCGCGCCCGAAAAACAGGTAGTCTTCCTCGGTGAGAAAGGCGCGAAGGCCGGGGAATGGATTGAATTTCGGATCGATACCCATGGCGTGTACTTGCTTATCCGTTGGATTTTAGTTTGCCGACGAACTCCTCAAGTGCCGGTGTCGATGCGAATTGCTCACCTTGCTGTATCACTGTCGCACTTTGGCTTCGGTAGCGTTCCTTTCTTCGATCATACGGTGGAGCTACGAATACAGCAGTATGCTCAATCGGGCCGGATCGGCCGTACCCGGTGGCTTTCATCAACTCTCGCAATTTGATGTCCACCCATGAGTTTCGGGCCGATCCGTAGAAAACGATGACAGAGTCGCAGTCGACAAGGTTTCGTCGATGCACTTCACTCACCTCTGCCTCGTCGCCTTCAAAATCCGGCAGGCTGACCTCGAAACCCTTGTCGTAAAGGTAATCCTCAAGCGCTTCGATCGCCTCCTCGTCACCCTGATCGCAGATGAGATAAATCCGGTTGGCCCCCCCCTCGCTTGGGGCAGTCGCTGGAGCATCATTGGCAGTCGCAGGGTCTTCCTTTGGCGGCTCCGGTTTTGGCGTCAGTTTTTCAACGACCAACTCCTTGAAATTTTCGAGTGTATCCACGATCACCTCCGCCCCGCGGTGCGCATCAGGACTCTCGACGAGGCGATCCACAAACGCCTTTTGCTTGTCATCTTGTGGGTCGCCCCCCTTTGGCAGCCAAATCAACCGCTCGAAATTCTCCTTGTCGAATGAAGCCGCGATTCGATTCTGAAGTTCTGCCATGGAGTAGTCCGACTCCTCCGGGATCATCCCGTAACGCTGCCCCACAAGATGAATGGAAAGATCGCAATCCGGCAACGCCTTTTGCATGGCTTCCTCCACTTGCGGACCAAGCGGCGGCAAGCTGAACTCGGGCAGCACCTTGTGGCCACGTTCAATCAAATCGCGACGCAATTGGTCACGCTCGGAATAGAGATCCGACGAAACCTCAGCAAGATAAATGGTTTTCGAAACGCCGACATTTGTCGGGACTGGCTGGGGCCCTGAGCCCAGTTTCATGGTTTTCAATACCTCATAAACCGAGTGAGCGAGGTCATAGACTTTTTCAAAATAGCGCTGCTTGGCCTCCGCACCGAAAACCTCATTGTATTCGATCACCCTGCCGCTCTCCGGCTCAGTCTCGTAAAACTCAAAGCCAAGAAGTTTGTCGTAGAGTTCACGAACTCGTGGAGGCATTTCAGAAACCTCCACCGGAGTCTTGACCACCTTGAACACGCGGGACTTGTCATCAACCTTCAGTCCATCCGTCTGCTCGGCGTTGGTGCAAAACTCATCCAATTCACGGGCGCACCATTCTGAATTGACATAGCGTGGAGAAAGTACGGAGACGAGAATTTTTGAGTCGAGAAACTGCTCCACGATCGTCTGGTCGTAAAGATCGCTTCCGGACAGCTTTTGATCACGCCAGATACGCGGCTCCGCTCCCATCAATTGAGCCAGGCGCACCTGCAGTATTCGATGCAATTGTGTGATCCAACCCTTTTGATCCTCTTCAATGGTTTCATTGTCGATATGCGCGTAACTGATGAAAACGTCATTCATGACATGCTGTGGTCGTGGTGCGAACACCCAGTGTGTAGAGCGCTATGATTCCATTAGCAGGAGATAATGTCCACCATTATCGCAATACCCAAAACACCCTAGTGCCAAGGCGTTAAATGCGCATCAATCGAATTGTTTAAGGACGCGAAGCAGCTCGGAGATACCCCAGGCTTGAGCATCGCATCCTCTTTGCTGGTGGGGAGCATCTCCATCGAGAATTTCAGGCAGTTGCCCGGCGCAGCCCTGCTTGAGAAGTGTGGCGGCGGATGAGAGATAACTTCTTGCTGCCTTGTCGGCGTTTTCGTCGCTCGGCCAAGCTCTGAGAATCGATTCGCAAAGTTGCGGCAAAAACCAGGTCCAGGCGGTGCCGTTGTGATAGGCCGGTTTCCGCCGAGTATCCTCGTCACCCTCATATCGGCCCCAGTACGGGTTAGCTGGATTGTTTAGCAACTGGCCATTGTATTCAACCGGATGTGGTTGGGTGGACGGTAGCGGCGCGAGGGATCTCACCGCCCCCGGCACGATGAGGTAACGAATGGCCGCCAACACACTTCGCTTGGCCAAGCACCCGTCAACGACTCCCAAGCTGACAGTTATCAAAAGATTACAACGCAGATTCCCGTCGACCGTGGCCTCGGCGGCTGATTGGCCAGGCTTGGCCAAGAGACAGTCAGCAAGCCAGCCCCTGTTTTCACACCAGTAAAACCTGGTCAAGCTCTCCCGCGCTTGGCCAAGCGTGATTTGCCACCCTCCGGCAGGATCAAGTTTTGTCGCTTGGCCAAGTAGCCGAATCCACAACGCTTGGATTTCGATCGGGTATCCCTCGCGCTTGGTTCCAGCCGGATGATTGGTGTCCATCCAAGTGAAGTGCACCGGACTAAAAACCAACGCAGAGTCTGGATCCATCTTGATCCCATTGTCAGTTCCCTCCAGATAATGCCGAGCGATACTCAGCACCACATCGCGATACGATCTCCCTGCCCTGTCAATCGCCTGGCCATATAACGAATCACCCACTTGTTCGGCCAATTCCTCGATGGCGATCGCAAGCCAAAGTGGAGCATCGGAGGTTTCTCGGTTCGAGTCGTCATCGCCAAAGATCGCATTGGGAATGGTTCCTCCCTTTTCAAAGGCAGCAAACCGCTCGATGATGGACAATGCAGTTTCCACTTGGCCATCAGCGATCAGTCCCCGAACGGCGATCAACGTGTCGCGTCCCCAGTCAAGAAACCAGGGGTATCCCGCGATGGTCGTCTTGCCTTTGCCACGACGAACAACGAAGGCATTCATTCGCTCACGCAAGTAGTCCAAGTGCGCAGGAATTTCATTCTCCGGCGAACGAAACGGAGCGGCTGTTTCTTCACCCATATCCAACGGTGATTCATTCACGGCGATAGCCAAATGCGCCATTTTGGTTTTGCTGACCGATATTAGAAACCAACCCGGGCTGAACGCGTCGCCCTGCGCGGTTTGACCTCGGGACGCCTCGACCGGATGCGGGATATTCCTGCAAAGTTCCTCCTCGGCAAAATACTCACCACAATCTGCCCTAACCTCCAATCGCCTGTCAGGGTGCGGCTGAAAATAAAAGCCGACACCGTTTTCAACGTGGCTTGTTGCCTGTCTAAAATGGTCGACAGCCGATTCGTCCAATTGAGTTTCCCCGTGGAAGCTGCGATCCTCCAAATCAAGGCGGACGGTGAATTCAACTGTTTCGTTTGGATGTTCAGTTTCAAAATGAAACCAAAAGTCGACCGCATTTTTGCTGTCTCGCATTTCCGCGATCACGTGCACCTCATCGACAAAATCCTGATTCTTTCGCGTTGGAAGTTCGCAGACCCAAACAAGTCGATTTCCGGCGTGCAGTTTTGCGTCCAGAGACGAATTCAAATCGAACAAAAAACCGTTCACGTTGACCCAGCATCGCATGCGCTTGACCATTACCCAACGATCGACCGGTACGTTATCATCCAAATTGGCGGCCAGCACGCAATCATATTTGGAACTGACCTGCCCCATGCGATCATGCATCCGAAGCATCCCTCCGATACCGTTGGTTAACAGCCCGGTCAGCGGCTGAGTTTCAGTGCTGTAAGCGTAGTGAATAAAATGTGAGTCCAAATCCTCATTGAGATATTGGACGGTTGCATTCGTTCGTTTTGTAGTTTGGCCAAAGCTGATAAACTCGATGTCATACCGCACCCCGGCTTCTATGAATTTGAAAACAGCATAATGTTTCCCGGCCAAGGGCTGGCTAATCTGAGTATCGAACCATACATCGAACATCGATTTGTTTTCAGCGCTCGCGCGAAACGGCTCTGTATGTTCCAGCAGCAAATGATGTCCATGCGGCACGAGTGTAATACGACTCACATCTGCGATCGTCCACCTAACTATGTTCGGATAGTTTTCGAACGCATTGAGTTGTTCGAGCACCCCCGCCAAATATTCAGCCGCCAGATTCATTCTTGGCTTGGGAGGGGCGTGTTGCA
>DKGH01000100.1 GCA_002453165.1 Verrucomicrobia bacterium UBA6775
CATTTTTCATTTTGGAGAATACACAGTGGCCGATGTGAAGGATTTTCTGAAGGCGGACGGGATACCAGTTCGCAGCATATAAAATGAAGTTCATAGAAAAACTAAAGTTCAACGATGATGGGCTGATCCCGGCGATCGTGCAGGAAGAGGGAACCGGCCGCGTGGTCATGATGGCATGGATGAATGAGGCCTCGTTGAAATCGACTATTGAGACCGGAAAGACGCATTTTTGGAGCCGGTCACGCCAGAAATATTGGATGAAGGGTGAGTCGAGCGGGCATACGCAGGAGGTGAAGGACATTGCGTTTGATTGCGATGGCGACACGTTGCTGATCCAGGTTGAACAGCACGGAGCTGCCTGTCACGAGGGCTACAAATCCTGTTTTTTCCGCTCAATTTCCGGGGAGGGCGACTTCGATATCACGGAGGAGCGCCTTGTGAATCCGGAGGAGGTTTACAAAAAATAGTGCCGCTTGGCCAAGCGCTTGGCCTGTATTGTGTTGGCGTTTGGTGAGGGGCGCCGTTTAGACTGTCTGCCGCATGGAGTTTTGCAGCCCAACGAAGGAAGAGTTTTGCCGCTTGGCCAAGCAGGGAAACCTGATTCCGGTCACTCGCCGGCTGTTGGCTGATCAGGAAACTCCGTTGACGGCTTACCGGAAGATCCGGGGCCAGGGGGAGTCGTTTCTTTTTGAATCGGTTGAGGGCGGAGAACACCTTGGCCGCTATTCGTTTGTCGGGTGCAATCCCCGTGGGATGATCCGGCAAACCGGCGATCAAGTGGAGTGGATTGAGGGGGGGCAAGTTCTCGAGTCGTTTAAGGTCGTTGGCCGCGGTGGTGTCCAAAATGAGAACGAAGTTTCCGACGGTTTGGCGGTTGTGGAAAAAGTGCTCGCCAATTATAGGCCGGTAAATGTCCATGGCTTACCCAGGTTTACCGGTGGGGCGCTTGGGTTTGTCGGGCACGAGTTCATCCACGACATTGAGCCGGTCGTGCCCAGGCCGCCCGAAGATGAATTGGGTACTCCGACTGTTTGTTTCATCATTGCAGACGAGTTGCTTGTGTTTGATAGGGTGGCGCAAACGCTGACCATCATCGTGAACGGTATCATTTCTGAGGGCGATGATCCTGCGGTGATATACGACGAGGCAGCCTCGGAAGTGGAACGGGTCGTGTCGTTGCTTGAGCAATCGAGCGAATACAAACCGGTCTCGTTCCCGGCGGAGTTGCCCGAAAAAGAATTTCAGTCCAATCAGGAGAAGGATCGTTTTTTAAAAAACGTCGCAAGGGCCAAGGAGTATATCAACGAAGGGGACATTATTCAGGTGGTGGGTTCTCAACGGTTTTCGGCGGAGGTCAATGCCTCGCCGCTCGATGTCTACCGTGCGGTACGATCGATCAATCCATCGCCGTACATGTTTCTTTTGGAATTCGAAGGCTACTCGCTGGTTGGGGCTTCGCCGGAGATTCACGTCCGCTGCGAGGATCGGCGTGTTGAAATTCGCCCTATAGCAGGCACACGGCCTCGGGGCAGGAATGCAGACGAAGATCTCGCGCTTGAAAAGGAACTGCTTGCGGACCCAAAAGAACGTGCTGAGCACGTGATGCTGGTTGATCTGGCCCGGAACGACATTGGCCGTGTTTGCGACTACGGTTCGGTCGAGGTGAAGGACCTAATGATTATCGAGCGATACAGCCATGTCATGCACATCGTTTCACAGGTGGAGGGCAACTTGACCGAAGAACGGACTCCGTATGACCTGATCCGGGCGACCTTCCCGGCAGGAACGTTGTCTGGTGCGCCCAAGATTCGTGCGATGCAGATTATCTCCGAGTTCGAGCAGACCACCCGCGGACCGTACGGGGGGTGTGTCGGCTATTTTTCATTCAATGGGAATCTGGATTGTTGCATTACCATCCGCACCGCGTTGTTGAAGGATGGCAAAGCTTACGTGCAGGCGGGAGGCGGCTGGGTGGCCGACTCCGTGCCGGAGAGCGAATTTCAGGAAACGGTCAATAAATCCAAGGCGATGATCAAGGCCCTGGCATTGGCCGAGAGCTTCAATACGCAGTAGCCGCTTGGCCAAGCGCGACTTTTATGGGCCGGTGAACAACTCGATGTGGTACCCATCCGGGTCGGCCACGTAGATTTGAAAGGCGCCGTCAGGCCGGGTGCGTCTTGGCACGTATTCCTGTCCGGTTTCTTTGAAGTAGTTCTCCCACTCGTCGAGGTTGTCTGCGCGCAGGGCGAAATGGTTGCTGCGCGGTCTAGAGATGACTGCGTCTTCGCGGCCGCCGATCAGGTGCAGTTCCTGAAATTCCCCCAGCCGAAACCAAGCGCCTGGAAAATCGAACGCGGGCCGTTCCATCGGCTCGAGTTTGAGGACATTTCGATAAAAGTCACAGCTTTTATCAACGTCAGCGACGTGAAGTGCCACGTGATTTAATTCGTAATGAGTCATTCGAAAGGTTGATTTGTTGTTTTTGAAAAAGCGTTTGACGGCTTAAGGCGAATCCATACAATCGCTGTCCCTCTGGTGGGGTCGTAGCTCAGTTGGTAGAGCACCACAATGGCATTGTGGGGGTCGCTGGTTCGATCCCAGTCGGCTCCACCATTTTTCTTTTCCCGCGATCACCTCGTTTTTTCCAGTAGCACCAGATTGTCTGCGCTGCGGAAAAGTAGCCCAGCGCATTCAAAGTTGGAAGAATGTCCTTCATCGGGCTTTTGACAGGGCGTCCGGGGTGCAGCATGGTTCCCCCAGTTCATTACAATGCGTGGTTTCCAACTATTCAAACTGTTAACTGTGTCCTGCGTGGCCGGCCTTCGCACAAGACCAAGCGCTCCATGGTTGGCTTTGGCTATGCTGGTTGCGATTGTACCTAGTCAAGCCGGGGATCGGGTTCACGAAGGATTGCTGGCGTTGTATGATTTCCGCTTGGCCAAGGGCGAGATGGTTAAGGATCGTTCCGGGGCGGGGCAGCCTTTGGATTTGAAAATAGAGAACCCGAAGAATGTTCGCCGTTCAGAGGGGGGGCTTGAGATTCGCGGCCAGACTTTGGTTCGCTCCGTCAAACCGGCTTCGAAAATCTCAAATGCAGTTAAGCGATCTGCGGCGATTACGCTCGAGGCATGGGTGCAGCCCGACAATAAAAAGCAGGAAGGCCCGGCCCGGATCGTCACGATTTCAGGGAACAGCATCAATCGGAATATTACCCTTGGGCAGGAGGAGGATCGTTATGACGCCCGTTTTCGAACCACTGAGACGAGCAACAACGGACTGCCTTCTCTGGCCTCAAAGCCTGGTAGCTTAAACCTGAAATTAACGCACGTTGTTTTCACCCGGAACACGGCCGGTCACGCCAAGATTTATCTGAATGGAAAGCTGAACAGCAGCAGGTCGATCGGGGGGCGGACGGCGAGGTGGGATCCAACTTACAGGCTTGGCCTGGGCAATGAGTTGAGCAAGGGAAGGCCGTGGCTGGGTACTTATAATTTGGTCGCGGTGTATGGGCGCGAACTTGGCGCGGACGAGGTGCGAAAAAATTTCGAGGCCGGGCTGGATGGCGAGAGTGTCCAAGTGGAACTAGCTGCCAATCAGCGAACCGCGAAGGAAAAGTTTTTCGATGAGGAGATTGTGCCGATTCTCTCTCGGCATTGCCTCGAGTGCCACGATACGGCAACCCGAAAGGGTAAGCTGGATCTGTCGAAAAAGGCCAAGGCGTTCGCGTTGAGTAACGGAGACAAGGCGATCATTCCCGGCAAGTCGGCTGAGAGTCTGGTTTGGGAGGTGGTTGAGTCGGATGATATGCCGGACGAACGTGAGCCGCTTACTTCCGCTGAAAAACAACTACTGCGAAAGTGGATCGATGACGGCGCAGTCTGGACGACTGATGAGATCGATCCATTGGCGCACACATTCGACCGGCGTGCCACGGAAAACTGGGTGCGGCGGTTGACGGTGTCGGAGTACATCCGTTCCGTGAAAAGCGTCGTCGGTGTCGACATTGAAAAGGAGGCTCGCGAGTTGTTGCCGTCTGACATTCGAGCGGATGGATTCAGCAACACAGCCTATAACCTGAAGGTCGATTTGAAGCACATTGAGGCCTACGCCACGTTGGCAGGTTTGATTGTAAAAAAAATGGATGTACAGTCGTTCGTCGACCGTTACGACAAGCGGTTAAACACGACGGATAATTCCATGCGCGGGTTTATTTCTAACATGGGCAGGGATTTCCTACGGGGCGACTTGAACTCATCTGAGGTAGCGGCGTTTCGTGGAATCACGACCACCGTGACGAGCACCGGCGGAACGCTTGAAGAAGGCGTGGGGCTGATGCTCGAGGCGATGCTGCAGTCTCCCCGATTCATTTACCGAGTGGAAAACCAAAGGGGGGACGGCGATTTTTGGCCGGTATCCGAGTACGAACTGGCCACGCGGATGAGTTTCATCATCTGGGGTGCGGCGCCGGATGAAACCCTGCTTGAGTTGGCCGAGAGCGGGGATTTGTTTTCGCCTGAGGTGATGAACGGGCAAATCGACCGGATGCTGGCGGATCCCCGAACGGTCAAGCGGTCGATCGAATTTGCCAACGAATGGCTGAATCTCGATCGCTTGGCCAACATGAGTCCGAATGCCAAGCGCTTCCCGGGGTGGAGCCGTGAACTGGCGCTGGACATGAAAGCTGAGTCGTTGGCGTTTTTTGAAGAGGTCATCTGGAGACAAAACCGTCCCTTGGCGGACTTGATGAACGCGAAAGTCACCTTCGCGACTCCGCGCTTGGCCAAGCACTACGGGCTCGAGCCAGCCAAGGGGAAGGGCTTGGCCAGGTACGACTTGTCGAACGTACTGGAGCGTGGGGGACTGTTGACTCAGGGGAGTGTGCTGACCATCGGCGGTGATGAGGCCTCAATGGTGACTCGTGGGTTGTTTGTGCTGCACGACCTGTTGCGGAGTGGAGTGAAGGACCCACCACCGTGTGTTGACACTACACCTGTGCTGACCAAGCCGGGCCTGACGCAGCGCTCGATCGCGGAGGATCGCGTGGCGAACAAGTCCTGCGGGGGGTGTCACGGCAAGTTTGAACCACTGGCATACGGATTGGAGATGTTCGATGGCATTGGTGCCTTTCATAGGAAGGATGAACACGGAAACAATCTCCGAGAGGATGGCGAGATTTTATTTCCCGGCACGGCCAAGCCGGTGCCATACAAGACCTCGGCGGAGTTGATGAACCTGCTCTCAGGCAGTGACCGGGTGAACCAGTGTTTAACATGGAAGGTGGCCCAGTTTGCGCTTGGCCGCCCGCTTGGCCAACCTGACGCGCTTGCCCTTGACAAGATCCATCAGGAGTCGCAGAAGGGTGGAGGTACGTACGCCAGTGTGATTCGCGCGATTGTCAAAAGCGATTTAGTTCAAAAAACACAAACAGAGTCTGACAATGAAGAGTAAAACAATGAATCGGCGAGCGATGCTCAAGGGGTTGGGTGGCATCACGGTCGGGTTGCCGTTGCTTGAGGAGATGGCATTTTCCGCGGTGAGCACCACTGCGAAGGATGTTCCGGTGCGAGCGTTCAATGTTTTCTTTGGCCTTGGCATCCCAGCTCCGCTCCAGAAGGAGGGCTACGATGGTGTGCTCGAGCCGCTCAAGCCGCTCCGCGATAAGCTGCTCATTATGCGGAATGTTGATCAGGTGCGATGCGATGTCAGCGGGATCAACGCCCACTTCGACGGGGCCACCGGTTCGTTCACGGCGATGCCGGCCGGAGGCGAAGCCAAGGCAGGTGGGCCGTCAATCGATCAGGTCGTGCGTCAGGCGCATTATCCGGATGGACTGCCGCCGGGCATGGTGCCGACGTTGATCGGGGGAACCTACTTTCGGCGCAGCCGCGTCGGGCGTTATCTGCATAGTTACAAACTTGATGGCACGGTGGCCGGTACCATGCAGGAAAAACCGCGTGATCTGTTTGACCGGGTGTTTGGTGTCGTCAACGCCGGCACTGATGGTGATGCGAGGAAGCAACGACTCAAGCGTAGCGTGCTCGATTCTGTGGTGGATCAATACAAGTTTTACACCGGGGCAAACTCTCCGCTTGGGAGTGCGTCCAAGACTCGTGTGGCCGAGCACCTCGAGCGAATCCGTGAGTATGAGTTGCGCGCTTTCGAGATGAAACATCGCAACAGCGAAGGGCCGAAGCTGCCGCCTCGGTCCAAGGTGTTGCATGGAGGGCAGGCAGATCCCGGCGGGCAGGGTATCGACATCACACTGGAGGAATTGACCACCGAGTGGCACCTGATGGCCGACCTTTACGCTTTATCCGTTCAAATGGATCGCGTGCGATTTGGTTCGATTACATTTCTGGCCGCTGGTGAGCGTATTCGCTTGGTTGGCGACTACGAATACGATGGTCGGAAGATTTTTGAGTTCAACGATCCCAAGCAGTTGAATGCCTCGGGAGACCAGGGCTGCAGTCACGAGTGGTGGCACAAGTTCAGTGAGAAGAAAAAGAATGAGCAGCTTCGCGCCCATGCCCACATGAAAATGCGCGAGGTGGCCTATTTCCTCAACCGACTCGATTCGGATAAGGAAGCCAACGGGAAGTCGATTCTCGAGAACTCGATGATCACCATCTCCACCGAGTCCGGCGATGGGCGTCACAACGACTCCAAGCGCGAACTCTCAGGGGTGTTCCACGCGATCACCGGCGCCAATAGCCGCTTCAAAACCGGCGAGATTATGGACGTCGGGGCTGAGGGGCTCGACGTCTACAACACGATGGTGGCTGCGATGGGCGTCAAGCACCAACTCGGCCCGGCCAAGCGCGAGCGTCGGCACGTCAGTTCGATCCTCACCTAACTCTCGGCGAGCAGGCGTTGATAAAGCTGATACTGGTCCCCGACCAGTTGATCGACGGTAAACTTTTCCTTTACGAACGCCTGGCCCGCTTGGCCAAGCGATTGTCGCAGGGCCTCGTCCTTGGCCAAGCGCTCGAGACAGTCCTCCAGCTCGGCCAAGTCACCCGGGGCGATGAGCA
>DKGH01000097.1 GCA_002453165.1 Verrucomicrobia bacterium UBA6775
CCAAGTTCCTTGAAAAAGTTGTCGGGAAAAATGCCCGGCCGTTACCAACCAGCACCGGCGGGCCGGGAAATTTAATGCCTAATACGCGATTGTCACGAAAAAGTTACAACCCGGAAACTGCCCGTTCAGGCGGTTTCAGCCGCTTGGCCAAGCGCTTGGTTTGCAGCCATTTGCTCCGTTTTTAATCGTAGCTGCCCACAGGCGGCATCGATGTCAGTTCCCTTTTCGGTACGCACCGTCACACGGACCCCCCGGTGATGAAGTGCATCGCGAAAACGAGAGACAGTTTCACCGCTTGGCCTCTTCCATTCCAGCCCGCCAACCGGGTTATACGGGATGAGGTTCAGCTTGCACTGCAGCCGCTTGGCCAAGCCGACCAGTGCCTCGACCTGATCCATGCCGGTGTTGATCTCGTCGATGAGAATGTACTCCACCCAAATCATCCTGCCCTTGGCCTGTTGATAGGCTTCACACGCGGAGAGCAACGCCTCCAGCGGATACTTCCGGTTGATCGGCATGATCTGGCTGCGCACCTCATCCGTGGCACCGTGCAGCGAGATGGCCAGGTGATACTGTTGTGGCTCCTCCGCAAGCATCCGAATCTGTGGCACTAGGCCGCTCGTCGAAACCGTGATCTTGCGCGCGCCGATGTTCATCCCCCAAGGCGCGTTCAGGATGTGCAGCGCCTTGGTGAGGTTATCGTAGTTCGCCAGCGGCTCGCCCATGCCCATGATAACGAGATTGTTCACCAGCGTCTGGCCCTTGGGCAAAGTATCCTCGGAGTACTCACCGCTCTCAACGAGGTGATCACGACGCCAACGCTCCACGGACAGCACCTGATCCACGATCTCGAACACATCAAGGTTCCGCCGATAACCCATGATGCCGCTCGCGCAAAACTTGCAGCCGTACGCGCAGCCGACCTGTGTCGAGACACACAACGTGTGCCGGTCACTCCTTTTGCCATCCTGCCCGACCGACGCCGGGATAAGCACGCTCTCGATAAACTCGCCATCGGCCAGCTGCCAGAGAAACTTGACCGTGCCGTCGCTCGAAACCTGTTCGCGGGCACACTCGAGCGACTGCAGACGAAAGGCCTCCGGCAACTGCGCTCGCAACTCCTGCGATAGGTCGGTCATCTCGTCGAAGGTGCACACCCTTTTTTTGTAGACCCAGTCCAGCAATTGGCGCGTGCGGTAACTCTTGTGCCCCCAACCGGCCAACACTTCGCCGACCTCCGCATCGTTCAACGATCGCAGGTCACGCGGGGCGGTGGTAGCAGTTTCGTCCGGGACAATCATTCAGACAGGTAAAATTTCTGGGTGTATTCACGCACCATCCGGGTGGTGTCGTACTCGGCGGCCAAGGTTGCCATTGCGCGGCGGATTTTGCCAATCCAAGCCCGGGGAATCCCGTTCTCGTCCCGGTCATAAAAACAGGGCAACACCTCGCTCGAAAGCACCTTGTACAAATTCTCGCTGTCCACTCGGTCCTGCTCCTCGACGTTTTCCGGGTGCGCATCACCCCCGATCGCAAAGCCGTTGGTGCCGTCGTATCCCTCGCGCCACCAGCCGTCGAGGATGCTCATGTTTAGGCAGCCGTGTGCGGTGGTTTTCATGCCACTGGTGCCGGAGGCTTCAAGCGGCCGGCGCGGGTTATTCAGCCAAATGTCACAACCGGACACCATCTGCCGCGCCACGTGCACATCATAATTCTCTAGGAAAACGAGATGTCCGTTTAGCTCAGAATGTTTACTCAGGTGGATGATTTTCTGGATAAGCCGTTTCCCTTCGTCATCGCGCGGGTGCGCCTTTCCGGCGAAAATAAACTGCACAGGCTGCCGCAGGTCGCGCACCATCCGCACGAGATTTTCGTACTGGTCAAAAATCAACGGCGCACGCTTGTAGGTGGCAAACCGGCGCGCAAAACCGATGGTCAACGCATCCGGGTTGAGCAGGTGATCGAACGCAATAAAATCGCTCGCCTCGGAACGATGCTCCTGATCCTGCAACCGGCGGCGCGCGAACTCGATTAACTCCCGACGCAATCGATAACGCAACGCCCATAGTTCCTCGTCGCTGACAAACACCGGATCCTCCGCCCTCGCCCAAAACTCCGGCTTGGCCAGTTCCTCCGACAAATCCGCGCCGGGCTCCACTTGGCCAAGTTTGCGCCGCCAGAATTTTCGTACCGGCCCCTTCGTCCAGCCGGCCAGGTGGATGCCGTTGGTCACGTGGCCAATCGGCACGTCGTCCACCGTGCCCTCGGGATAAAGCGACCACCACATTTCGCGGCTGACCGCCCCGTGCAGTTCGCTCACGCCGTTGGCCGCGCGGGCTGCCTTAAGCGCGAGGACGGTCATGCAAAACTCCTCGTTTTCGTCGTCGGGATTCACCCGGCCAAGCGCGAGCAAATCCTTCGCGTCGACCTTAAGTTGGTCGTAAAAATGACGCGCCGCATAGTCCATCAACTCCCGGCTGAATCGATCGTGCCCGGCCGGCACCGGCGTATGCGTGGTGAACAGGCACTGCCGCTTGACCTCTGCCAAGGCATCCGGAAAGCTGACACCGGCCTCGATCCGTTCGCGCATCAACTCCGGAGCAAGAAACGCCGCGTGCCCCTCGTTCATATGGAACACCGACGGCTCAATCCCCAGCCGGCGAAGCAATCTCACGCCGCCCACGCCAAGCAGGATTTCCTGCATGATGCGAGTCGAGTTGTCGCCACCGTAAACGCGCTGCGTGAGGTCTCGAAAATGCGGCTGGTTGGTCGGCAGGTTGGCGTCAATCAGATACACCGGACAGCGCCCAACGTTAACCACCCAGACCCGGAACTGCACCGGCTCGGCCGCGATCTCGACTTCACAAACGATCGGCTGACCCTCGTCGTCGAGCACCGGCTCCAGCGGCAGGTTGGCCGGGTCGAGCTGACTGTAATACTCCGTCTGCCAGTTGTCGGAATTGATCGCCTGTTGAAAGTAGCCTTCGCGGTAAAACAAGCTGATGCCAACGAAACCCAGCCCGAGGTCGCTGGCCGACTTGGCGTGATCACCCGCCAACATCCCCAGCCCTCCGGCCGCGATCGGCAGAGTCTCGTGAAAACCAAACTCCGCGCTGAAATAGGCCACCGGCCGCTTGGCCAAGCCAGCCGCATTCGTCGCCGCCCACGTGTCGGTCGCGTTCAGGTAGCCGTCGAACTGCTGCAGCACCGACTTCACGCGGCCGTTAAACTCCTCGTCCAGCAATCGCACGCGCAGTTCCTCGTCGGACAACTCGCGCAGCACCGCCACGGCGTTGTGGTAGAGGTAGCGCCAGGCGCGCGGAGAAAGTTCCTCAAAAATATCCTGTGCGTCCTGGTTCCAGGTCCACCACAGGTTTCGGGCCAGCCGGTTCAGGCCAGCCTCAGTTGTTTCGATTTGCTTTTGCACATCCACCCCCGATTCAATCTTGGCCGCAGGGCAACTCCCTGCCTATGGAA
>DKGH01000168.1 GCA_002453165.1 Verrucomicrobia bacterium UBA6775
GGCCAAACCAATTTGTTGCACCGCTGTATTCCTGAGCGCATTATCCGCGGCCGCCAACCAAGGACAAACCGTGTCGACACAAAACTCAAACTCCACGAACACGCTAACGCAGGCCGGGCGCTACCTGATTGTAATCTCCGCATTTCTCGGCTGGTTCTTCGCCGGAATGCATTTGGGCACCACTTCATTGGCCATGAGCCCTGCGGCAAAGGATTTGCTGCGAAACTCCGGTCAGTATGAGGTGGTCGAAGCGGATCGGGAAACCGCAAGAGCACAAATAGAAAAGGACGGAAGCGGCGATGCGGAGGCGTTGGCCAAGGCCTCCGCCGATAAACGGCTAAATACCGACAGCAGTCCCTGGTTTGGCTACTACGTATGCGCGCTTTTGTTTGGAGCCGCAGCCGGGGGGCTTGTATTTGGAAGGATAGGCGACCGATTTGGCAGAGTGAAAGGGATGACGGCTGCGATTTGCTGTTATTCAGGGATGTCTTTGGTTGCGTATTTCGCGGAATCGCCAACTCAACTTCTGGTGATACGCTTCATCCTTAGCATGGGCGTGGGCGGTATGTGGCCCAACGGGGTCGCGCTGATGAGCGAAGCTTGGGCTGGCGTCTCCCGACCGATGCTTGCTGGGATGATCGGAACTGCCGCGAACATAGGGATATTCGTGGTTGGTCTAGCTGGTAGAATTTGGAAGGTTAATGAAGCCAACTGGGAAAACGTAATGTTACTCGGTAGCATCCCGATCATTTTTGGTATTTTGATTCCTTATTTTGTTCCAGAGTCACCCCGATGGCTGTCTCAACGGTCAAGTCAGGATAAAGGGAATGACGCTGGAGATAGTCAGAAAATATCAGATTCAAAGAGTGAGATATTTCGACCGCCATTTTTGGCGATCACAGTGGCAGGGATTTTATTGGCCACAGTCCCGCTCTTTGGCGCCTGGGGGGGAGCGAATTGGACCATTAAGTGGGCCGACGATGTCGGTCAGGCGATGGGCAACGACGGGCTCAAAGCCGATGTCATCATGGCCCGATCTCTCCCTGGAATATTCGGGAGTTTTCTCGGTGGATGGATAGCGAGCTTCGCAGGTCGAAAGCGCAGCTATTTTCTTAACAGCTTAATCTGCCTGGTTAGTGCCCAGTATATGTTTTGGTTTACGAGTCCTGAAGATCCTGCTGTATTTCTGTTGTTAACAGCGATACTGGGGTTCTTCAGCGGAATCTTTTTTGGTTGGTTGCCACTGTTTTTACCGGAGATTTTTGTCACTCGAGTGAGGTCAGCGGGGGCAGGCGTTTGTTTTAACTTTGGACGTATATTAACTGCCGTCGCAGTTCTCGTAACTGCCGAACTAATCGTAGTCTACAATAATGATTTCGCTGCATTCGGGAAAGTAACCACTCTTGTATATCTGCTGGGAGCCATTGGGATTTTGCTGATGCCGAAGGGAGTTGAAGGCAAAATCAAGGATTAGCCGAAACGATGGGTAGCGTGTCAAATCGGGTTGGCATCATCGGCATGGGGCTGCTAGGGGGGGCGCTTGCCCAACGGCTGGCCGGGCAAGGCTGGGAGGTGATTGGGTATGACCCTGCTGTGCCTGAACTAGGTGGCCTGACTATCTGCGGCAGCGCGGTGGAGTTGGCCGGCCGATGCAACACCCTCCTGCTTTCGCTCCCAACCAGTGCCGTTGCCGCCGAGGTCATCGGTGCGCTTGGCCAAGCGGTGACCCGGCAGCATTGTATCCTCGACACCACCACCGGCGAGCCGGGCGAGATGGAGGCGCTTGGCCAAGCGCTGGCCAAACGCGGCGCAGCGTACCTCGAGGCCAACGTCGCCGGCTCCAGCAAATTGGCCAGGCACGGCGAAGCCGTCCTGTTCCTCGGCGGCGCAGCCGAAACAATCAACCGCTGCGAGGCACTGCTCGAAACTTTGTCCGCCAAGCGATTTTACGTCGGCCCGGTGGGCGCCGCCTCACGGTTCAAGCTGGTGCACAACCTTATCCTTGGCCTGAACCGCGCTGCGCTGGCCGAGGGTTTGGCCTTCGCTGAGGCGCTTGGTTTTGATGCGAGTGACGCCTTGTCCATCCTCCGTGAAACTCCCGCCACCTCGGCCGCACTGGAGGCCAAGGGCGGAAAAATGGCCAAGCGTGATTTTAATCCTCCACAGGCACGGCTCAGCCAACACCTCAAGGACGTCCGGCTCATCCGGCAACTGGCTGAAGAGATTGGTGCTGCCACCCCGTTGAGCGACGCGCACCAAACCCTGCTCAAGCGCGCCGAGGCGCTTGGCCTTGGGGAGTCGGACAACGCCGCCGTGATCGAGGCACTGCGCCGGGGGAAATTGTGATTGAACCGCCCCTGCCCCGGGGCTATCACCGCCGCGTGAGCCCGGAAAACGAAACCCGCTCGGGAGAGCTTCAATTCAACATCGGCGTGATCGGTGCAACCGGCTTCATCGGGGCACCGTACCGGGCCGAGATCCGTGAGTGCAGCGGCGCCAACATCGTCGCCCTGTGCGCCCGTCGTCGCGAACTGCTCGAGCATGCCGGCGAGGAAGACGGCGCGACGCTCCTGACCGACGACTGGCGCGAAGTCGTGCAGCATCCCGACGTCAACTTCGTGATCGTCGCCACGCCGGATGCCCTGCATCACGAGGCCGTGATGGCCTGCGCCGAGGCCGGGAAACATTTGCTCTGCGAAAAACCGGTCGGCATCAACGCCAACGAGGCCTACGAAATGTGGGCCGCCTACCGCGACGCCGGTCTGCTCCACTACGTGCCGTTCTGGACCCGCTTTTGCGACCCGTTCGTGCGCGCTCGCGAAGTGTTCGACTCCGGCGTGCTCGGTGAGATCCGCGGCGTGGTGTATCGCTGGCACAATCCGCGTCCCATGGACATGCCGCTCACCTGGCGCGACGACGATTCGCTCTCCGCCGCCGGCAGCATCGCGGACGTTGGCTCGCACGCCTACGACACACTGCGCTGGATGCTCGGCAGGGAGGCCGTGAAGGTTCAGGCCCACGCCGACACCATCACTCCGGCCAAGGCCGACCTCGGTGCGATCAACCTGACCGAAGCCATCGAGCTTGGCCAGGCGGGCGGCCAAGCCGACGCCGGCAGGCGCAAGGGCACGGCGTTCGACTACGCGAGCGTGGCGTGGGAATTTGATGACGGCGCGGTCGGGACGCTGGTTCTGTCACATGCACCGTTTTTCCGGAAGGGCATCGCGCCCGAGCTGGAGTTTCACGGCACCAAGGCCTCGCTGGGAATCGACCGCGTAAGCGGCAACCTGACCCTGGCCAAGCCGGACGAGCCGGTGGAAATCATCGACAACAAACCGGACAACGGGTTTGGAAATCGATTTGAAAAATACGTCTTCCCCAGCCTGCGCCAAGCTCACGCCGGAGAAGCCAGTGGCCATCCAGACCTTAAGGATGGCTGGCGCGTGCAACTTTTCACCGACGCCGCAGCCCGCTCGGCCCGTTCCGGCCGCTGGGAAACGGTCGAGTAGGGGCGCCGTTATTTCGCGCTCAGGTCGAGGCAGACGAGGTCGCCGCGGGAGTTTCGGCAGTACACGCGGCCGTTGGAGAGCACCGGCGTGGTCCAGCACTTGGGGCCGGTTACCTGTGCGCGGGAAATCTCGGTGAACTCGTCCGGGTTGGTTTCCGCCACGACCAGTTCGCCCTGGTTGCTGATGATGAGCAGCTTTTGACCGATCGCCTGGAGCGCACCAAAACCGCCGAAGCTTTTCTCCTCCCACTTCATCTTGCCGGTGGCCATCTCGAGACAGCGCAGTGTGCCTCGGCCGGTGTTGCCACTGAAGCCGTAGAGGTGACCATCGATCAACACGCAGGCGTTGAAGTGGTTGCACATGTTTTTGTTTTCCCAAATCTTGGTGGCCTTGCCTCCGGAAACTTTCAACAATGCGCAGCCTCGGTTGTAACCGGAGGAGATGAACACCATGTCGCCCAGCATGATCGGGTCGGCTGAGTTAACGCCGTACTTTGTCTCCCACGGGTAACCCCAACGCTTCTTGCCGTTTTTGGGATCAAGCGCCACAACTTCCTCCGCCGCGAACAGCACCACCTCGCGCTGGCCATCGCGCACGTATGGCACCATGGAGGAGTAACCTGAAGCGGCGCCGCCGGTCTGCCAGATAATGTCGCCGGTGTTTTTGTCGAGGCAGGTGCCGTAGGTGCCGACGTTGACCAGCAGCGCGTCGTTGATGATCACCGGCGAGCTGGCGTAGCCCCAGGTCGGGCGCTTGGCCTTGACGGCCTTGGCCACATCCTTCTGCCACTTCACCTTGCCGTCGATCGCCGCGAAGCAGATCAGTAGGCCATCCTTGCTTAGCGTGTAGACGTTCGCGCCGTCGATTGTCGGCGTGGCACTGGTGCCTCCGTCGTAGTACTTGGGATCGAGCTTCGCCCCGTAGCTGTGAGACCAGAGTTCCTCGCCGGTGGCGGCATCAAAACAAAAGACTGTGTCCTGCTCCTTGCCGCGGCCCCGGCCGGAATTGCCCATCGTGTAGGCGCGCCCATCAGAGACGGTGATCGAGGAAAACCCGGTGCCGACCTTGGCCTTCCACAGCCGCTTGGGGCCGTCGTCGGACCACTTAGCCAGCCAGCCGGTCTCGTCTGAAATGCCGTTGCCATTGGGACCGCGCCAGCGATGCCAGTCGCCGGCAGTCGCCACGTCCGCCAGAAATGCCAAGCCAAGCACAAATAAACCGATGGAAAAGAATCGAGGGTTCAAAAAAGTCACGGCGGCGATGGGTAAACAACCCCCGCCACACAGTCAAACACCAAAGCGCCCAAACCAAACGCTTAGCCAAGCGCAGAGCGGCCGAAGAAAAAGTTAGGCTTGGCTAACTTTTTGATTGACCTCGCTGGCCGACTGAAATATAGGCATGGCTAACTTTTGGCCGCTTGGCCAATTTCTGGGAGTTTTCCCAATAAAAACACTTTTTATGAAACGATTCGTATCATTAACACT
>DKGH01000181.1 GCA_002453165.1 Verrucomicrobia bacterium UBA6775
TTAGGCTATTTCTTCACCACCCAGATGTTGCGGAAGCGAAGCGGGTTGCTGTGATCCTGTAGGTGCAGGAAGCCCGGCTCTGGCCCCTCGGCCAGAGGGCTGGCGGTGGTGCGCTTGGGCAGCTCGACGTTGTCGTGAATCAACACGCCGTTGTGCCGCACGGTGATCCGGGCGTTGGCGGTCTTCTTGCCGTCCTTGTCGTACTTGGCCGCGGTGAAGTCGATGTCATAGGTCTGCCATTGGAGCGGGGGGAAACACATGTTCAGGTCGGGATCCTTGATGGAATAGATGCCACCGCACTCGTTGTGTTTGCCGGCGAGCCCGAACGAATCAAGCACCTGCACTTCGTAACGGGCCTGCAGGTAGCAGCCGCTGTTGGCGCGACCCTGACCACGGCGGGTCGGTTCGTACGGCAGGCGAAACTCGAGGTGCAGCTTGTGACTCTGAAACTTGGCGACGCTGTTGGCGCCCTCCATCAACAGGCCGTCCTCGGTCATCTTGCCCGGCTTGAAATTCTTGGCGGACTTGCCATCGAACAACACGGTTGCGCCCTCGGGCGGCTTGGCACTGAGCGTCGGGCTCTTGCGGATGGTACGGTCGATGGAGAACGACTGGCCGTCGCGCTCAAACGTCAGCTTGCCGCCGGAGATGCTCTTGCCGGTGGTGCCGCCGGTGAAAGTCACCGTGTCGCCATCGCGTGCGCCGTCGTACTCCCGTTTTTCACCGACGTCGTAACCGGCACCGGGCAGGCCGCCAGGGTAGAGAACCATTTTGAATTTGCCGCCACCGAGCGCGATGACCTGCGCACCGACGTCGTACTGGCCGCCGAGTGAGCCGGCGTATTCGCCCTGAAACTTGAAGTCTGCGTCAACCTTTTTGGGGTCGGCGGCATCGATATTCTTGGCTGCGGAAACAGTATTCAGCCCGGCGAGCAGCAACCCTGCCGTCAGGCCCATCGAGAGTCTGGAAAATTTCAACATGACTTGGGTGGAAAAGCGGTATCCCGCTTGGCCAAGCGAGTCAACCGAATTTGGGTGTTTATCATAGAGGCTGTTGCGCTTGGCCAAGCGTCTGGCTGCGGTTTTTTTCTTCCATCAACGGGGGATTTGCCGATGATGCGCGGGCTGTTTTTTTGGCATGAAGATTGTTCTCGCATACTCGGGAGGTCTCGACACCTCCGTTCTGTTGTCCTGGATCAGGGAAAAATACTCCGCTGAGGTGATCGCCTTTTGCGCCGATGTCGGGCAGGAGGAGGAAACTAAGGGGCTGAGACCGAAGGCCCGCAAGACCGGCGCGTCGGATATTTACATCGACGACCTACGCGAGGAGTTTGCCACCGATTTCATCTTCCCGATGATGCAGGCCGGCGCGATCTACGAGGGCCAGTATTTTCTCGGCACGAGCATCGCGCGGCCGTTGATCGCCAAGCGAATGGTGGAGATCGCCCGCAAGCACCGAGCACAGGCGATCGCCCACGGTGCCACCGGCAAGGGCAACGACCAGGTGCGGTTCGAGCTGGCGGCCGCCGCGCTCGCGCCCGACCTCGAGGTGATCGCCCCGTGGCGTGACGAGGATTTCCGCAACGAGTTTCCCGGCCGCAAGGAGATGATCGACTACTGCGTGGCCAAGAAAATCCCGATTGAGGCCAGCATGAAAAAGCCGTACTCGATGGATCGCAACCTCCTGCACATTTCCTACGAGGCTGGCATGCTGGAGGATCCGTGGCTTGATGCCTCCGCGCCCAAGTACAAGGCGATGTACAAGCTGAGTGTCTCCCCCGAGGACGCGCCAAACAAGCCGGAGTACGTCACGCTGTATTTCGAGAAGGGTAACTGCATCGCTGTCAACGGCAAGGCCATGTCGCCGCTCAAGGTGATGCAGACGCTCAACCGCCTCGGCGGCAAGCACGGCATCGGCCGGGTGGACATGGTGGAAAACCGGTTCGTTGGAATGAAGTCACGCGGCGTGTACGAGACACCGGGCGGCGCGATCCTGCACGCAACCCATCGCATGATGGAATCAATCACCATGGACCGCGAGGTGATGCACCTGCGCGACTCGCTGATTCCGGAGTATTCCAAGCTCGTCTACAACGGGTTTTGGTACGCACCGGAGCGGGAGGCGCTGCAGGCGCTCGTCACCGAGAGTCAGCAGAACGTCACCGGCAGGGTGCGCGTGAAACTGTACAAGGGCAACGTGATCGCCGCCGGCCTCAAGTCGCCGGTCAGCCTGTACAACCCGGACATTGCCACGATGGAGGCCGACCCCACCGACGCCTACAATCAGGACGACGCCACCGGTTTCATTCGACTGAACGGCCTGCGACTGAAGGTCGCCACCAAGGTGGCCAACGCCGCCAAAAAACAGCCAAAGAAAAAATCCAAAGCCAGGCGCAAGTAGTCCGCTTGGCCAAGCGCCGCCAAAATGAGCAGCCTGCAACCATGCCGCATGTGCGGAAACGAACTGAGCCCGCAGGCCTCATTCTGTCCACAGTGCGGTCACCCGCGGATCGAGCCGGAGTCGCGTCAACAGAAACCGCAGCCGGGCGGTGTCGCCGACATGAGCGGCGCCAACATGCGTCAGATTGTGGCGGTGATTGAGCAGAACATGGAGATGCTGCGCGAAACCGCCATCCACGGCAGCGGCGACATGAAGGCACTGGCCATCGCCCTGCTCAAAGCCCGTGAAGAAGCCCCTCCAAAAGGGGGCGAATTTCTCTCCGACTTCAGCACCCCGCTCCCACCGGAAGACGCGCCACCGGAAGAGGCTGATTAATTGAATGCGTTGCTGATCCGCTT
>DKGH01000127.1 GCA_002453165.1 Verrucomicrobia bacterium UBA6775
GCTGGCAACTAAGCCAACTCCTTCACCACTTCAATGCCTTCTCAGGTTAATGACCGATCATTTTTGAGGTCATTTTTTCAGAGAGGGTTATATTCCAGTAGCGGTTCGACTTCTGGGGGGGAAGGAATTCTTTCAAAAGGAGGATTCGTATCCGCTAAGACCTCAATATACATCCCTGACATTAATGAACATCAGTGAAAATGGTGTAACTTTTGGGTGTAACTTCAGCCTAAAAAATCATAAGTCATTTCATTAGAGTGACTTAAGGATTAAACGAATCGAACTGCCTGATCGGGAGAATCATTGAATCTCTGCGGTTTTTGTGTGCCAAAATTCAAAACAGGTCAGTTTTGTTGCAACTGATCATTTCACTTTTGCGGCCAATTCTTTGCCCGGGACTTTGTTGATGGTGAGGTAGACTTGTTCGTTGAAATCGCTCCCGTCTGCGGCCTTGAGTGTCAGGTTGAATTCCATCTGGTTCACCGGTGCGATGTCCGGAATTTTCAGGAAGACCGATTCGCCGTTGTCCGCGAGTTGAACGGCCTGAATGGTCACCAGTTCCTGTCCGACCTCGCCGGTCTTGGGGGCGTACTGTTTGGAGCCGTAACCGTGGGACCACTTGTAATTCCACTGCAGCAGACGGTAGTTGGCCGGGTCGGTTGCGGTGGTGGGGTCGAGTTTGAAGTTGAATTTCAGCTCGATACCGAAATTCAGCACAGTGGTGTTGAGCAGAAGATTGGAGTGCTTGCCAGTGTAGCGGAACCGGTGGACGTGGCCCTGCGACAGGCCTCTACGACCGTTGCCATTCCAGCCGTTGAGGCCCACCGCGTAGACCTGCCCGTCACTGGGATTCACGCGGGCACGGTGGATGCCGGTGAGGGCGTCGATTTTCAATTTTACAATTGCCGCCTGGTCGTGGCCATCGACTTCCTGCAGCATCATGTAGTATAGCCAGCCTTTACCGAAGCTGGTGTGGAGCAGTCGTCCTGAGAGCGGGCCCCAGCGTTGGTCATCGACCCATAGTTGTCCGCCGGAGGAGTTGTCGAAGTGCTGTGGCATCCAGATGATCGGTTGGTCGAACGTCTTTGGAGGGACGACTTTCTTGTGATCGATCCGGCCGCCGTCCGGTGCCCAAAACCGTTTCCCGTGAGCATGAGTCTGCACGTAGCCGTAAAAACCGCCCGGCTTAAGCAGACTCACCTTGGAGGCCGGCATCCAACTGCCCTGATTGTCGCTCACGGTCAGCCGGTTGTTGGGCAGGATGCCCATGCCGTTCGGGGTGCGAAAGCCGGTGCTGTGGACGGTGCGTTTTTTGCCATTGGCTGAGACCTTGATGACCGCACCGGGCAGAGCGTGTGATGTATATTGCCCGGCCTTTACGTAGTAGAAATTTCCTTTTGTGTCGTGTTGCAGGTCGAAGTTGTAAGCATGAAAAAACGTCGACACATCGGTGTCGGCGCTGAAGCTCTCGTAAAAATCCGCCTCCCCGTCATTGTTCACGTCGTGCAGTCGCGTGAGGCGATCCTTGCAGGTGACGTAGACCTTGTTGTCTGCTACCTGCAGGCCAAATGGCTCGTACAGCCCGGCGGCGAAACGTCTCCACTGCAGATTGGCCAAGCCGGCGTCGATGCCGGAGACGATCCAGATATCACCGCCGTGGGTGGATACCACCATGCGGCCGTCTGGAAAAAACGCGAGCGCCGTGGTCCGGAACCACACGTTGCCGGGCGAGTCGCTTGGCAGGGTGAGCGTGTCGAGCGTGTAGGCGGCGTCCGCTTGGCCAAGCGCGCCCTTGGTCGTGGCCATGCTTGGCCAACGTGGTTTGCCTCCGGCCAGGCGCTTGGCCAAGTCCGGCATCGTGTTCTTCAACTTGAGCAGCCGCACGTAGCCGGCGAGCGAGAGCAGTTCCGCCTCCGAGTTGCCGCTGTACCGGACGACCTGAAACCGGCGCGGCTCGTTGCCGGCCGGAATGGTGAGCACCGCCCGGTTTTTGTCATCGATGCTCCACGTCAGTCCCTGTGCTTGGCCGTGAATTGCCGCGGCGGCGAATTGGCCAAGCTGGCCATTTTTGTTGATTTCAAGCACCACGATTCGATCGGCCGGACTGCTGGCGGTGGCGTCTAGTTGGGCCGTGGCCGCGTCGGGGCTGAGGAATCCGTTTTTGTTGCTGCCCGAAGGCAGTTGAGCCACGGCAAGCTGGAGCGGTTTCTTCACTGGGCCGATTTGCAGTGTGTGTACGATTGCCCCGAAGCCACCGGCCTTGGACGGGCTCTCAAGGATTTCCGTGCCGTTGATCGTGTAGGAGAGCACCACGCTGTCGTCGTGGAGATAGTGGCCGCGATACTCCATCCACTTGGCCGGCATCGGGCCGCGCGGGAGAAGTTTACCCGTCGGGTAATCGAGCTTGTTGGCGTGTGCCCAGCGCCATGTTTGCAGGCCGGGGATCAACTCGCCGCCGGGCAGTGCCACGCCCTCGCCGCGCTCGCGGAAGTGTTGCGTCTGCTTGAGGTCGAGGAATCCACCGCGCCACACTCCGGCCTGATCCATCGAGTGTAGATTGTAGCTGATCGTTTGTTCGCCCCCGAGCCGGACACTAAGCACGCTGGGGATGTCGCGGCCCAGCTGCGAGGCCAGCGCCGGGCCGAAGTCGCGTTGCTTCTGGTCGCCTGCCTCGGGCGCGGCAGCCTCCGCCTTCGGCAGCCCGGCGAGGTATTCATGCGCGAGCGGCTTGAAACCGGGGTGCAGCGGCTTCATAAACTGTTCCCGGATGAAGTGAATCACGTCGTACCGCTCGCGGGGCGTCATCCACGTCTGTGGCCCCATCAGGCCGTTGCCGTCAGTGAGCGTGCGAAACATCGAGAAAGGGTCGGTGCCGAACTTCAACTCGCCGGTGCCGAACGCGCGCGCGACCTGGAGAGAGGGCGTCCTGCCGTCGGCACCGTGGCAGTTCACGCATAGGTTGTTGTAGATCGTTTGGCCGCGCTTGAGGCTGGCTTCGTCCCACGCCTGCATTAGCCCGGCGTGATCCACCGTGTTTGGCTTGGTCTTCTCGGCCTGTGCCGTGTTGAGCAGCGTGAACAAACACAAAAAAGTCGCAATTTTCCTGTCCATTGAGGTGCGGTGATGAAACGCGATTGCCGCTGAATAATCAAGAGGGGACAGGCAGGGCAGGCACTGGGTGTGGCCGTTTATTGTCTTGCCAATCATGCGCGTTGAGGCAACCTCGCGCACCTGCCCGGAAGGGTGAGTTTGTAAATACACGATAACTAAGTGGCAAAAGGTGAATCAATCGACGTAGTGGGTGTGGTTAGTCAGGTTTTGCCCGGCACAATGTTCCGGGTAAAACTCGAGAACGACCACGAAGTGCTGGCGCACATCGCCGGGAAAATGCGCAAGCGCCGTTGGATTCGGCTGGCCGTGGGCGACAAGGTGAAGATGGAAATGTCTCCCTACGATCTGGACAAGGGCCGGATCACCTGGCGCCTCGACAACTAACGCCAACATCCATTTTCAAACTTGGCCAAGCGCACCCCGCTTGGCCTTTTTTGTGTCAAACAAAGGTAGGGACGGCTGTCCCAGCCGTCCTCGAGAGGGCAATCGGTTTCGGCCGATCAAATCGAGACACAGATTTTACGGATTTTAACGGATCATTTTTTATCCCGAAAATCTGCGTTGATCTGAGTTCTGTCTTTTACTCCTCGCTTGGCAAAGCGTTGATGACTTTCTATCTTGCTTTAACTCAAGGCATCCGTAGCGTTCGGGGGGGGAAAGAGTTCAAAGCCGCTTGGTTTTGTCGCACACATGACGCCGCAGATATTTGTCAGCTACGCCCGATCAGATCAGGAACAGGTGTTCCCGATCGTGGAAAAACTGCGCGAAAAGGGGCTGAACATCTGGATCGATCAGGAGGGCATTCACGGGGCCAAGCTCTGGAGCCAGGAGATTGTCCACGCGATTGAGGGCTGCAAGGTGTTCATCCTGTTCGCCAGCAGCACGGCGTTTCAGTCGGAAAACGTCACCAAGGAACTGGCACTTGCCTCTGAGGCTCGGAAACAGATTCTGCCGGTGTTCCTCGAGGACGCCCCGATCCCGGCCGCAATGAAATATCAGCTCGCCGGCATCCAGCACCTGATTCATCAAAAGGGCCAGGAGCCGCAGACGATCGACAACATTCTGCGGACACTCAGCAATCTGGAGATCGATTCCGCCGAGGCGCCGCCATCCGCGCCGACCATCTCGCACGCGCCAATGCGAACCAAGCCGGCCTCGAAGATGCCACTGGCCATCGCAGCAGTCGTGGCGTTGCTGGCTGTGCTGGCGTTTTTCTTCATGAAGGGAGACCTGCAGCCGGGGCCGGAGAAACCACCGGCAACAGTCAAGGCCTACAAATCCACCACCGATCTCTGTATCGTCACGGTGAGCACCTCGGGAACGGGGCAGGAAGTGTCCGAGGGCAATCGCGAATTGCGGGAGGAACTCGACGCCAAGCTGGCAAGGTTCAAAGATTACAAGGTGGAAAAAGGAAAGGCGGTTTCTCCGGATGCTACCACGCAGGAACTGCTCACCGTGGCCAGAGAACTGGACACGGAATTCATTCTTCAATCGACGATCAACATCGAAAAAACCCGGATCACCACCAAACTGCTGAATGTCGAGGACGGCCGAAATTTCTGGTCGAAAACCATTCGAGAAAGTGAAGTCGAGGGCGGAGGCGATTTCATTGACGAAGCCACCGGTCTGATCGCTGCACTCATCGCCGGCCATGACGGAGCCATCCACCGCGACATCCTGGCAAAGGCCCTTGTGAAAAAAGAGGAGGACCTCACCCCGATGGAACTGCTGCAACTGGGTAAGGCGACATGGGAAAATCCAGTTGAAGATGTGACCGTGGACGGCACTCGATATCTGGAAAATTGTATCAAACTAAATCCAGATATTTCAACGGCTCATGCGATATTGAGCGAGGTGTATCTGGAGGACATTAGACAGGGTTACAACCGGATCCCGGATGCCAAGGCCAAGGCCAAGTCGGCTGTTAAGCGGGCCATTGAATTAAATCCAAGCAACGCGATTGCTCTAATCGAACAGATTTGGATTTCTTGGTATGAAAAGGATTTCACTCAATGCAAACTACAGATCGAAGCGGCGATTAAAGCCAATCCATATGAGCCACTTGTGTTGGTGTCGGCCGGTTCGTTTTTGGCATCAACAGGGGAAGATTTGGAGATGGGGAAGGAATATCTTGACCGGGCGTTAAGGTATAACGAAACACCCCAAGGTTGGTACTATTACGGGTATATAAATTATTACCTCTCAAAAAACGAATCCGACAAGGCGTTGGAGTTCGCATTGAAAATGGGGATTAATAATCAGGATCATCTTTCCCGAGCCGTGGCTCTCTATTGGATGAATGGCGAGAAGGAAACAGCTCAACTTTATTACAGTCAGTTAAAAGATAACTATCCTGAATATACCCTGGCTTTAATGCAGCGGGATCACGAAGTATGGAGCCCGGGTGAAGTAAGCAGGGAGTTATTACAAAAGGCATTTAAGGAAGTGATAGATGCTTCCGGGAATAAGGCGGCGGTGACTGTTCCTGAGGATGTGAAAAAGTTGGCTGCCGCTCCAACTTACAAGTCTACGACGGATTTATGTTTGGTGACGATGTATGAGTCTGAGTCCACCAAGGAAGTGTCCGAGGGCAATCGTGAGTTGCGGGACGAACTCGACGCCAAGCTGGCGCGGTTCAAAGATTACCGGGTTAAGCAGGGAGAGGCGGTTTCACCTGATGTCACCACACAGGAACTGCTCGCAACCGCGAAGGTGCTCGACACAGAATTCATTCTTCAAGCGACGATCAACAGCGGCAAAAACAGGATCACCGCCAAGCTACTAAACGTCGAGGACGGCCGGAATTTCTGGTCGAAAACCATCCGTGCAAACGACGTCGGGGGCGAAGGCGATTTCATTGACGAAGCCACCGGCTTGATCGCCGCTCACATCGCCGGCCACGACGGAGCCATTCATCGCGACATTCTGAAAAAGGCATTGGTCAAAAAAGAGGAAGATCTCACCCCGATGGAGCTGCTCCAGTTGGGCAAGGCGCTTTGGGAAGATTCAACAAGTGAAAACACCATAAAGGCGATTGAGTATCTGAATCGTTGTATTGAGTTGAACCCTGAATTATCCACTGCTTATGGAATATTGAGTGAGGTGTATCTTGAAGATATTCGTGGGGATTATAACAAATATCCGGATGCCATGACCAAGGCGAAGGCCATGGCAGCCCGTGGTGTGGAACTCGACCCTAGTAACGCGATCGCCTTAATCGAGCAGATTTGGGTTTCATGGTATGAGAAGGATTTTGCTGCAGCAAAAGTCCAAATGGAAGCGGCGCTAAAAGCCAATCCCTATGAAGCGTTGGTTCAGGCATCAGTTGGGAGTTTTTACGCATCCACTGGCGTGGATTATGAAAAAGGAAAAAAACATCTCGACTTGGCGATTAAATACAACGACACACCTCAAGGTTGGTATTATGTCGGCTATATATTCTACTATATGTCCAAGGGTGATTATGATAGCGCCTTGGAATACGGGCTAAAATCGTCTTATAATTCTCAATTCGTTCTACCATTGATTACCTCATTGTTCTGGCTGGTTGAGAATGAAGAATCAGCGTTGAGTTATTATCAGAGAATTAAAAAAGATATTCCCAATTATTCTACCGAAGAATTAGATTGGTTTTTGGGTGTTTTTCATTACGCACCAGAATCCAGAAAACGTATTCTCGAGGCCTTCATCGAGGTGGAAACAGCGGCGAAAGCCTCGGAGTGAGATCGGTTCGTTTTGTCGCTTGGGTTGGAGGGACGAGCCTGCGAGTCCGGAAGAACAGGGTAGGGATGGCTGTCCCAGCCGTCCTTGGCCGGGCAATCGGATTCGCCTTTAATCCGTTTTCATCCTGAAACCCTGCGCTGCTCTGCTTCCTTTAGTAAGCTTTGCGCTTGGCCAAGCGGTTTTGTCGGGGACAGGAATGTCCCCGCTCCTTTGGCCAAGCGATCTTTAGGACGGCTGGGACAGCCGTTCCTACCTGCGAAAAACTGAAGATATGCTTACGCGATGAGGGGGGCGATGGGGTGGGCGGGGACGACGCCGGTCAGGCGTTGGTCGAGTCCGCCGTAGTGGTAGGTCAGTTGTTCGTGGTCGAGGCCCATGAGGTGGAGGATGGTGGCGTGGAGG
>DKGH01000092.1 GCA_002453165.1 Verrucomicrobia bacterium UBA6775
TCGTGAAGGAACGCGTGCCGGAAGACATCCTTGAAAAGGTGACGGAGGAACTGGAGATGCTCGAGTTGGCCGGTGCGGAATTCGACGATGAGGAGATTCTGGCCGGCCGCACGACGCCGGTTTTTTTCGGCAGCGCGATGAACAACTTTGGCGTGGAACTAATCCTGCAGGGATTCCTCGAGCACGCACCCCCGCCCAAGGGACGCGCTTCCGGCGAAGAAATGGTCGAGCCGGGCAACGACGATTTTTCCGGGTTCATTTTCAAGATTCAGGCGAATATGGATCCTAAGCACCGCGATCGCATCGCGTACATCCGGATCTGCTCCGGCAAATTTGAGCGGGACATGACCGTGTTTCACTCGCGCACCGGCAAAAAGGTGCGACTCGCAAGTTCACATCGGTTGTTTGGCAAGGAACGCGAGACGGTGAATGAGGCCTACGCGGGAGACATTATCGGCCTCGTCGGGCACTCTGATTTTGGAATCGGGGATACGCTGACCACCCGTAAGGGAATCGAGTTTCACGAGATTCCCCGGTTCACGCCGGAGAGTTTTTCGTACCTGCACAACGGGGACACCGGCAAGTTCAAGCAGTTCCGGCAGGGGCTGGATCAACTGCTGCAGGAAGGTGCCATCCAGTGCCTGAGCCTGAAGGGCAGTGCCGTGGCGGTGCCGGTTTTGGCGGCGGTCGGGCCGCTGCAGTTCGACGTCGTGCAGTTCCGACTCGAGAGTGAGTACAACGCCGTCACCCGGCTCGAGCCGGCCCCGTGGCAGGTGGTGCGCTGGCTGCCCGAGGAGTTTTCCGAGGAGGAGATGGACAAGCTGTCGCCGCCGACCGGATCCCGCTTCGGCTGGGACTCAGACAAAAACCCGGTGCTGCTGTTCCCAAGCGACTGGGCCGCGAGTTACTTCGAGCAAAACAGCAACGGCCTGGCCTTGGCCAAGGTGCCACCCAACCAAAAGGAGTTGTAACGACTGCGCTTGGCCAAGCGCTTGGTTGCGTCCATGTCCCAACCCACCCACATCACCCTGCTTGATGCCGCCGATATTCAGGTGCGGTTCAACGACAACGAGGTGCTCAAGTCGGCATCACTCACGATCCGCGACGGCGACCACCTTGGGATGGTCGGGCGCAACGGCTGCGGCAAATCCACGTTCCTGAAAATACTAGCGGGGTTAACCCAGCCGGACGCGGGTGAAATCACGCGACGCACCGGCCTGGTGACCGGATATCTGCCGCAGGACATGGAGGGGGCGGCCGAAGCCACGGTGATGGATACGATTCGCAACGGGGCCGCACACTCGATGCAGTTGCTCGCTGAGTACGAGACGCTCGCGGCGGACTCCAGCCGGCAGTCGGATCTGGAGCAACAGATCGCCGCAGCGGACGCGTGGAACATCGACACGCGAATCAAAACCGCGATGACGCACCTCAACGCGCCGGAGCCGAAGCGGTTGATTGGCACCTTGTCCGGCGGGGAAAAACGGCGCGTTGCACTCTGCCGGGCGATCGTTTCCAACCCTGATTTACTGATCCTCGACGAACCGACGAACCATCTCGACACCGACTCGATCGAGTGGATGGCGGAGTTTTTGAAAAAATATCGTGGAGCGTTTCTGGTGACGACGCATGACCGGTATTTTCTAGACGAGATTTGCAACCACATCGTCGAGTTGCAGTCCGGCCGTTTTTATTTGCACAAGGGCAACTACTCGGACTATCTCGAGTCCAACCTCGCCCGGATGGAAAACGAACAGGCGCTGGAGCTGAAACGGAAACGGTTTTTGCGTCGGGAACTGGACTGGATTCGCCGTGGGCCAAAGGCGCGGACGACCAAGGCCAAGTTCCGCGTGGACAAATTTCACGGGATCAAAAACACGCAGGGGCCGGACAAGGATTTGGAGATGGAGTTGATCATCCCGCCGCCGGGGCAACTGGCCAACCGCGTGGTGGACCTGATCAACGTCGAGCTTGAGTTGGGCGGCCAAAAGTTGATCAACCGGTTCGACTTCAACTTCGAGGCCGGCATGCGCATCGGCATCTGCGGCCGGAACGGCCTCGGTAAAACCAGCCTGCTTCGCATTGTGCTTGGCCAGTTGAAACCGACTGGCGGCAGCCGAAAAGTGGGCGTGCTGACCGAGTTCAATTACGTGGATCAGGAGCGCATTCAACTGGACCCAGAAAAGACGCTGCTCGAGGAGGTAGCCGAGGGCTCAGACATGATCGACTTTGGCAACGGTCGACTGGCCATCCGCGCCTATCTGCAGCGGTTTGGCTTCAACCCCAAGCGCATCAACATGAAGGTGAAGAGTTTGTCCGGCGGTGAAAAAAGCCGGCTACTGCTCGCCCGCATTCTCAAGCACGGAGGCAACTTTCTCATTCTCGACGAGCCGACGAACGACCTCGACCTGCCGACGCTACGCCTTCTCGAGGAGGCGTTGCTCGCGTTTTCCGGCTGTGTTCTGGTGGTAAGCCATGACCGGTATTTTCTCAATCGCGTCTGCACCGGCATCATCGCGTTCGAGGGGGACGGGCAGGTGGTCTACAACGAGGGCGACTACGAGTATTATCGGGAGAAACTGGCCGAGAGAAAAGAGCACCTGGCCAAACGGGAAGAACCGGCCAAGGCCAAGGCCAAGCCGGTCACCGCGAATACAGCCAAACCGCGCAAACTGACTTGGAAGGAGAAAAAGGAACTCGAGGGGATGGAAGAAGCAATCCTCGCAGCCGAGGAGGAGGTCACGAGAATTGAGGGGCTGTTTGCCGACCCGAAATTTCATTCGAAGCACGGCAACAAAACCAGTGAGTTGACGTTTGAAATGGAGCAGGCAAAAAACAAGGCAGCCGAGCTGTACACCCGCTGGGAGGAACTGGAGGCTATCCGGCAGGACGCCGGTCAGTGAGCGTCGTTATCTACCCCGCCAACAAGGCCAGCCAGTGTGGATTCCTCCACGGGGGCGGTCGACGAGGCCAGCAACTCCTTCAACTCCTTGCCGGCACGAAACTTGACCACTGAGCGTTCCGGAATCTGAATATCCACCCCGGGGTTCTTCGGGTTACGGCCAATCCGCTGTTTGCGGGTCTCGATCTTGAACACACCGAAGTTCCTGAGCTCCACGGTTTTACCGTTTGCCAATGAGTCCCGGATGGCATCCAATGTTTCGGAGATAACCTCCGTGACCTGCGATTGGTGCAGCTTCAGCTCCGGCTTGATTGCCAAGCGCACCCGCGTCGCCAATTCACGCTTGGTCACGGTACGCTTGTCATTTGCTTGAGAGCTCATGGTCAATTAGCTGCTGAGAGGGCAGCCCTACGCCCAATTCCCCAATCAGTCAACCCTGTTTTTTTGTTAAAAAATGCCATATCAGATGACCTAACTCACGCTTGGCCAAGCGCTTGGGTGTCAGGCAAGGATCGGTTTAATGGCCTGAGCTTCCTCTTCCACCCCGGTCAATCGGGCGTCCAACCCCTGAAAACGATGCGTAAATGACTGGGAATCAATGCCTAATAGATGAAGCATGGTTGCGTGAAGGTCACGGACATGGGTCCGGTCGACGGCGGCGTGGTAGCCCAAGTCATCCGTCTCACCGTGGGTGACGCCGCCCTTGATGCCGCCTCCGGCCAGCCACATCGAGAAGGCCCGCATGTGGTGATCACGGCCCGCAGTAGCACCTTTTCCCTGAAACATGGGCGTGCGGCCAAATTCACCGCCCCAGATGACGAGCGTGTCGTCGAGCATGCCGCGCTCCTTGAGATCCTTCACCAACGTGGCGCTGGGGTGGTCGCAGAGGCCGCAGCAAATCTTCATGTAACGGTCGAGGTCACCGTGGTGATCCCAGCCGCGATGGTAGAGGTGGATGAAGCGCGTGCCACGTTCGGCCAAGCGCCTCGCGAGCAGACAATTCGCCGCGAACGAGCCGTCCATCCCCTTGACACCGTACTTTTCAAGTACGTGCCCGGGTTCATCGTCAAAGTTCATCAACTCCGGCACACTGGTCTGCATCCGGAACGCCAGCTCGTACTGCGCGATACGCGACTCGATTTCCGGATTGGCCACCTGTCGGTCGCGGAGGCGGTTCAATTTGCCAACTGTATCGATGAAGTTTCGTTGTTGATCGCGATTGATGCCGGGCGCGGAGCGAACATAGTGCACCGGGTCGCCCTTCGAGTAAAACTGCACGCCCTGAAATTTGCTCGGCAAAAAGCCGGCGCCCCACTGTCGCGAGGAGATCGGCTGCGGGTTGCGCCCGCCTTCACTCGTCAACACCACGAATCCGGGCAGGTCGTCGCTCATCGAACCCAGGCCGTAGGTGACCCACGATCCCATGCTCGGTCGACCGGAGATGGATGTGCCGGTGTTCATCACCGTGTGGGCAGGGTCATGGTTGATCTGGTCCGTGTGCATCGAGCGCACGATGGCGATGTCGTCCGCGATCCCGGCGATGCCGGGGAGGATGTCGGAAATTTCCTGGCCGGACTGGCCGTGTTTCCGAAACTTGAAAATGGGGCCGAGACACTTGAGCTGCTGATTTTGCAACTGGGCAATCGGCTGGCC
>DKGH01000085.1 GCA_002453165.1 Verrucomicrobia bacterium UBA6775
TTAGGTTCACCGTGGCCTCATCGCTAAGCATATCCTTGTAAACGACCGCCCACGGATAGAGGAACACCACCTCAATATCGAACAGAATGAACAACATCGCAATGAGGTAAAATTTGACCGACATGCGCGAGCTGCCTTCACCCACGGCGTTCATGCCGCACTCGTACGGGGTATCCTTGGTACGGGTGTGGCGGCCGAGTGCCTTGGCGCGGCGGGTGTTGAAAAACCAACCTGCCAGCTTGGAGGCGAACATGGTGCCCACCGCAAACGCCACTGCGACGAGGGCGAGAAAAAGCACACCCAAGTACTGGTACAGTTGTGGTTCGCTGCCGGCTTCGGTCAAAAGCATGGCCAAAACGTACGTGTTGCCAACCCGGTTCGCAAGGTCAAACCCCGCTTGGCCAAGCGCTAGGCCGAGGTTACAGTGCGGCGCACCAACCATGACCGCTCTTCTGGCATTTCTCCCAATCCTCGCTGTTGGCATTCTGTTGGTAGGCTTTCGACTGCCAGCCAGCCGCGCGATGCCACTCTCGTACATTGTGGCCGCAGGTTTGGCGCTGTTCGTTTGGCAGGTGCCTGGCATGCGGGTTGCAGCGGCTTCGGTGAAGGGATTGATGATCGCATTTCAACTGCTTTACATCATCTTCGGAGCCATACTGTTGCTAAACACCCTGCGATACAGCGGGGCGCTAGCAGTGATTCGTAGTGGTTTCACGAGTATTTCACCCGACCGTCGGGTGCAGGTCATTTTGATCGCCTGGTTGTTCGGGGCGTTCATCGAGGGGGCAGCCGGTTTCGGAACTCCCGCAGCGGTGACTGTTCCTTTAATGGTGGGCTTGGGCTTCCCGGCGATGGCCGCCGTGGTGTCCGGAATGATCATCCAAAGCACGCCGGTCTCGTTCGGGGCCGTGGGCACTCCCATTCTCGTCGGCGTCAACAAGGGACTTTCCGGGCACGCGACGGCGCAGGAAAAAATAGCCGAAATGGGGTTCGATCAATTCGATGCACTGTTGCCGTTCATCGGGTTCAAGGTGGCGCTCGTCCATGCTCTGGTCGGTGCGTTCATCCCGCTGCTGCTGGTAGTGTTTATGACCCGTTTTTTCGGAAAAAACCGGTCATTTAAGGAAGGGCTCGCCATCGCACCCTTTGCCTTGTTCGCCTCGGTTTCCCTAACTGTGCCATACGTGTTGGTGGCGAAATTACTTGGGCCGGAGTTTCCTTCATTGCTCGGGGCGTTGATCGGCATGGCCATCGTGGTGCCGGTGGCGAAGAAAGGTTGGTTGTTGCCCAAAGGTGAGCCATGGGATTTTCCGCCCCGATCAGATTGGGAACGCGAATGGGTTGGGTCACTGGAGATGGGCGCCGACGAAAGCAAACGAGAGCAAACGCATCAAATCTCCCCGTTCACGGCGTGGCTACCATATTTGTTGGTGGCGTTGCTATTGGTGTTAACGCGATTAGATGCGCTGCCATTTGCCGCTTGGTTGAAGGCAATAGAAATCAAGTGGTCAGCTATTTTCGGGACGACCATCGATGCAGCTCTCCAGCCGCTGTACCTGCCGGGAACGGTATTCGTGCTCGTGTCGCTCATGGCTGTTGGTTTGCATCGTATGGTAGGCGAAACAATCCGTTCTGCCTGGGTGGATTCACTCAAGACCACGGCCAAGGCCTCGGTGGCGCTGGTGTTCACGGTACCAATGGTGCAGGTCTTTTTGAACAGCGACGGCGGGGTGGCTGGCTACGACAAAATGCCAATTGTGCTAGCCGACGGGATTGCCAGCCTAGCGGGCGGTGCGTATCCGCTGTTTGCCCCTTTGGTCGGTGGGTTTGGGGCATTTGTTGCGGGAAGCAACACGATCAGCAACATGATGTTTTCGCTGTTCCAGTTTGAGGTTGGTATCCGGATCGGCGTCGATGCCACGTGGATGGTGGCGCTGCAGGCGGTGGGCGGAGCGGCTGGCAACGTAATCTGCGTGCACAACGTCGTGGCGGCACTGGCGGTCGTTGGGTTAACCGGGAGGGAAGGGGATGTGATCCGAAAAACGCTGCTCGTTTTTGCCTACTACGCGTTGACGGCCGGGGTGATCGGCTTCGTCGTAATCAAACTTGGCCTGCTTGCACCGGGCTAATCCGCTTGGCCAAGCGCTTGGTTATTCAAGCAATCGAATTCGGAAAAACCGGGCCGGCGCAGCCTTGCCGGTGCCAAGATTGTACTGAATCGGTTCGTTACTGGCATAACCGACGCGGACCGCCCTCCACTTGGCCAAGTCGGAGGAAGCCTCGATGGCGTAACGCTGGGCAGGGGAGAGCTTGGCTGAAAACGTGATCTGTCCGTCCTCGACCTTGGTTTGGATGGGAACCGGTACAGGCTTAACTTTAAGCGTCACAGTCTCGCTGTAAAGTTCGCCGCCCTTGTTTTTCACGAGGACACGATAGGCCCCGGCGTCCTTCATCTGGACATTTTCCAGCACCAGCTCGGGCTTGGTTTCCTCCGGAATGTTGAAGTTGGTGAACTGCCATTGAAATTCAAACGGTGCCCTGCCGCCGGGGTTGATCTTGAATGTCGCCGTCTCGCCGACGTTGACAGTAAGCGATTGCGGCTGTTCATCAATCGTGGGAGGTTGGAGGCCGGACTTGACGGTGTCGATGATGTTGCGGAAGCGAGACGCCCCCGGATAACCGGCGCCGTTGTAGAGCACTTCCCACTGGTCGTGCGATGGCGAGTTGGCGACTCCGTTGATGATGACAAAAAGCGGGATGCCGTTGCTCTTGTTGAACTGCCGCCAGGCGACACGGCTGAAGTCGTCCGCCACATCCTCCATGCCGGCGTCCTTGATGAATTGTTTGGTCCGTGAGGGGTTATCTTGTTCAATGTTGATGCCGATCAACTTGACCGGAATCTTGTTTTTGTTGCCGCCTCGATCGTGAAAATACTTGGCGACATTTTTCTCAACATCTGGGGAGGTGGCTCGGCATGGACCGCACCACCAGGCGAAAAAATCGAGCACGATGATTTGGCCTTCGTAGTCAGAAAGGAGGATGTGTTTGCCGCCGCCGTTTCGTTTAAGGGTGAAATTTTTGGCCACATCGCCGACCTTGGTTTCGGCGGTCGCTTGGCCAAGCGAAACAAAAAGCAGCGTAATTAAAGCCACCCAGGCAGTAGAGTGCTTACTCTGAGTCATATTTGGTGAATTGCCCGAGGAACGTTCGTACAAACAGAACCTGACCCCGCATTCCGGGCGTGTCAATCAGCTTGGGAGGGCGGTTTCCCCTGATTTCCCGGCCTACGATTTTGGGATCCCGGCCTGCGATTTCCCGGTTTTCTGCGCGGGCGATTCGATCCGGTCGGTTCTTCCTTCGGCTGGTTACGGTTTTCGCCCGCCGATTTGTTCTGAGGGCGGCGCCTGCGCTGGTTGGGCCGTCGATTGCGGGGGCGATCGGGGTTTCCTTCCGGATTGAGTTGATTCTCGGAGTTGGCGATGATTGCGCAGACAGCCGCGTCGCCGGTGACATTCGTGGTGGTGCGCAGCATGTCGAGAATTCGGTCCACTCCGAGGATCAGGGCGACTCCCTCTCCGGACACTCCGACTGCTTGAAGAATGATGACAAGCATGATGATCCCCGCGCCGGGAACAGCGGCAGTGCCGATGGAAGCCATGACCGCGGTTAGAATGATCGTGAGCTGAGATCCGATGGTGAGTGCCTCGGGAACTGAGTAGGCCTGTGCGATGAACACAGCAGCGACCGCCTGATAGAGTGCGGTGCCATCCATGTTGATCGTGGCGCCCAGTGGGAGCACGAACGAGGTGGTTTCCTTCGATGTGCCCAGTTTTTCGCGGCACTGTCGCATGGTGACCGGTAGGGTCGCGCCACTGGAACTGGTGGAAAACGCCAGCAGCTGTGCCGGGGCGATCGCCTTGAAAAAAGCGCCGACCTTCACCGGGGTGAGAAGTTTTAGCAGCCCGATGTACACAATGCCGATGTGCAGTAACAAGCCGATCACCACGGCGAGGCAGTAAAAGCCAAGTGCACCAAGAATTTCACCGACTTGACTGAGGTCGGTATTACCGTCGGCATCAACGGCCAGTGCCGTGATTGTCTTGGTGATCAGCGCGAAGACTCCGAGCGGCGCCATGAGCATGATCATGTTGACCAGCTTGATGACCACGGCCTGAAGCCCTTCGAACAGCGAGAGTACCGGTCTGCGTTGTTCTTGGTTGACCTGGACCAGCGCGACGCCGATGAGAAGGGAGACGAATACCAACTGAAGCATATTGCTGTTGCTCGAGGCGGAGCCGAAAAAATTGTCCGGCACCATGTCGATCAGGGGTTGGAGTGGGCCGCGCTTATCTACCTCAACCGCAGTTTCCGTTTTATTTGTGGCCGTGGATTGGTGTTGGGCCTTGAGTGCTTCCCGGGTTTTCTCGGGTAGTCGTTCTCCCGGGTCGATAACGTTGACGACCAGCAGTCCGATAGTCACAGCGACTGCTGTCGTTGCTATGTATAGCCCGATGGTTTTGCCGCCCATGCGGGACAGTTTTTTGAAATCGGACAGTGAAGCCACGCCGGCGACCAGCGAGGTGAGCACGAGCGGCACGGCAATCAACTTGAGCAGGTTCATGAAGATATCGCCAAATGGCACGATCCAGTCGTTTGCGAATTCGCTCCATTGAAATTTCGCGGCGATGATGCCGAAGATCAGTCCGAGCACCATCCCGAGGATGATCTGCCAGTGAAGTTGACGATACCATTTCATGACCCAAAGGGGCGCAGAGTAGGGTGGAAGCGGGGTGGCGGGAAGAAAAGATTACGCCTCGTCGCTTGGCTTGGTCGGCTGCGAATCGAGTCGTTTTTCGAGTTCGCGGACGCGTTTGGCCAAGTCGGGCAGTTTCTTGACGGCGATGATCTGGCGCTTGGCCTCAGAGGCAGGGATGGCGGGGTAGCCCATGTATTGCTGGTTGCCCTCGAGATTGTTAATGACACCTGACTTGGCGGCGACGACGCTCTTGGGGCCAATTTTCAAGTGTCCCGCCACACCGGCTTGGCCAGCGATGATTGAGTACGCTCCGATTTCGCTGCTCCCGCCGATCCCGTTTTGGGCGATGATAATGCAATGCTCTCCGATCACGACGTTGTGACCAATCTGGACGAGATTGTCGATTTTCGCGCCACGGCCGATCTTAGTGTCCCCCAAGGCGCCCCGGTCAATGGTGCAGTTGGCGCCGACCTCAACGTCGTCCTCGATGATCACTCCGCCGATCTGCGGAATCTTGCGGTGGTGATCCTGATCAAACACGTAGCCGAACCCGTCCGAGCCGATCACTGTGCCGGAGTGAATGCGGACGCGCTTGGCCAAGCGGCATCCGTGGTAGACGCTGACGTTTGGAAAAAGGTGGCACGCTTGGCCAAGCGCGGAATCGTCCCCGATCGTGCAGTGCGCCTCGAGAATGGCGTCATCCCCGATTGTGACGTTTTCCCCGATTACGCAATTAGGGCCAATGTGGGCAGTCTCGGCGATGTTGGCCGAGTCGGCGACTACCGCGCTTGGGTGAAATCCGGGAGTAAATTGTTTCTCGGGAAAGAAAAGTGGCAGCACTTGGGCGAATGCAATCCGGGCATCTTTGACTTGAATCACTGTCTTGGATTCCGACTGGAATTCAGCCGGCGCAAGGATGGCACTCGCTTGGCTTTGCTCGGCCAAGCGAAAGAATTTTTCATTCTCGGCGAACGTCAAATCCCCGGACGTGGCGGCGTCGGCTTTTGCGAAACCGGTAAGTTTGGTTTCTCCATCGCCAAGGATGTTCCCGTCTACCTTTTGGGCTATTTCGTTGGCGGTAAGATTCATGCTTCAGCCGATGTTTCGTTCCTCTTTGATGGCGTTGTTTTCGCCAAGGACGATGACGCGGGGCTTGTGGTTGGGGCCGGATTTCTCGTCGAACAGGCCGAAGGTCATTATAGTCAACCGGTCACCCGCCTGGCCAAGGTGCGCCGTGGCTACATTGAGGATCACCTCGCGGCTACCCCGCTTGCCGGGGATGGCGTAGGTCTCGAAGCGATTGCCGTTGGCGAGGTTGCCGCAAACGACACGTTCGTACGGGAGAAGGTGCACCTTGTCCATCAAGTCGGGATCAATGGTGAGACTGCCCTCGTGCTCGACGTTTGCATCGGTGACCAGCGCGCGATGAATTTTTGATCTGAGCAGATGAATCTGCATAGGTAAACAACGGCATCAAACTGCTCGGCTGCCCGCTCTCCCAGGTTGGTTTTCCCTCAATGAAACCGTGAAGTGGTCTCGATCGCCCTCCTTGGAGAAGGCACGCAGCGTTGACTTGCTGCACGACGGCCACTATAAAGCCGCTTCTCTTTTAGGCAATCAACTTTCCTAATTACCAACTGAATTTTAGCATTTTTAAGTGATGAAAAGAAAACTTCGTTACGGAATGGTCGGCGGCG
>DKGH01000145.1 GCA_002453165.1 Verrucomicrobia bacterium UBA6775
GGCGAACCGCAGCAGTTCCAGCAGGCCGACCTTGCCGCGCCGACCGTTGCGCTGCCAGCTGCTCCAGCCCAGCCAGGCAGACAGCACCATCACTCCCGCTCCGACGAGGAGGATCAGGGCTGAGGTTGCAAAAGACCATTGGCTCATGCGGCGGGGGCGGGTTGGGGTTTCGGGGTCGGCTCGTCCGACTCAACGCCGGCCCTTGGCCGGATTAGCCATGCCTCGACGAGCAGCGCGAGCAGCATGAAAAACAGGAACATGCGCCAGATCTCGCCCTGCAGCGCAGTGTCGTCGCGCTTGGCCTGAAAGAGCTGAAACGACAGTCCGCCGAACAATGCGGAGACGACCTCGTCCTCCACGCGTTCAAATTCATTTTCCGCAGCCGGCCGGTTGACGACCAGCCAACGGTCGCCGGATTGGTAGACGCCGGCCTGCGTCTGCACGTCGCCGCGCTGGCTGGTTTCCACCGAGGTCCACTCGAGTTGCAGGTCGCCGGCGCCGACCTTGCCGCACTCGGCCACGGAGTCGCGCTGCAACCGGGCGCTGCCGGCGGCGAGCAGCCGCTGGAGCATTGGCACGACCACCATGCCGCCGCCCAGCTCCGACCACGTGAGCAGGGGCAGGGTGGAGCAAAAATAAACCTCCCCTTGGCCAAGCGCCTGACGCGCGAGCAGTGCCTGGCCGTCGTTGAACGCGGCGAGCACGGCCGCTTGGCCAAGCACCCGTTGCCGCTGCAGCGCGGTGAGTTGGTTGAGGGGCAGGAGCAGTCCCTCGTCCGTGTTTGCCAGTGGCCCCTGATCCTCGTCCCAGCGGCCAACCTTGAACGGCTCCTCGTCGGCCTCCTGTTTTTCGCCCCAGCCAAGCCCGGCAAATCTTGTGGTGGCCGCTTCGCCGGGCGGAAAGAAAACCAGGCGGCCGCCCTCGTTGACGAACTGCCGGAGCGCGGTGGCGGAGTCGCCCTGCGGCAGTGGCGCCTGCCAGACGACCAGCGTGATGTCGCGCAGGTCTGAGCTGGTGAAATCATCGGGAGCCAAGCGCTTGGCCGGCTTGCGGCCGGAGGTGTCGGCCACCGAAGCGGCCGCCTGCCAAAGTGGACCAAGCGCACTCTCGGTGATGACCAGCCCGGCCGGGGGGTGGTCGTCGCTGTAGCGGTAATAGGTCACGTTATCGCGCGGGTTGCCGTCGGCCGGCAGCTCGAGTTTGCCCCAGCCGCCGGACTGGTCGCCCACCTCGACGCGATGCCGCCAACGGGTGGACTGCCCGTTGACACGGGTCTCGAACTCGGTGGCGATGCCATTGAGTGTGCGGGTGATGGCGGCCGTGTCGGCAGTGGCCTCGCTGCGCTTGAGGTCGACCGCCAACCGCACTTCGCCCGTTTCACCGGACTGCACCCTCGCGAGTTCGGAAACGGAGATCGAGGTGTTCGGCAGTGAATCCTGCGTGGTGGCCAGCAGCCGGATGCGGACCTTTTGCGGGAGGGAATCGAACGCGGTGACGAGTGTTTCCCAGCGGGAATCGCCCGGCAGCCAATTGCTCGACTGCAGGTCGGAGGCAATCCAGACCTCGGCGGTGCCGGCCTCGTTTTCGATGAGCCAATCGAGCGCGGCCTGCAGCATGGCCGGGATGTCGGCGGCGGTATCGGTCGGCTGGGTGCCGGGCAGCTCCGCGAGGGAGGCCACCGAGACCGTCTCCGGCTTGCGCGTCGCGCTGTCGATTAGAATGAGGTGACTGTTGTTTTCGAACTCACCAGCGGCCGAGGCGATCAGCTTGAGCGCGTACTCGCGTCGGGACTCGTCCGTGCCGGCAACGCGCGACTCCATGCTGGCGGAGCGATCGACGAGCAGCAGGATGGCATCCGGTGCGGCAGCCATCGCCCAGCCGAGCCAGCCACCGACGAGCGGCCGGGAGAGGAACAACAACAGCAGTAGCACGGCGAGGATGCGCATCGCGAGGATGAGCCAGTTTTTGATCTTGGAATGGCTGGTTGAGCTGCGCGTGGCTGCGAGGAGAAACTGCATCGCCGCCCACTGCCTCGGCCGGTGCCGCATGCGGTTGATCAGGTGAATGATCACCGGCAGCAGTACGAGGGGCAGTCCCCAGAGGATGAACGGCTGGAGAAAAGTCATGCGTCAGCGTTTGCCGCGCCCGGCGCGTTCGGTCAGAAAATCCGCGAGCACCTTGTCGTACGGCAGGTCGGTGGTGACGCGGCGGTAGTCGGCGTTGAACTCGTGGCAATCGGTGCGGAGGCGCTCGAGGAACCGGTTGAGTTCCGTCTGGTACTCGGCGCGGATCGTGGCCGGCTCGGTGACGATTGAGTGCGAGCCCTCCATGTCCACGAAGCGCACCGGCCGGTCGAAGGTGAAATCCAGCTCCAGCGGGTCGAGCAGGTGGAACAGTGCGAGGTCGTGTTTTTGAAAACGCAGATGCTGCAGCGCATCACGCAGTTCGGCCTCGTCACAAAAGCAGTCGGACAAAATGATCACCAGCGCGCGGCGGCGGGCCTTCTCGGCCAGCTCGTGCAGCAGGGGAATGAGTTGGGTCTCGCCCTTGGGCTGCGCCTGGCTAAGCGAGTCGAGAATCAACTGCAGGTGCGAGGCGTTACGGCGCGGCGGGATCTCGGTGTTGTTGTTCGCGTTGACGTGTACCAGCCCGGCGGCGTCGCCCTGATTGATGACGAGGTAGCTGAGCGTCGCGGCCAAGCGCTTGGCGTAGTCGAACCGCGTGCCGTGCGTACCCTCGAACGCCATCGAGCCGCTGCAGTCGAGCACGACGTAACAGCGGAGGTTCGTCTCGGCCTCGAACTCCTTGAGATAGTAGCGGTCGGTGCGGGCGAACACGCGCCAGTCGAGCCGGCGGATGTCATCGCCCGGCACGTAGTTGCGGTACTCGGCGAACTCGACACTGGAGCCGCGGTGCGGGCTGCGGTGGTGGCCGGACACCGAGCCCTCCATCGGGAACCGCGCGAGCAGCGGCTGGCCCATGAGCCGGCCGACGACGTCGGCTTCAATCAGCGGTTGCGCACTCTCCTCAGGCACTGGCGTCGCGGAATTGATCGAGCAACTTTTCGACGATGACGGTGCTGTCGGTTCCCTCGGCCTGCGCCTGGAAATTGGTGATGATGCGATGCCTCAACACTGGGTGCGCCACTGCCTCGAGGTCCTCCTGCCTCACAAGGTAGCTGCCGTGCAACACCGCGCGCGCCTTGGCTCCACGGATGAGGTACTGGATGGCACGGGGCCCGGCGCCCCACGAGACCAGTTTTTTGCAAAAGTCCGGCGCATCGTCGGAGCCCGGTCGTGTGGCACGTACGATGTCCACCGCGAAGTCGTAAATGTGGTCTGGCACCGGCACGCGTTCGACCAGTTCCTGATACTTGAGAATCTGCTCTCCGTTGACCCGGGGCTCAATGGTTTGCGGGGCGGTGCCGGTGGTCTCGCGAGCAATGCGCAATTCCTCGTCGCGGTTGGGGTACTGTACCTCCACAAAAAACATGAACCGGTCGAGCTGCGCTTCCGGCAGGGCGTAGGTACCTTCCTGCTCGATCGGGTTCTGCGTGGCCAACACAAAAAACGGCTCTGGCAGCGGGAGGATGCGGCCGGACACGGTGACGTGATGTTCCTGCATGGCTTCGAGCAGTGCGGACTGCGTCTTGGGCGGCGTGCGGTTGATTTCGTCGGCGAGGATGATGTTGGCGAAGATCGGTCCCTTTACGAACTCAAACTCCCGCCGGCCCTCGGCGGTCTCCTGCAGGATATCCGTGCCGGTGATATCGGACGGCATCAGGTCGGGCGTGAACTGAATGCGGTTGAAGTCGAGCGACATCACCCTGGACAGCGAGTTGACCATGAGTGTCTTAGCCAGCCCCGGTACTCCCATGAGCAGCGCGTGGCCGCGCGAGAGGATGGCGATGAGCAGTCGCTCAACGACCTCGTCCTGTCCCACGATGACCTTGGCCATCTCGGACTTCATGCTGTTGTAGGTGGTGCGCAGTTCGTCGATGACGGCGACGTCGCCCTCACTCGGCGCGGCCGCGCCGTTGTTGGCCTTGTTCAGGGATTCCATTACTGGAGCAGATTCTGACATTTTAAAAATTGATGATTCGGAGGCGAGCCTGACTTACCGGGGGATTCCCGTTTGGTCAGGCAAAATTGCCGGTCCCAGTTATTTGACCGGGCGTCGTGCGAAGGCCGCGCTGCCGCGGCCGAACGAGGTGATGTTAAAAAACTCCCACCCTTCCTTGCCGAAGGCGTTCATCTCCTCCTCCAACGCCACGCGGCTGTCGCCAAAAATGGACTTGTATTTCCACTTTACCGGGGCCGCAGGCTGGCCCGCCTTCTTGGCGGTGTCGCCCTGCAGGGCGACCAGTTCCTTCAGCAGGCCGGCGGCCGCTTCGGAGGCGGCCGCCTGTCCGGAGAGAGTCTTGGCGAGTGCCTCGGTGTTTTCATTCAGGTAGGTCAACTGGCTGGCGACGGACTTGAGCGACTTGTCCCTAGCGTTCCCGTCGGTGGCCTTTTGCAGCTCGGCCAAGTCCTCGGAGACCTTGGCCAAGCCGGCGATCACGCTGTCGAGCTTGGCCAGTACCGGGGCCAGATCCGGGACGGTGGCGGGAGCATTGTTCTCCGCTTGGCCAAGCGCTGACGGTGAAAAGATGCCAAGGGTGAGGCCGAGACATATCGCGGAAAGGGTCGAAATTTTCATGAACTTCAAAATCGAGTCGCGGGAGCGTAGGCCAAGGCCAAGTCCGGTGCAAGGCCAGCCGAATCCGGCGATTTCGCTGGCCGATTAGGCCAAGTCCGTATAAATGGTGCGCGGCCGATGCCTAGGATTTTCAGCCATATTTTATTCAGCCTGTCGCTCTGGTGGATTGCCTCCGCCCAGGCTGCGCCGGAGTTGCCGCTCTGGGCGGCGGCAAGTTGGCGCAACGACGTGGCCACCGTGAAGGCGCATCTCGCCGCCGGGACGAATGTGGATGAGGTTGATGACTGGACCGGTAAAACCCCGCTCCACTACGCCGCCGAGTACGGCAACCTCGAGATTGCCGTGTTGCTGCTTGGCGCCGGGGCGAACGCTCGCCACATCGATGACGACAAGGCGACGGCGCTGCACCACGCGGCCGTGGGTGGATTCGTGGATGTCGCTAGGCTCCTGCTGGCGCACGGTGCGGATATCAATGCAAAAGACAAGCGGGCCGAGACGTCTATGGACGGTGCGGTGTTCTTTGGGCACACGAACGTCACCGACCTGCTCAAGGAATACTACGGTTTCACACGCTACGAGCGCGGCAACCACTTCCAGCTCGAGGTCACTGCACTGGCACCCGGTTGGTACGGCTTTCTAAACAAGAAAATGAGGGTCGAGGCGCGTGAATTTCAGATCCTTGCCTCGGAGGACCTGATCAATTGGCGCACGATCAAGGTACTGGACTTTGACGCCGAGACGCTGGTTTACAAGGATCGCAAAACGAGCAAGTACAGCCAGCGTTTTTTTAGGGTCGCCCCGTACACCGATCCCCCGTTGAAATCCTCCAACCTCATCGACATTCATTATGAATGGTTTGAGGCCAAGCCAATCAGGGGTGCGCTCGATGCCCTGTCCGGTGAATGGCCGGTGAGCGAATTGGTGGCCAATCCCGGCTTCGAGGTGAAGGGGAAAGGTCAACGTGCAAAGGGATCCTACATCGTGGGCGACACCACCTACGCACAGTACGTAGAGGTCGGAGATGGCAAGTGGGAAGGGGTCAAGGATCATCGGGTTATGATGGGTCTAGGCTGGAACCCGGACGGCCTCCTGTTGACGATCGAGGTCGAGGACGACTTCCATCACCATACCAACAAGGACGCCATCGCCGGTGATTCGGTGAAAGTGTTGTTCACCAATGACGAGCGGAGCAGGGTGCTGGGCGAGTTTGCCTTCGCGCTGTCCGACCCGTTCCTCGCCACCGATTTTATTTACGACAAGGACCGACTGACCGATGAGGACGCACCGCAACGCGCCGGATTTGTGGAACAGATCACCGGCGACGCAGCGTTCAACGTCGTCATGCGGCGGAAACAAAAAACAATCGACCCCAGCACCGGCACCACGGTGTACGAGTTTTGGTTTTCTCCACAAACCCTCGGCGTGGCCAAGCTGAAGAAGGATCTGTACTTCGGCCTTGGCGTGGCGGTTGTCGATAGTGACCCGGATGCCCCCGGGCTGACCGGTTGGGCCGGTTGGGGGCCGGAGAGCGTGCTCTTCGAGGCCAAGCCGTCCGAGGCCGCCGCCGTGATCCTCACCGGCGACCCCGACGAAGGCGACGAGTAAACCAAGCGCTTGGCCAAGCGCACTCCAAAGGCTGCAAAAACCCTTTGACTTGGCGGGGGGGCGTCGCTAGGTTGCGCCGCGATGGCAAGTTTGAGCCTACGACTTTCGCTGCTGGGACTGGCGCTTTTGGGAAGCGCGCAGGCGGCTGAGGTTTAAACTGGTGTCCATGAAGTTCGTAAACCCCGCTGCCCGAAAGGCGACGGGGTTTTTTGTTAACCACCACGCATTAACGACGACATGAAAAAGAACCGAATCCTTATCTTTGACACGACACTCCGCGACGGTGAGCAGTGCCCTGGCGCCTCGATGACGCTTCGCGAAAAACTCGAGGTCGCCCGTCAACTGGCCCGACTGAAGGTGGACGTGATCGAGGGCGGTTTTCCCGTGATCAGCGATGGTGATTTTACTGCGGTCAGTACCATCGCCAGGGAGATCAAGGGGCCGATCATTGCCGGGCTGGCGCGATGCGTGCCGCGCGACATCGAGGCGGCCGGCAAGGCCGTGGCTCCTGCCGGCAAAAAGGGGCGCATCCATGTGTTTCTCGCGACTTCCAAACTGCACCGCGAGTTCAAACTCGGCAAGGCGCAGAGCCAGATCATCAAGCTCGCTGTGGAGGGTGTGAAACGTGCGCGCAAACTTGTGGCCGATGTCGAGTTTTCTCCCGAGGACGGCTCCCGAACCGAACCGGATTTTCTCGCGGAGGTCTGCCAGGCGGTGGTCGATGCCGGGGCCACCACGGTCAATATCCCGGACACGGTCGGCTGGGCGGTGCCGGGCCAGTTCGGCGAATTGATCGGTCACCTGCACGACTCGGTGCCGGAGTTTCAGTCCGGCAAGGCGGTCATCAGTGTCCATTGCCACAACGACCTCGGCATGGCGGTGGCCAACTCACTGGCCGCAGTCGAGAATGGTGCCCGGCAGATCGAGTGCACCGTCAACGGCATTGGTGAACGAGCCGGTAACGCTGCGCTGGAGGAACTGGTCATGGCGTTGAAGACGCGCGAGGATTACTACGAGGGCCTGAAGTGCGGCATCAAGACCGGCGAAATCGTGAAGTCGTCGCGGCTAGTCTCGCGTATGAGCAGTTTTGTGGTGCAGCGAAACAAGGCCATCGTGGGTGAGAATGCGTTTGCCCACTCAAGTGGCATCCATCAGGACGGCATCATCAAGAAACGCGAGACATACGAGATTATGGATCCGGAGGACGTCGGCTGGGGGAAGACCGAGCTGCCGTTGACCAAGCACAGCGGCCGCGCCGCGATGGCGATGCGACTCAAGCACCTTGGCTTCAAGCTCACCGATGACGAGATCACGAATGTTTTCAGCCGGTTTAAGGAGGTCGGCGACAAAAAGAAATTTGTCTATGACGACGATCTCGGCGCACTGGTCGATGGCCAGATGACCAAGGTGCCGGAGACGTGGGTGATGGAATACGTCAATGTCACCAGCGGCAACCAGACTGTACCGACCGCCACCGTGCGCCTTCGCAAGGCGGCCACTGGTCGTGCGAAAAAGGACACGGTGCTGGAGGATGCAGGGGTGGGGGACGGCCCGGTGGACGCCGCCCTCAAGGCGATCGACCGGCTCACTGAGACGCGTGGGCGCCTGAAGGATTACTCGCTGCGCGGTGTTTCGCAGGGCAAGGACGCGTTGGGCGAGGTCAGCTTGAAGGTCGATTTTGGTGACGGCGAACTCGTCACCGGCAAGGGCGCGAGCACCGACGTCATCGAGGCCAGTGCCAAGGCTTATCTCAACGCCGTCAACCGGCATCTCAACAGCCGTCTGCGCAAAAAACCGGCACGCAAGAAAACCAAGGTCCAACCCTGACCGGTTGCCATGAGCGAGCGCTCCGGCGAGTCCAGCGGCCTGAAGTGCGGGGTGCTTTGGGCGAGCGGCATCTCGGCTTTGCTAATGGTTCTGGGCTACTAATTTGTCGCGTCGGAGCGTACCACGCTTGGTTCGGCCATCTTCATCGCAGTGCCATTCGTGGCCGGTCTGACCATCGGTCTCCTCGTCAACAACATCAAGCACATCGCCCTCAGCGGGCTGGGCGGCTGTGTGTTCGCGATGTCATTTTTGATCGTGATGGGCATGGAGGGAATCTTCTGTGCGTTGATGGCAGCGCCCCTGGCCATGGCGGCAATGATCGTTGCCGGCCTGCTGGTGCACGTGGCTAGGATTATTTTCAAAAAGGATGAGTTCAACTCCTGCAAACACCTGTCGATCCTCCTGCTGCTCTCGCCACTGCTCGTCGCTGCGGTCGACAAGGCTGAGGAACCGTGGCGTGCCAGCCCGGCCGCGGTCACCATCTCGGACAGCATCCGCATCGTGGCCACGGCCGACCGGATCTGGTAGGCGCTTGGCCGGTTCGAATCGATGTATGGAGCCAAGCCGTTCCTGCTGCAACTCGGCGCGCTGCCGGTGCCGCGCCGCTGCACGCTCGAGGGGGAGGGCAAAGGCAGTGTCCGAACCTGTTATTTTGACAAGGGCACCATTATGCAGGAGGTCACCGCGTGGCAAAAGCCAAGCCGGATGGAATTCGAAATTACCGGCGACACCCTGCCGGGAAACCAATGGCTGACCTTCAGCAAGGCCGGCTACGAGTTAACGGAGGAGGCAGGCGAAATCCGGGTGACACGGCACACGATCATCGAGAGCCGGCTCTGGCTGCGCTGGGACTGGGAGCCGATCGAGCGACTGGGCGTCCGCTCCGAGCACGACTTCGTACTGCAATCGCTCGATCAAAAACTCCGCTTGGCCAAGCGGGATTGACTATTCACACGGATCAGCCGTAGGGGTCGAAGCTTTGCAGGTTCCACTCCTCGACGAGGTCGTCGCCGATCTCGTTGAGGAAGCGGGACGGCTGCTGGAGCGTCTCGCCGCCGGAGCCGTGCATGAAGCGCATCAGCGGATAGCTCAGGTACAGCTCCGACTTGGCCCGGGTGACGGCGACGTAAAACAGCCGCCGCTCCTCCTCCTCACCGTCCGGGCTCTCGATCGCGCGGCTTGAAGGGAACAACCCGTCGCAGAGCATCATCACGAACACCACCTCGAACTCCAGCCCCTTGGCCTGATGAATGGTCGAGAGCCGGATCTGCTCCGGGTCTGGCTGCGTGTCGCGTTTGGACTCGGTGTCAAGGTTGCTCAACAGTGCAAGTTCGCTGAGGAACTCCTCGGGGGTTTCGTACTGGTCGGCAAAGCCGGCGACCTGTTCGAGATCCTCCAGCCTCGTGTAGTAGTTGGGAAACTTGTTCTGCAGATAATCTTCGTAGCCGGCGGCGACAACGAGGCGGATCATGTGGCCCGGCCCCTTGGCCTGCGCGTCGTCGAGCTGGCCGATGGTCTCGGCGAATTGTTCCCAGCCGGCGGTGGATTTTTTTGGTGCCACCCCGGCGATGTCGCGAAGCAGCTTGGCCGGGCTGGACTGTTGAGTGAGTTCTTCCGCCAAACGGGCGTTGTACGCGGCCCAGAGTTTGTCCGCAGACTTGGCCCCCACGCCGGGCAGCATCAGCACGATGCGCTTGAACGCCATCTCATCGCGATGATTGGTGATGAGCTTGAGGTACGCGGCGACGTCCTTGACGTGTGCCTGCTCGAAAAACCGGATGCCGCTGGTGATGCTAAACGGGATGTTCCGCCGCGTGAACTCAAGCTGCAGCTCGAGCGCGTGAAAGTGTGAGCGGTAGAGCACCACCATATTCTCAAGCGGGATGCCCTCGTCGCGCAGCTCGAGCGCGCGCTGGGCGATGAACTCGGCCTGTTGGTTCGCGTCGTTGCAGGAGACCAGCGCCGGCTTCATCCCGGAGTCGCGCACCGGCGCGAGTTTCTTTTCAAACTGCTGCGTGTTGCCGGCGATGACGGCGTTGGCGCAGTCGAGAATCTCCGGTGTGCTGCGGTAGTTTGTCTCGATCTTGAACACCTGCGCGTCCTTGTGGCGCTCGGGGAACTCGAGCACGTTGCGAAAGTTCGCACCCCGCCACGAGTAGATGCTCTGCGAGTCGTCGCCGACCGCCATGATGTTGTGATGCCGGCCTCCGAGCAGGTCGATCAGTTCGCACTGTACGTGGTTCGTGTCCTGATATTCGTCGACGAGGATGAACTGAAACTTGGCCTGAAAGTAGGTGCGCGCCTCCTCGTTTTCGCGCAGCAACCGCAGCCACTGGTTCAGCAGGTCGTCGAAATCCATCACGCCGTTGGCCTGCTTGCGCTTGGCGTAGGCGGCGTGCACCCGGGCGATGTCCTCCGTCAAACTCTCAAAATAAAAGTACCGTTCCTCCATCACCTTCGGCAGCTCCATGCCGGTGTTGATCGACATCGACAGGATGTCACACAGCAGGTCCGGCTTGGGGAAACGCACCGCCTTGGTGTCCACTCCGGCGTCAGCGATCGCCGCACTCATAAGGTCCTTGGCGTCCTCGCGATCCATGATGGTGAATGTTGGTGGGTAGCCGATCACCTCGGCGTTGCGGCGCAGGATGCGATGGCCGACCGAGTGAAACGTGCCGCCCCAAAGCCCGGAAGTGTCGCCGCCGATCAAGTCCTGTACACGCTCCATCATCTCGCGAGCGGCCTTGTTGGTGAATGTCAGCAGTAGAATTCGGTCGACCGGGATGCCCTGCTCAAGCAGGTACGCCACGCGGTAGGTCAGCGTGCGTGTCTTACCAGCGCCGGCTCCGGCGAGCACTAGCGCTGGCCCCGGTGTGGCCGACACGGCG
>DKGH01000031.1 GCA_002453165.1 Verrucomicrobia bacterium UBA6775
AGCCGTGCAGAAAGATCGTGCGCTCGACCATCCCGGGCAGCGACGCAATGCTGATATGTTCCCCCTCGAACGTCAGCTCGGAGTAAATCTCGTCGGTGATCACCAGCAGGTTATGCAGCTTGGCCAAGTCGGTGATATTCACCAGCCCCTCGCGGGTCATCGTGCCGCCGGTCGGGTTGGTGGGAAAATTCAAGACCAACGCCTTGCTCTTCGGCGTGATGGCCCGCTCGATCGCTTCCGCCGTCACGGCAAACCCGTCCTTGGCAAGACACGGCACCGGCACCGGCACTCCGTGCGCCAGCGCGATCCCGGGGGCGTAACTGACGTAGCAGGGTTCGTGATAGATGATCTCATCGCCCGGGTTGATAATGGCGCGCAGGGCAATGTCGAGCGCTTCGCTCACGCCCACGCTGACGAGGATTTCCGACTCGGAATCATACCGCACACCAAATGTCGTGCCGACGTATTCGCTGATTGCCTCGCGCAGTCTCGGCAGGCCAAGGTTCGAGGTGTAGCTGGTTCGGCCTCGCTCAAGCGAGTAGATCGCCGCCTCGCGAATGTGCCACGGGGTGACGAAGTCCGGCTCGCCCACGCCAAGCGAGATCACGTCGCGGCGTCCCTGTACGAGGTCAAAAAACTCGCGGATACCGGAGCGGGGAATGCGTTGAACCTGCTTGGCGACCATGTCGCCGGGCTTGAAGTCGTTGGACATGGTTGGGGTCAGGCCGCGGCTTTTTTCTGCCGGCGATGAATGGCGGGTTGCGCTTGTCCAAGCACGACTTTCTCGTCGATCTTCACCGAGGAGATGTCATCGGCATCGGGGATCTCGTACATGGTGTCGAGCATCAGTTTCTCCATCAGGCTGCGCAGGCCGCGCGCACCGGTGCCCCGCTTGATGGCCGCCTTGGCCAGTTCGCGCATGGCGCCGTCGGTGATGTTCAGCTTCACGCCGTCCATCTCGAGCAGCTTGGCGTACTGCTTGATGAGGGCGTTCTTCGGCTCGGTCATCACGCGCACGAGTTGTTCTTCGTCGAGTTCCTGCAGCGCGGTATGCACCGGCAGGCGGCCGATGAATTCCGGGATGAAGCCGTAGCCAAGCAGATCCTCCGGCTCGACATGGCGCAGGATGGTCTTGGAGTCGAGTGCCGTTTCCGGGGCGTCCGACTCGCCATCGCCGGAGAAGCCCAGCACGTGCTTGCCGATGCGACGCTCCACCACCTTGTCAAGGTCGACAAACGCGCCGCCGCAAATGAACAGCACGTTGGTGGTGTCGAGCTTGATGTACTCCTGCTGCGGATGCTTGCGTCCGCCCTGCGGCGGGACGTTGCAGACGGTGCCCTCGAGAATCTTGAGCAGTGCCTGCTGCACGCCTTCGCCCGACACGTCGCGGGTGATGGAAACGTTCTCCGTGCGGCGGGTGATCTTGTCGATTTCGTCGACATAAATGATCCCGACCTGCGCGCGCTTCACGTCGTAATTTGCCGCCTGCAATAGCCGCAGAACGATGTTTTCGACGTCATCGCCCACGTATCCGGCCTCGGTCAGCGTGGTGGCATCCGCGATGGCGAACGGTACGTCGAGCATCCGGGCCAGCGTGCGAGCCAAAAGAGTTTTGCCTGAACCAGTCGGGCCGAGGAGTAGAATGTTGCTCTTCTCAATCTCAATCTCGTTTTCGTCCTCGGAACCGGCCGCAATAATCTTGTCGTCGCCGTCGGTTTTCACTGCGAAGCCGGATTGGATTCGCTTGTAGTGGTTGTGTACCGCGACGGCCAGCGCTTTTTTCGCGTCGTCCTGACCGATGCAGTGCCGGTCTAGCTCGGCCTTGATCTGCTTGGGCCGGGGAACCTTGAGTTTGATCGCTTTTTTCTTCTCTTCGTCCTGCAGTTCCTTGTCGAGGACGTTCTTGCAGACGAGGATGCAGCTGTCGCAAATGTACACACCCGGCCCGGCGATGAGCTTGCGCACCTCCGCATGGGATTTGCCACAGAAGCTGCAAAGGGTGATTTGATTGGGCCGGGCCATGTCGGGTTAGGTTACTTTTTCTTTTTTTCGTCCTTAAGACTGGCGACCTCCTTGCGGGACTTCACCACCTCATCCACGAGACCGTATTTCTTGGCCTCATCGGGTGACATGAAATAATCGCGGTCCGAATCCTCGACGATCTTTTTCATTTTCTGGCCGGTGTGTTCCGCCAGTATTTCGTTGAGCCGATTCTTCAGTCGCTGGATTTCTGCCGCCTGAATCTCAATGTCCGAGGCGTTGCCCTGCGCGCCACCCCACGGCTGATGTATCATGATGCGCGCGTTGGGCAGCGCGTAACGCTTGCCCTTAGTCCCAGCGGAGAGCAACACGGCGCCCATGCTGGCTGCCTGCCCGATACAATAGGTATTCACGTCGCAGGTCAAAAACTGCATCGTGTCGTACACGGCCAGACCGGCTGTGATGCTGCCGCCTGGTGAGTTGATATACAGGTGAATGTCCTTCTTCGGATCCTGCATCTGAAGGAACAGCAATTGTGCGATCACCAGATTTGAAATGGTGTCATCAATCGGTGTACCAATGAACACGATCCGGTCCACCAACAGGCGCGAGTAAATGTCGTAGCCGCGTTCACCTCGGCCTGTCTGCTCGACGACCATTGGGACCAAAAAATTATTTGCCTCCAAGCCTTCCCTCATGGCCCGCGACCATACCGGCCCCACGATTGAGGCGTCAAGCGCCTCCCTTTTCCGATTCCAGCTGCCCGGCCGACAATTCTGACGAGACCGCACTGTGTTTTTCCAACAAGTCGGCCACCTCGTTTTCCTCATTTAATCTGGCCAGATCCAGCGGAGTCATCCCGGCAACTTCTCCTTTTTTGATTCGCAAATTCACGTCGGCACCGTTAGCGATGAGATGCTCCACAATCTCCAAACGGGTTCCCTCAAGAAAATATCCACCCTTGTGCCGATCGATGGTGATCGAGCTTTCCTGTAAACACATCCAGTGCAACGGCGATGCGCATGTCAACAATTCGTCCGGTAAGTTAACGTCGGTTCCGTTCGCAAGATGCCGATCGATTTCAGCAACATCTCCCAAAAGGCAGGCGTGGTGGATGGAACCCTTGGCTAACTCCCGCAAGGTGGGCTTGGACAAAATCGCAAACCCAACCCAACCGGCCAAGCCCAGCACACCGACCACCAAACCGATCACCGATATTTGCCCCTCATTATTAATCGCAACTACCCCACCGCCCACCGCCAATAGTACGCAGAAAAAACTCAATGCCGCGGATAAATGTTTCGGAACAGACCGTGATCGTATCTCGTCTAAAACGGCGCGCGGTGTGCCACCACTCAACGAAAGAATGATCATGGCCAAGCCAAGCAATCCCAAAACAACCACGACAGCAGTCACGGCCTTGCCCGAACCAGATTCTTCGTCGAGTCCCTCAATCTGAAAATAATCCAAAATTAACGGCCCAAAAAAGCACGGCGATATTGCGACCAAGCCGATCAAACCCAAAACCAGACGACTGTTCATGCTGGAGGAAGATTAAAGATATAAAAAAACAAAAACGAGTGCCAAGCGCGAGGAACGGGGACATCCCTGCCCCCGAAAAGTCGGGGCAACCCGTGTCTCGCCCCGAGGACGGCTGGGACAGCCGTCCCTACCTTTGCGTCAGTGGCGGGTGGCTTCGGCCTTGGCCTCGGCTTCGGTTTTGAACTTGGCCAAGCGGCGGCCGATCTCGGCCTCATTGGCCCAGAGCGCCTGGCCATCCTCCGGCAACCGGTGAATAGGATCGTAGTAGTAGAAGATTTCACCCGGCTTGGCCGTGGGCGAGGTCCACGCGGACACGCCTATCTCCCGGTCGTACAATGTGTAGCTGGAGATCTCCCGCTTGCCGCCGCCGCCGGGGGCGTCACAGACCACGCGCGGCGTATTGAAGCCGGCGATCGATCCCTGCAACCGGCGGGACAGATACTCGGCCCGATCCAACGTGGTGCGGAGATGCTCGCAGCCGGGCACCATGTCGTGCAGGTAAACATAGTACGGCTGGACTAGCAGGCTGGAAAGTTTCTTGTTGGTGTAGTGCAGGCAATCGAAGCCGTCATTCACTCCGCTGATGAGCACGGACTGGTTTCGCACACGCACACCAGTGGTCGCCAGTGCCTCCATCGCACGCGCCGTCCACGCCGTGATCTCGCGGTCGGTGTTGAAGTGCGTGTGTAGCGCAACCTCCTTCATCCGCTCACGGCCAAGCTGGCAAACCTCCCCCAGTGCCTCCACCCATTCGGTGTCACTGGTGAATTTCATCGGCATGATCGCCAGCCCCTTGGTCGCAAAGCGGATCCGCCGAACCGTGGGAATTTCCAGCAGCGTGGTGCCGATCTGCCGAATCTGGTTCGGCCGCAGCAACAACGCGTCCCCGCCGGAGATGACAATGTCCTCCAACTCCGGCTGGCTGCGGATGTAGTCGAACGTGGCGTCCCACTCAGTGGACTTCGCACCGTAAGTGGATTTACTCTTCACCGCCGTGCTGCCGCCGACAACCCTGCTGCGCGTGCAGAAGGAGCAATAAACCGGGCAAAGTGTGATCGGTAAAAACAGAGCCTTGTCAGGGTAACGATGTGTGAGGTGCGGTGTCGCCTTGTTGCTGTCCTCGGCCAGCGAGTCGTCCATCACATGCGGATGATCCGGCACGAACTGCGAGCCGAGGGGCAAAAACTGGCGGCGCACCGGATCTTCCTCCACGTTTTCCCAGTGGATGCGAGAGAAAATGTACGGGGTGAGACGCACGTTCATCGGCGTCTTGAGTAGACCAGCCTCGATGTCGGCGATCAACTCCGGTGTGGCAAGTTCCTGCAGTGCGTTCTGAATGCGCTGAATGGATGTCACCGAGTTGCGCTGCTGCCAGCGGAAGTCGCCGAAAGTCTCCGCGTCAACATCTTGCCATGCGGGAATCGCCCGCCAAAACTCCGAGCGGTCGAACGAATAAGTCAACGGCCCGCCTCCGCCCGGCTGCGCGCAGGGCGATTCGTTTTGCGGTATGGTTGCCTCCTCAATCATTGGTGTGCCGGACTTTATGTTCAGGCAGGTCGCTCAGCATAGCACGGTTGATTCATTTTACGAGTCAATTTGATGAATGCCCTCATCGCTTGGTTTTTGAGGTCACGCTGATTTCAGAAATGACCATCTGCTTGTCGATCGCCTTGCACATGTCGTAGATCGTCAGCGCTGCGGTCGAGACCGCCGTGAGCGCCTCCATCTCCACGCCGGTCTTCGCCGAGATGCGTGCCGAGGCGGTGATGACAATGCGGTCGCGACTGGCAGGGATTTCAAAATCCACCTCCGCGTGGGTGATCGGCAGCGGGTGGCAAAGAGGAATCAGCTCGGCGGTTTTCTTCGCGGCCATGATGCCGGCCAACCGCGCCGTCGCCAGCACATTGCCCTTGGCCGTGTCGCCGCTCTCGATAGCATCCAGTGTGGCCGCCGCCAGGCGAATCTCGCCACGGGCCATCGCCTCGCGGTCCTGCTCCGGCTTGGCCGAGACGTCGACCATGCGGGCCTCGCCCTCGGCGTCAATGTGGGTCAGTTCACTCATGGTTTGCGCTTGGCCAAGCCATTCTTCCAGCCGCGAATCATGCCAACCATGCGATCGCGGAGCAACTCTTCCGGCCGAATGTGCCTGGGGATGAAGTCCGGCGACGTGCCAAGCAGATCGGTGGTCACCAAAATTTGCCCGTCGCAGTCATCCCCGGAACCGATGCCGATGGTCGGGATATCAACCAAGCGCGTGATCTCAGCGGCCACGGTTGGTGTCACCAACTCGAGCACGATGCCGAACGCTCCCGCTTGGCCAAGCGCTTGGCTGTCAGCCAGCAGGGCTTCGCGCTGTTCGTCGTCGCGACCCTTGATGCGATACCCCCCTCCATCGACGACGCTCTGAGGCAGCATGCCCAAGTGTCCGAGAAATGGAATCCCGGCGGCGACGATTGCCTCGACCTGCGGCAGGATCGCTTGGCCACCCTCCGCCTTTACCCCCTCTGCCCCGGCGGCGACCAGGCACTTGGCCGAAGTCACCGCCTCCTCCGGCGTCTCGTAGGATTGATAAGGAAGGTCAGCGACGACGAGGCCACTTGGCATGGCCCGAGCCACGGCGGCGGTGTGGTGAGCCATTTCATCAAGCGTCACGTGCGTGGTGTCGGGGTAACCCAGCACGACCATCCCGAGCGAGTCGCCCACAAGAACCAGCGGCACGCCGGCGGCATCAAGCAGCTTGGCCATGGGGAAGTCATACGCCGTCAACGCTGCGATCGACTCGCAGCCCTTGCGCTGTTGGATGGTTTGTGGCGTCTCCCGTGCCTCGCTCACGCCGCCAGCCTCCCCCCGACCTCAGTCTCACTCAAGCGCAAACCGGATCAACCACCGCGCTTAGGATCGAGCCACGGCGTGCCGGACCAGTACCACTTGAAGGACGGCAGCACCTCCGCGTGGCCGTCGGTGAAGCTGACATTGCTTTTGTTGCTGTGGCGCAGGTGCGGTCCGCCCCAGTTTGGGTCGCCGGGGTTAAGGCCGCAGGCGCACGGCACGAAGCTGCCTGGATCCTGAATGATCCAGCAGCCGGGCTTTTCCTTTGAACGGGGCGTTACACATTTTTTTGGGTCAGTGGTGTTGACCGGCAGGGTGCCGCCGTCGGTCTTGTAAACCTGTGTGGACGGACTTCGCACGGAGCTTTCCTTTAACGCGGGATACTCCCACGTGCCGGGCCAGTCGCAGCCGCCGAGCCGAAAGTTGGCAGCGTAGTTGTTCGTCGTCCGCTCAATGTCATAGAGCGTCTCCTTTGTCTTGAAGGGTTTACTAGGGCAGCGCAGTGTTTCCTTGGTTTCCTGATAGACGTAAAGATAGTTAAACCACGAACGACGGTTCTGCTGGTTCCCGATCAGCGAGAACGTCCACGCATAACGGTCGCTGTTGTCACCGGAGTAAAGCTTGGCCGCGAGTGAGAGTTGCTTGAGTTGGTTTAGGCAATAAACCTCCTGCCCCTTGGCCTTCGCCTTGGCCAAGGCCGGCAACAGCAGGCCGGCGAGGATGGCGATGATCGCAATGACCACCAGCAATTCGATTAGAGTGAATGCGCGGTTTGGACGTTTCATAGTGCAACGCGCCCAAGTTAGACAATTTTCCGCGCTTGGCCAAGCGGAGGATTATTTTCCCCAGTGAAGCAAACGGCCTCGGCCGGCCGGTTTTGCCGGTGCGTCCTCGGAGCGTTTCAGCACTTTTTTGATCGCGTCCTTCTGCGTGATCCGGACAACTGAGTCGCCATTGGTTGTCTTGCTGAATTTCCCCGAAGCCTTGGCCTTGCGGTTGGCCCCGGGCTTGGCTGTCCAGCGAGTGGACTCGGCCTTTTTCTTCGGCCCCTTGCGCGAGGCAAACCGGTTTGGATCGGCGGCCTTGCGTCGCTCCTCAAGCTCGGCTTCCTTTACTTTTTGAAGGTGAACCATCAGCGACCGCGTCTCGTTGCTCTGCACGATGTCCGGCCGCAACACGCCCTTGGCCAGGTTCTCGCGAAGCTCGGCCGGCGTCACGCGGAGGTCAGGGTTGAGTTTGTGCAGCTCGCGCCGCACGGACGCCACCACGGCATCGCTCAACACCATCGCGCCGAGGTAATGGCGGTTGGTCATCTCCAGCCGCAACTTGAAATGGCTCAGGCCGGCATTCTCGTGCCCCTCACGGGTCAGCAAGTGGATCGTCCTCAGGTGCGCATCCCGGCCGGGTTGCATTTGCAACAAATCAAACACCAACACCACCGGGGTCTCGGGAGCGTTCGCGCCCACATCCTCCACGTGATGCACCTGCCAACCGATGCCGTTGGTCAGGATAATCCAGTCAACCCCGTTCATCTGCGCGTACTGCGCCGTGGCCAGAAGGTAGCGGTCGTCCGGAGCCATGCCGATCGGGCTGACACGTACGAGCATCCGCGGCTGGCCCTCGGTCTGGATCGAGAAATCGAACACCGATTCTTTGTTGTCCAGCTCCGATGTAATCTCCGTGTAGCGATCGTACCCAAACAGCTCCGACAACAGATCAAGCGCCAACGTGGCGGTGTCCGCACGGCCGGCATCGCGCTCTCGGGCCGCCTTCAACAGCGGCTTGAACCGGCGCAACGCCGCCTTGATTCGTTCCTGAATTTTATGGGGAATCTTCGCCATGAATCGTCACAACGCCAAATGGACGGCAGATTCAAAGCAAGCCACCTGCCAAAAGCAAGCCGTGAGTGAATGAATTTTCAAAACCAAATTGCCCTTGAAAAGCGCACCCACCCTGCCCCCTAATCGGCGCACATGAACAAACGCTCGCTTCAGTTTCTCGAGACCCTTGTCAACACCCCCAGCCCCTCCGGCCACGAATCGCGCGGACTCCGCGTGTGGCTCGACTACGTCGGCCAGTACGCCGACGAAACCTACTCCGACGCCTACGGCAACTGCGTCGCCGTGCTTAACAAGGGCGGAGGCCCGAGGCTCATGCTCGCCGGCCACGCCGACGAGATCGGCATGACAGTCAATTACATCGACAACAACGGCTACATCTACGTCCGCAAACTTGGCGGCACCAACCCTGCCATCACCAAGGCGCAGCGCCTCACCATCCACACCCGCAAAGGCCCGGTGAAAGGCGTCGTCGGTAGCGTCGCCCCCCACCTGATGAAGGGCGACAGCGGCAAGGGCGGTGCGCCGCAGATACAGGATCTGTTCGTCGACATCGGCGTCAACTCCCGAAAGGCGGCCGAGAAACTCATCCGCGTCGGCGACCCCATCACCCTCAACGACCAGTTCGAGATCCTCCGCGACGA
>DKGH01000035.1 GCA_002453165.1 Verrucomicrobia bacterium UBA6775
AAGGCAATTCTCCGCACTTGCGGCGGACTCGCAGTCTCGCTCCCATACTTTTGTGCCATATCTTGGTATGGAGGGAAGCTTTAGGTGTCCGAAATTAATAATATTACTAGTCAATTTAGCCACTTGGTTTGGGCGCGGTTGAATTGATGCATTGCCGGGGTGTGGGTTTGGCGGTAGGTTTGGTGAGTGAGAGGCCCTATTCTATTCCTGCTACTTTGCCAATCGCTTGCCCTTTTGACCGCCTCGACGCCGATCTAGTTTTAATTTGAAGCCAATCTGCTCAACATCGTTCGCCGTCGTTCTGCTCTTTTCCACGACGGTAGCAGCGCTTTGCCAAGCGGTTGATCAACCCGCCAAGCGCGCGGTGGTGTATGTGACAATGGTGTCGCATTTCGATCGCCCCTGGACGATTGCCGCCAATGACCTCGACGCACTTCGCAACCTGACGAAGAACCATCCACAGATGCGCTGGACACACCTATACAATCCAGTTACCTACACCACACCGACGCCGCTACGCGAGCAGATGGAGGCCTATGTCAAGGAATCCCGCGACGAGCACGGGGCCGAGATCGGGGTGCACCTGCATATGTACCGCACGTTCGTGGAGAGTGCCGGGGTGGAGTATCGCATCCGACCAAGCGTCTCTGCAAAGCAGGCGCGCGGCAGCTCCGATCCTTCCGGTTACAGCGTGCCGATGTCGGCCTACAGCGGGGATGAGATTTCGAAGATGCTCGAGTTCACTCGGGCGAAATTCAGTAAGCAGGGGCTGGGCGTTCCAAAAACATTTTGCGCCGGCTTTTACGCGACCAGTCTTGAGTTGCAGAAGCGCATCGTGGCCGCCGGTTACACGGCGAGCGCGGCGGCGTTTCCGCCCGGCAGCGAGATCGGGGCGCAGTACGCTCTGTCGTGGCAAGAGTTGTCTGGCTGGGACAAAAGCGTCTCCGTTCGTTCCACACCGTATCGAGTCGCCAAAAAAACCATCCTCCCAACCGGCTCCGCGCCCTTCATGAATGCGGTGGACGGACAGCCTTTGGTGGAGATTCCGCAGAATGCCAAGATCGACTGGATGGTGTCGGCCGGTGACATGAAGCGGATCATCGGTCTTCACGTCGAGAAGGCAAAGGCGGGGCAGTCGACCGCGGTGTGCCTCGCGATCCATGAGGGCAGCGCCCACGAGCACTTCAAGAAATACGACGAGGTGCTCGACCACGTGGATCGGTTGATCCGTGAAAACAAGGCGGTGACCCTCCGCTACGCCACCGTCTCCGCTGTGAGGGATCAGTTCCTTCGCCTCTGGCAGAAATAACTTGCCCGGCGGGGGATTGGATTGGAGCATTTGCCGACCGGCCGTGGATGTGACTTTGTCTTTTTCAACTATTTTTCAACGCTTGGCCAGGCGCTTGGCTTTGGCCGCAGTGCTGTCGACCGGCTTGGTCAGGGGCGTGGCGGCTGAGGTCGATTTCAATCGCGACATCCGGCCAATTCTCTCTGAGAACTGTTTCCAGTGCCACGGCCCGGATGCCGCCAAGCGCAAGGCGGGCCTGCGGCTCGACACGCGCGAAGGGGCCACTCAACTCAACGACGGCGCGGCGGCAATCGATCCGGCGAACTTGGCCAAGAGCGAACTGCTCGCTCGGATCACAACGACCGATCCCGACACACAGATGCCGCCGCCGGAGTCGAACAGCAAACTGACGCCGGAGCAGGTCCAGTTGCTTCAGCGCTGGGTCGCGGAGGGCGCGAAGTACGATCAGCACTGGGCATTCAAACCGCCGGTTCGGCATTCGTTGCCGACGTTGACCGGGGCTCAGCGGAACTGGGCGCAAAATGCCGTCGATCATTTTGTGGCAGCGAAGCAGGCGGAGGTGGGTTTGACGCCATCGCCTGAGGCAGGGCGTGCCACGCTGCTGCGCAGGGTGAGCCTTGATTTGACCGGGTTGCCACCGACGCCCGACCAGCTTGCGGCGTTCGTCGCTGACACCGAACCGCAGGCCTATGAGCGCGCGGTCGATCGTCTGTTGCAATCGCCGCATTACGGCGAACGTTGGGGACGCCATTGGCTGGACGCCGCCCGGTACGCCGATTCGGACGGCTACAGCCACGACGCCGCCCGGTCGATATGGCCGTATCGCGACTGGGTGATCGAGGCGTTCAATCGCGACCTGCCATTCGACCGGTTCGTGGTCGAGCAGCTTGCAGGTGACATGCTCCCGGAAGCCACGCTTGCCCAGCGGATCGCCACCGGGTTTCACCGCAATACGCAGATCAACACCGAGGGCGGTGTCGATCGTGAGCAGTTCCGGATCGATTCGATCTACGACCGCATCGCCACCACCGGCGAGGTGATGTTTGGGCTGACTTTTGGTTGCGCGCAGTGCCACGATCACAAGTACGATCCGATTTCGCAGGTGGAGTACTACCGGCTGTTCGCTTTTTTCAACAATGCCGACGAGCCGCGCATCGATGCCCCGACACGGGAGGTTCAGTTTCAACGGGCCGCGATCGATGAAAAAATCAAACAGGTCGAGGCCAGCCTGAGCGGCTTGGCCAAGGAGGATGCCAAGCGCAGGTCGATTGAGGACAGCTTGGCCAAGCTGAAAAAAACGCGGCCCAAGGCGGCCACCACGATGGTGATGGCCCGGCGCAAGGAACCGCGCACCACGCGCCGGTTTATTCAGGGCGACTTCACGCGCCCGGCGGAGGAGGTGCAGGCCGGTACACCGGGCGTCCTGCATCGCTTGGCCAAGCGCGATGGCGACCGGCTTGGCTTCGCCCGCTGGGTGGCCGACACGAATAACCCGCTGCTCGCGCGCGTGGCGGTGAACCGCATGTGGCAGCACCTGTTCGGGCAGGGCATCGTGCAGACGGACAACGACTTTGGATCGCAGGGCATTCCGCCCACCCACCCGCAGCTGCTCGACTGGTTGGCGGTCGAGTTCATGGAGAACGACTGGAGTCAAAAAGAGCTGCACCGGCTGCTTGTGACCTCGGCAACCTACCGGCAGGCATCGAGTCGACGTGTAGATGTCGACCGGATTGATCCCGCGAACAAATGGCTCGCAAGGCAGGCGCGGTTCCGGCTCGACGCCGAGCTGGTGCGTGACGTGGCACTGGCCGCGAGCGGGATGCTCAGCGCGAGGATGGGTGGCCCGGGCGTGTTCCCACCGCAGCCGGAGGGCTGCATGGATCTTGGCCAGCATCGCAAGACCTGGAAGGCGAGCACCGGTGAGAATCGCTACCGACGTGCCGCCTACACCTACCGCTGGCGCAATACGCCGCACCCGGCGCTGAAGGTGTTCGACGCGCCGGACGGCTTGGCGGCCTGCACCCGGCGTATCCGATCCAACACGCCGTTGCAGGCGCTGACACTGCTGAACGATCCGGCGTTCATCGAGTTGTCGATGGGCCTGGCCAATCGACTGTTGACCGAGGCGGCCACGGCAGAGGAACGCATCCGGCTTGGTTTTCAACTCTGCCTCAACCGCGAACCGGACGCCGAGGAAGTGCGCCTGCTGACCGGGTTGGTCGCGCAACAAACTAAGGAATTTGCCGCCCAAGCCAGTTCGGCCAAAGCCATCGTCGTGCACGCTGAAGCGCTTGGCCAAGCGACGCGTCCGGTCACCGGTGATGCGGCGTTCTCAGCATGGACGATGGCCGCCCGAGTCATGCTCAACCTCGACGAGACGATCACCCGCGAATGATGAATCTGCAACAAAGCACCCGCCGCCATTTTTTCAGCCAATGCTCGATGGGCCTTGGCTCGATCGCGCTTGGCTCACTGCTCAGCCGCGACAGCGCGCGGGCTAACGGCGTGAACCCGTTCCTCCCTGGCAAGCCGCATTTTTCGCCCAAGGCCAAAAACGTCATCTACCTGTTCATGGGCGGTGGCCCGTCGCAACTGGAGTTGTACGACTGGAAGCCGGAACTGGCCAAGCGGCATGGGGGCGACATTCCCGACGAGTTCGTGAAGGGCAAGCGATTCGCCTTCATGAACAGCTCGTTCAAGCAGAACAACAAGCTGCTTGGACCGGTAAAAAAATTCAGCCAGCACGGCCAGAGCGGCATGTGGTTCAGCGAGAACATCCCGAACATTGCCGGCATCGCTGACGAGATCACGATGTTTCGCACGTGCAAAACTAACCTGTTCAACCACGCTCCGGCCAAGCTTTTCATGAACACCGGTACCGGCATTTTCGGCCGGCCGAGCATGGGCTCGTGGGTGACGTACGGAATCGGCAGCGAGTCGCAAAGCCTGCCGGGATTCGTCGTGTTGCACTCCGGTCCGCGTGGCCCGCGCGGGGGTGCGGCCAACTGGGCCAGCGGTTTTCTGCCGACCACTTATCAGGGTGTTCCGTTGCGCGGCTCGGGCGACCCCATCCTCAATCTCACCAGCCCGGCCGGGGTCAATTCCGCTCGGCAACGCCGTTCCATCGACGTCATCAATCAGCTCAACCTGAAACGGCTCGTGGCCACGGGCGACCCGGAGATCAACACCCGCATCGCCTCGTACGAGATGGCCTACCGAATGCAGTCCAGCGCGCCGGAGTTGATGGATCTTTCCAAGGAATCCAAGGCCACGCTCGACCTCTACGGCATCGAACGGGGTAAGCCGAGTTTTGCCAACAACTGTCTGCTGGCCCGGAGGCTGGTGCAGCGCGGCACGCGGTTTGTGCAGCTTTACCACACCAACTGGGACAGCCACGGCGGCCCGGGCGAGACGCTCACGAAGGATTTCGACAAGGTGACGAATGACGTCGACAAGGCGAGTGCCGCGTTGATCCGCGACCTCAAGGCGCATGGCATGCTCGACGACACACTGGTCATCTGGGGCGGGGAGTTTGGCCGAACCCCGATGAGTGAGGCTCGGCAGACGAAGGGTCGCAATCATCACATCGACGCCTTCACAATGTGGATGGCCGGGGGCGGTATAAAGCCCGGGAACATCGTCGGCACCACCGATGATTTTGGCTTTGGCGCGATCGACCGCGACTGCCACGTGCACGACCTGCACGCCACGGTACTGCACCTGCTGGGGCTCGACCACAAGCGGTTGACGTTCCGATTCCA
>DKGH01000075.1:0-11331 GCA_002453165.1 Verrucomicrobia bacterium UBA6775
AGCGTTTTTGCAGATTAAAGCAGTTCCTGTTGGCCGGTGCCTGAGATGGGGCTGAGGCCGAGTTTTTGAAAACTCGCCTCGGTGGCCACCCTGCCCTGCGGGGTGCGGTTGAGGTAACCCTCGAGGATGAGGTACGGCTCGTAGACTTCCTCGAGCGTGTCCGGTTCTTCGCCGACGGCGACCGCGAGTGACGATAGACCAACCGGGCCGCCGCTGAACTTGACGATGATCGCCTCGAGGATCCGCTTGTCCATCTCGTCGAGGCCATCCTGATCGATCTCGAGCATGGCCAGCGCCTTGTCGGCGATCTCGCCGCTGATGCGGCCGTCACCCCGGACCTGCGCGTAGTCTCGCACCCGACGCAGAAGATTGTTGGCGATTCGCGGCGTGCCGCGGCTGCGGCGGGCAATCTCGGCCGCGCCATCGGGATCGGTCTCGACGTCGAGTAACCGCGCAGACCGGAGCACAATCGTCTGCAAATCCTCGCCCTGATAATAGTCGAGCCGCTCCCGCACGGGAAACCGGGTAAGCAACGGCGCGGTGAGCAGGCCGCTGCGGGTAGTGGCCCCGATTAGGGTAAATCTGGGCAGGTTCAGCCTCACGCTGCGGGCGTTCGGCCCCTGGTCGATGATGATGTCGAGGGTGAAGTCCTCCATCGCAGGGTAGAGATATTCCTCGATGTTTTTTTGCAGCCGATGGATTTCGTCGATGAAAAGCACATCGCCCTTGTTGAGGTTGGTCAGCAGACCGGCAAGGTCGGCCGCCTTCTCGATGGTTGGGCCGCTGGTTACCTTGAGCTCGCCCCCCATTTCGCGCGAAAGTATTCCGGCGAGGGTGGTCTTGCCGAGGCCTGGCGGGCCGCTGAGGAGAATGTGGTCGAGGGAATCGCCCCGCTGCTTGGCCGCCTCTACGGCGATATCGAGCCGCTCCTTGACCTTGGGCTGGCCGGTGAACTCGGAAAACGCACCCGGCCGGAGCGTCCCGTCCAGGGCGGCATCAGGCTGGGTCAACACGTCGGTAATCATCCGATCGGCCATGCTGGAAACAGACTGCGTCAAACCGCCGCGCAACCCAAGGCAATTCAATTCATGAAGAAAAAAGGAGTTAAAAACTTGCCAGAACACCCTGTTTTAGGCTCAATGCGCGGCGCATGATTAACACGTTCGTTAATGCAATTCTCGCCCCAACGGGCATGGCCGTGGTGCTTTCCCTAGGCATTCTGAATCTGGTCGATCCTGAATCAGAGCCGCATGGTTTCGTCTGGGGACTGTTGGGGCTTGTCGTCTCCCTTGTCGTGATCACAGGGCTGACAGTGCTTTACGCCAAGAAACCGGCTGCGGGCTGGGTAGTGCTGACTGCTTACACGTTAGTGCTTTATAAAATCGGCGGCTCTCACTTGTTTACCTTTGGGCTACTTGGTTTTACATGGGCGTTCGCCAAGATCGGCTGTCTGGCCACGGACGAGCACTGAGTTTGAATAAAACGATTTTTGAAGAGCCGCGGTTCGTCCGCGGCTTTTTTTATTTACGGAGCAGGTGCCGGATGGCGGCAACCTTTTCACCCGCACCGGGTTCCCCTTGAGCAGCCGCCTTCTCGGCCCATAGGAGCGCTTGGTTCAAGTCCTTGCCCGCGCCACCGAGCCCGGCGGAGTAATACGCGGACAGGTTCAACTGAGCCCCGGCGTGCCCTGCCTCGGCCCCTTTTTTGTAGTGGGCAAATGCAGCTTTCCGGTCCTGTTTCACACCCAGCCCCTCGTCGTAGAGATATCCAAGATTATTCATCGCGCCGGCGTGACCCAGATTGGCTGCCTTGCGGAACCAATCGGCTGCCTTGCGGAAGTCGCGCTTAAACTTGAACGATCCCTCAGCGTACAGATTGCCGAGGTAATAGGCCGCCTCGGCGTGTCCGCCCTCAGCCGCCATTTCATACCACTTGGCAGCCTCGGTTCGATCCGGCAACTGCAGGGAGAGAGAGCCTCCGAATCCCCGTCTAAAACTGTACGGCACACCGGCCCCGGAGTTATAAAGCGAACCTAGGCGGAACTGGGACTCGGTGTTCCCTTCTTTCGCGGCGCGCAGATAGAGCCGATACGCCCGGGCGTAGTCCTGCTTCAACGGGGCGGTACCCATCTGGAACATGTGGCCCAGTTCGTAAATCGATTTCACGTCACCGAAACGCGCCTGCTTGGCCAAGCGCTCCACATTTGCGCGTTGATCGGACGGCTCAGGGTTTTCCGGGGCTGCCAGAAACAGGTCGGCCTCGAGGCGCGCGGACTCTGCGAGCACACCGGCCTGCTTGGCCTCGTGGTCGCGCAGGTCGTGCACTGCCTCGTCCTCCGAGTTATCGGCCACGAGATAGAGCCACTTGAGCGCCTCAAGCCGGGCATCCGGCGAAACTTCATTCCTCGCGAGGATGCGCTTGGCCAAGCGCAACTGGGAGGGAGCATAGTCTCTGGCTGAGGCCTGCCGATACCAAAACTCCGCCCTATCGGCATTCTTGGCCTGACGCAATTGCTGCTCAGCCTGCGAAGACAAATCCTTCGCCAAAGGTTCGTCTGGATCGTGCAGCGAACCGAGATGATGCTGCGCCACAGCCAGTCCCGGAACGGCCTCGCCCGAGGCATTCACAGCGCTCTCCCCCTGCGTGGCGACAACCTCTCCCGGATCGGCAGCCTTCAAATAAAGCTCGCGTGCCTTGATCATCGGGTTTGGGATTTTTCGGTCGAGAATATCTGTCGTAAGCAGCCCGGTCTCATAAAGGAACCCGAGGTTTGCGTGGGCATCGGCATAGCCCTGGCCCGAGGCCATCCGATACCAATAGGCGGCCTGCTCAATGGGATTCGGATCGGGATCCCGCTTAAGAAGTCGGCGCTGGTCGCGGCGAGTCTGTGTTCCCTTGAAGTATAACACCCCAAGATTGTTTTGAGCCCCGGCATGACTCTGCTCGGCCGCACGGAAATACCAGTCGGCAGCGGTCTGGTAGTTTTGATTAATTTCACCGCCCACCTCGGGCGCGTTCTTTTTTCCGTAGCTGTAAATGATCCCAAGATCATGCTGGGCGCCGGCGTTGTTGCCCCGGAAAAATCGGCCTTCCGGCAACGGTTGCGGAGCCGAAGCCGACAACAAAAAGGCCGGCAACGGCTTGGCCCGGTCGACGCCAAGGACGACCTGCACAGCATAGTCTGCGTTAGGCAGTTTTTCCGGTTTCTGCGCTGAGGCGCCGCTGAGTTGAAACAAACTGACTGCGTTGGCCCGGCCGTCGACGTCGAAGAACATCACGAACTGAACCGGTTTGGTCAGTGGCTTTTTTCCAGCGTCGAAAATCCCAATGTCGATCAGAAGATCGTCGCCTTCACTGCGAATATCCACCACGGTGATGTCGGAGGGCTTGGCCGAGTCGTAGTTCGGGTCGAACACAGGTCGGCGGAGGCTCTGCCCGGTCCACTTGATTTTTCGCGACGCGGTCCAGTCATACTCCGGCTCCGCACCGGCTTGGTTGAGGGACATACCGGCAAACGAAAAGGGAGCGCCGCGCTTGAGGCCGACTGCGGACATCGGGAATCGGAGGCTCATCCAGTCGCCAGCCGCCTTTTTCAACTCAGCCGTCGCCAGTCGGTAATCCTGTCCGCCGGCTTCGCCACGGGCATGGATTTTTCCGAGGTTCGCACGCGCCATTGCGCTGCCCATCCTCGCCGCCTTTTCGTACCACTCAACTGCGGCTGCCTGGCTGGCTGTCACACCCACGCCCTGTTCGTAGAGAATCCCAAGGGTGTTCATCGCGCCGGGATGGTTGCCCAGCCGAACAGCCTGTCGATAATACTGTATCGCCCGGCGGAGGTCGTGGGTGACGCCGGATTGGCCCACCCGGTAAAGTTCGCCCAAGCGAAACGCCGACTCTGCGTTGCCGGCTGCCGAGGCTGCCTCGAGCCGTTTCAGCAGGGCCGCTCCGTCAGACGAAGCAGGCGCTTGGCCAAGCGCCTGGCCAAGCGACACCCAACCGATCCCGATCAAAACCATTAATATGCTGAACCTTGTCACACCGGAAGGATACTCCGCCCGGCCAAGCGCTTGGCCAAGCAAAAAGGCCCACGGAACCGTGGGCCTTTGCAATTGGTTTGAGGGAGAATTACTTCTCTTCCTTGGGCGCTTCCTCGCCGGCATCGTCGGATGCCTCCCCGGCGGCTTCAGCAGATGCCTCCTCGGCCGGGGCCTCGGCTTCCGCTGCATCATCGGCAACGGCCTCGGTCTCGGCGGGCGCTTCCGCTTCAGCGGGGGCTGCCTCTTCGACGACCTGGGGTGCTTCCGCCTTGGCCGGAGTGGATGCCGGAGCGGCGTCCTCGAAAACCCAGGTCAAATAAGCCATCTCTGCGGCATCACCCTTGCGGGCACCGGCCAACCTAACGATACGGGTGTAGCCGCCCTGGCGATTTTGCATTCTGGGCGCAATATCATCAAAGAGCTTGTGCACGACGTCGTGCTCGTTGCGCCAGTTGGCACGAAGAGTCTTGCCGTCCACACCCTTGGTTTTCGGGAAAAATTTCCGCTGCGGTGCACGCAGGCGCGCGACCGCCAGGCGGCGGTGGTGCAGCGTGCCCTTTTTCCCCAGCGTCACCATCTTCTCGGCGACGACGCGAGCCGCCTTGGCCTTGGCCACTGTGGTCTTGATCGTCTCGTTTTTAATGAGGCTGCAAACGAGGTTTGCGAGCATCGCGTTTCGATGCTCCCCGGTGCGGCCCAATTTGGCTGTTCGTACTCTGTGTCGCATTTTTTATGCTGGGGTTGTCGGTTATTCCTCGATGGGAGGATCATCGAACGCATCGGCCGGAGCCGGCGTCGGGGGGGAGTCCAACAACGTGGGGTCGATTTTTTCGCCCAGTGAAAGGTTGTACTCCTTGAGTTTCTCCTTGATCTCGGTGAGTGATTTTTTGCCGAAGTTACGGTACTTGAGCATCTCGGCCTCGGACTTCATGGCGAGGTGCCCCAGAGTGGTGATGTTGGCGTTGTTCAGGCAGTTGGCCGCACGGACGCTCAACTCGATCTCGTTGACGCTGGTGTTGAGCAGCTTGCGCTGGGCTTCGCGGTTTTCGTCCTTGGCCTTGGCGTCCTGCTCGAACTCGAAAGCTTCATCATTAACACCGGTAAACACGGAAAGGTGATGGGACAGAATCTCGGAAGCCTGCTTGAGGGCTTCGTCCGGTTTCAGGCGACCATCAGTCCACATCTCGAGGATCAACTTGTCGTAGTCGGTGCGTTGACCCACACGGGCGGCCTCGATGCCGTAACGCACACGGGTAACCGGCGAGAAGATGGAGTCGATCGGGATCACGCCGATAGGCTGATCCGCCTTCTTGTTGGCATCGCCGGGAAGGAATCCACGGCCCACCTGGACTTCCAGTACCATCTCGACCTTTTTCTTTTTGTCGGTCGTGCAGATGACCTGCTTCTTGTTGACGACCTTGAGTGCCGGCGGCAATTCCAGGTCGCCCGCAGTGACGACACCCTCGGCGGTCACGCTGAGGCGCACCTCCTGCGGTTCGCGGCTGGTGTGGCGGAACTTTATTTTTTTCAGGTTCAGGACGATGTCGGTGACATCCTCCACAACCCCCGGCACGGTGGTGAACTCGTGGTCGGCGCCCTCGATTTTCACCGAGGTGATGGCCGCCCCCTCGAGGGAGGAAAGCAGCACACGGCGAAGCGAGTTGCCGATCGTGTGACCGAAGCCGGTTTCAAACGGCTCGGCGGCGTACTTGGCATACGTATCGTTGGAATCGTCGGATTTGGTTAACTTATCCGGCTTCTCGAAGTGACCCAGTCTTATTGGCATAACGTTTTGTTTTTGAGCAATTTTAATCTGGCCTCGTCACCATTATTCCCGTTCATAACGAGGCCCGTATAATTGCTTTCCCCGTCCACAAGGACGAAGAGGTTAACGGGAATAAAATTCTACGATCGTCTGTTCGTCGGCGATGGGCTGTATCTCATCGCGGGTCGGCACACGCAGCACGGTACCGCGAAAGGCGTCCTTCTCCAACTGCAACCACTCGGGCACCACACGACTGGTGGAGTATTCCAGGTTGCGGGTGGCCAACTGGCGCGAGGCGCTTCGATCCTTGACCTCCACGACATCATTGATCTTGGCGGTATACGAAGGAATAGTCATCTTGCCGCCATTCACACTCACATGGCCATGGGAAACCATCTGGCGTGCCTGGGCGCGGGTGGCCCCAAAACCAAGCCGGTAGACGATGTTGTCCAGGCGGCTCTCAAGCAACTGCAGCATAATCTCACCGGTCACACCGCGGTGACGGCGTGCCTTCTCATAAATCGAGCGAAACTGCTTCTCCATCAACCCGTAGTGGAAGCGGAGCTTCTGCTTCTCCATCAACGCCAGCGCGTAGTCGGAATGCTTGCGACGGGCGCGCGGCCCGTGTGTGCCCGGGGGATAATTCTTGCGCTCGAGATACTTCGAGGGGCCAAAAACCGGGACGCCGAATCGTCGGCTAATCTTGTCGCGTGGACCTGTGTATCGTGCCATGCCTTAAATTCCTTTTATACCCTGCGCCGCTTCTTGGGGCGGCAACCGTTGTGCGGGATCGGAGTGACGTCGCGAATGGAGGTGATCTCCAGACCCACGGCCTGCAACGCGCGAATCGCAGATTCACGACCGGAACCCGGTCCCTTGACGCGGACTTCGACCTCTTTCAACCCATGGGACATGGCCCGACGGGCGGCGTCCTGCGCTACTTTTTGAGCGGCGTAAGAGGTGCTTTTGCGCGAACCGCGGAAGCCGGTCTTGCCGGCGGTCGACCAGGCGATCAGGTTGCCCTGCTTGTCGGTCAGCGAAACGTGCGTGTTGTTGAACGTGGCCAGAATGGTAGCGACGCCAGAGTGGACGTTCTTTGATTTCTTCGCCTTGACGACCTTCGTCGGTGCGGGGTCATCGCTGGTCAGGAGTTCCTGTGCCGAGGGAGCCGCGACGTTTGAGGGATCTTCCTCCTCTTCCGGCTTGGCCTCCTCTTTTGCCTCAGGCTTGGCCTCCGCCTTGGGAGCATCCTTTTTTTCCTCGGGCTTGGCCTCCGCCGGCACCTCCGTCTTGGCCTGGTTTTCTTCAGCGGGAGCTTCCGCAGCCACTTCCGGCTTGGTTTCCGCCGCCTCGGGCTGGGTTGCCTCAGGTTGTTGCGCTTGGTTTTCTTCGTCCGCCATGATGGTCAGTCTGTTAAATTAATGAATGCCGGCCTTGGCATTGGGGTTACTCTTCGCACCCACGGTTTTCTTTTTGCCCTTGCGTGTACGGGCGTTGGTGGAGGTGCGCTGGCCACGAACCGGAAGGCCGCGTGAATGGCGCATGCCGCGATAGGACTTGATGGCCTGCAACCGCTTGAGGTTTAGACTGCGCTCGCGGCGCAGATCGCCCTCGACCAGGTAGTCGCCCTCCTGAAGGACGTGCACGATCTTGGACAACTCGTTCTCGTCCAGGTTCTTGGCGCGGGTGGCGGGGTCGATGCCAGTCTTCTCCACGATCTCCTTGGCGATCTTGGGCCCGATGCCATAGACGTAGCGCAACGCTATGTCGATGCGCTTGTTGGCAGGAATGTCTACTCCGATGATTCTGGGCATTGTCTAATCCTTTCGTTCAACCCTGACGCTGCTTGTGGCGCGGGTTGGAGCTGCAAATAACGCGAACCACGCCCTTCCGGCGGATGATCCGGCAGTGCTCGCAAAGTCGCTTTACAGATGCGCGTACTTTCATTTTACGTTCTCGTTTCTATTTATTTTCAAAAACCAACACGCCGTTGCTGAAATCAGCAGGCGATATTTCCAAACTCACTTCGTCCCCCGGCCTGATGCCGGGCACCTTTTTCCGTTGCCTGAACGGAACCCTGGCAAACAACCGGTGGCCGTTGGCCAGTTCCACCAGGAAGGTCGCGGGGGGACGATGCTCCCTCACAATGCCTCTGGCCTGGATGGCAGGTTGTCCGGGCATGTCAAAATCTCCGGTTCACCGTCGGTCACGAGGATGGTGTGCTCAAAATGAGCCGAAGGCAACCCGTCCCGGGCCACCACCGTCCAGCCATCCTCCAGCATCTCCACGTGACGTTGGCCAAGGTTGACCATCGGCTCGATGGCCAGTGTCATTCCCGGCTTCAAAACCGGTGAGCGTCTTCCGCCATCGTCGAAGTTGGGAATTTGGGGATCCTCGTGAACTTTTTTGCCCACGCCGTGCCCGACAAATTCCCGCACGATGCTGTATCCGTTGGCCTCAGCAGTTCCCTGAATCGCCCGCGAGATTTCCACGACCTTGTTGCCAGCCAGCGCTTGGCCAAGCCCGTCGTAAAGGGCCTGCTCGGTCACTTCCATCAGTCGCTGTACCGCCGGGTCGCACCCGCCAACCACTACCGTGGTGGCGTTGTCGCCGATGAACCCCTCGTAGCGCACGCCAACATCCACGCTGACAATGTCGCCAAATTGCACCCGCCGTTGCGAGGCCAAGCCGTGTACGACCTCCTCGTTGACCGAGATGCAGATATTGCAGGGATAATCCCGGTAGCCCAGAAACGCGCTTTTACCGCCGTGATGGCGGATGCGTTCCCCGCCGTACTGGTCGATTTCCAGCGTGCTCATGCCCGGTTTGACGTAGGCGGCCACCTCGCGCAGCACGGTCGAGGATACCCCGCCGGCCAAGCGCATGGCCTCTATCTCATGATCTTTCTTAATATGGATCATGCCGTCTCCCGGCGCCTGGGCGCCTGATCCAGGGCCAAGCCAAAGCCTGGCCGGTTACTTTCAATGAACAAACAGCCGGAGGAGTTCACCACCAGCCCTAGAAGCGACCACGTACGCGGCCCTTCCTCAAAAATCCGTCATAGTGCCGCATCAACAAATACGACTCCATCTGCCGCATCGTGTCCAGCGTGACACCCACGGCAATCAAAATACTTGTACCCCCGAAAAACTGGGAAACCTGATAGGGGATATTCTGAGCATCACCGAGAATCATCGGAATGATCGCGATGATTACCAGAAACGACGCACCGGCAAACGTGATGCGGCTCATCGTCTTGTGCAAAAAGTCACTGGTCGCCTTGCCGGGTCGCACGCCCGGAATGTAGCCCCCGTTTTTCTTCAGGTTATCGGCGATCTCAATCTCGTTGAATGTCGTTGCCACCCAGAAGTAGGCGAAGAACATAATCATCAGCGCATAGGTCACGTAGTAAAACCAGTGACCCGCCTCAAACCAAGTTGCCGCAGTCAGGAAAATCTCTTCCCAGCCCTCAATTGATCCGAGGCTTCGAAGCACCATGCCCGGGAACATTAGAATGGCCTGGGCGAAAATCAGCGGCATCACGCCGGAGTAGTTGACTCGCAGCGGCATGAAGGAACTGCCCCCGGCATACACCTTGCGGCCCACGGCGCGCTGCGCGTGCTGCACCGGAATCTTGCGCTGCGCCTGAGTCACGGCCACCACGGCGGCTACCACGGCCAAGAGCAGGAAGATCAGGAAGATGCCCTCAAACATACTCCGCGTCATGGTGGGATCAGCGCCAGTCCATTGCTGCGGCGCAAACATTTCCCAAACCATCGGCAGGGCCCGCGGCAAATCTGCCACGATGCCGATTGTGATCACCAGCGACACACCGTTGCCGATACCGCGCTCGGTGATTTGCTCACCCAGCCACATCAACAACATGGTACCGCACGTCAGCGCCATCATGGTCTGCAGGTGATAGGCGATGCCCCCCGTAGCAAGGACTCCCTTATCGTAACCAGGCAAAACCGTTTCAGGACTCAACCAACCCAGCGACATGACATAGCCCTGCCCCAGGCATAGGAACAGCGTCATGACACGGCCAATCTGCATAATCTTCACCCGACCGCCCTCTTCCCGCGAGAGGCGCGAGAGCCTCGGGATGATTGGCGTCATCAACTGCAGAATAATCGTGGCACTGATGTAAGGCATGATCCCCAGTCCGCCGATGGAGCAGCGTTCCCACGCTCCACCGGTGAACATGCTGTAAATGCCGAGAAAACCAATGCCTTCCTGGCTCTGCTTTTCGCGGAGATCCGAAAAATAGTCCTGCAACTGAACGCCATCGAGCCCGGGAATCGGCACCCAGGCGATCAGGCGACAGACGGCCAACACCAACAACGTGAATATGATACGATCCCGCAACTCCGGAATTTTGAAGCAATTCCGGAAACCGGTGATCATTCGTGAGATTGCGTTGTCCTTAGCCATTTGTTTTTCAGCGGGCAGTCAAACGTCGGCTTACTCGGAAGCCTTGGCTTCCGCCTTGGCGTCCACTTCGCAGCTGCCGCCCTTCCCCTCAATTGCCGCCCTGGCACTCGCGCTGAACGCGGCCGCCTTGACGGTCAGTTTCTTCTCCAGTTCGCCCTGACCCAAAATCTTTACGCCATCGCCGCGGCCGTTCACCAAACCGGCTGCGCGCAGCGCTGCCTCGTCAACGGTGGCCCCGTCGTCAAACTGGTTCAGGCTCTCTAGGTTGACCGGGATGTACACAGTGGCAAATTTCTTGTTGTTAAAACCACGCTTGGGCAGACGGCGGGCGAGTGGCAACTGGCCGCCCTCGAAACCAGGACGTGTCGATGACCCGGAACGGGAACCCTGCCCCTTTTGACCGCGGGTGCTGGTGTGCCCACCACGACCGCTGCCCGGCCCGCGACCAATGCGCTTGCGCCGGTGCTTGGATCCGTCGGCTGGTTTTAAATCGTGTAATCTCATTTTAAATCTGGTTTACGCCTCAGCGGTTGCCGGTTCCTCGGCCTTGCCTCGGCTCTTCATCACTTCGCAGCGGTCGCGCAATTCGAGCAGTCCCTTGAGGGTCGCCTTGGCCACGTTGACCGGGTTGTTCGAGCCCAGCGACTTGCTGAGCATGTTCCGCACGCCGACCAATTCGCACACGGCACGAACGGTCTTACCGGCGATGATTCCGGTACCGGGAGAGGCCGGGCGCAACAGCACCTTGGCCCCGTCGTATCGACTCAGCACCTCGTGCGGGATGGTGGTGTCCAAAAGTGTCACATCCACCAGGCGGGTGCGGGCGTCCTCGGAGGCCTTGCGAATGCAGTCGGCAACCTGATTGGCCTTGCCCTGCCCCATGCCCACACGGCCCTTCTTGTCTCCCACGACCACTGTGGCACTGAAGCCAAAACGGCGGCCGCCCTTAACCACCTTAGCCGAACGGTTGATGCACAAGACCTTCTCGGAAAATTCATCCTGCGGCTCGTCGGATGGGCCGTTGTCACGTCCGCGACGGGGGCCACCCGGGCCACGTCCTCCGGGTCCGCGCCCTCCCGGCCCACGACCACCGGG
>DKGH01000075.1:11661-14081 GCA_002453165.1 Verrucomicrobia bacterium UBA6775
GGCCCACGACCACCGGGACCACGGCCGCCAAAGCGCTGGCCGCCTTCGCGGTTCGGGCCGCCCTGACGCGCTTGGCCAAGCGCTTGGCCTTCGGGTTTCGGAGTCGAAGCCTGTTCCGCCTGCTCCTGCGGCTTGGCCGCCTCCGGAGCGGCGTCGTTGGCCGCAGCGTTTTCGTTTTGATTCGGTTCTTCTGCCACGGTTCTTCCTTAAATTTTCAGTCCGGCCTCACGGGCTGCGTCTGCCAGGGCCTTTATTTTTCCATGATAACGGGCGCCGTTCCGGTCGAACACAGCCGTCTCAACACCGGCCGCCTTGGCCGCCTCACCAGCGAGCTTGCCAATCTCCTTGGCGCTGTCCACGTTGGCCGAGAGTTTCTCGCGGTTTTCCACCGACTTGGCCTTGCTGGAGACGGAGGCCAGGGTATGCCCTGCCTCATCGTCAATGAACTGCACGTAGATGTTTTTGTTGCTCATCCGCACGCTCATGCGCGGACGCTCGACGGTGCCGCGCACCTTTTTGCGAATTCGCCACCTGCGGCGTTTCAGCAAATCTCTCTTTTTATCCGTTCTCATGTTACTTGCCCCGGTTTTTGCCGCGGCGATCTTAACGAAAATTACTGCACGGTCTTGCCTTCCTTGCGGCGCACGTGCTCGTCCGCGTACTTGACACCCTTGGCCTTGTACGGCTCGACCGGGTAGAACCCGCGCAGCTCGGCGGCGACCATGCCCACCTTCTGCTTGTCCGGCCCCTCGATGGTGACGCTTGTATCCTTGTCCACGGTAACCTTCACCTGATCTGGCAACTCATAGTTGATCTGGTGCGAGTACCCGAGGTTCATAGTCACCTTGCTGCCGCTCACCGCGGCCTTGAAACCAACGCCGTTGATCTCGAGTTTCTTGACAAATCCTTCCGACACGCCGAGCACCATGTTGTTGAGCAGCGAACGACCCAAGCCGTGCATGGCCTTGGCCTCGCGGTCGTCACCATCGCGCGCCACCTTGAGGGTGTTTTCCTCCAGCGAGACGCTGGTGCGCCGAGGCATGTCCATCTCCAGCTTGCCATTGGGTCCCTCCACGGCGACGTGGTTGTCGGCGATGGATACCTTCACCTTGTCCGGCACCGCGATTGATTGATTTCCAACTCGTGACATCGTTTCTTTTCCTTACCAGACCTTGAACAACAGTTCGCCGCCGACGTTGTGGCGTCGGGCATCGTGGCCGGTCATCAAGCCCTGCGGAGTGCTCACCACGGCAACGCCCATGCCGCCCAGCACGAGCGGTATGTCCTTGGCAGAGGTGTAGCGACGCAGTCCGGGGCGGCTCACGCGCTGCAGGTCGGTGATCACGCCCTTGCGCCCCTTAAATTTCAAACCGATGCGGATGCTCCGCTTGACGTCACCCTCGACGTTGTAGGAGTCGAGGTAACCCTCGTCCTTCAGCAGCTTGACGGCGCTCTCCTTGATATTCGAATGGGGCACCGTGATCTCCGGCTTCAACGCCTGGTTGGCGTTCCGGATGCAGGTCAATAAATCAGCAATGGGATCCATGTCTTTTTCCTACCAACTCGCCTTGGTGACACCGGGAATCAAGCCGGTCCGCGCCATTTCTCGAAACGTCAGACGGGATACCCGAAACTTGCGGAAGTACCCGTGACGACGACCGGTGATCTCGCATCGGTTGACCAGCCGAACCGGGCTGGCGTCACGCGGCAACTGGGCCAGCCCCTCGTAGTCGGCGTTGGCCTTAAGCTCAGCCCGCTTGGCCGCGTACTTGGCCACCGTCTTGGCCTTGCGCTTGTTTCGTTCTAACCAGGCTTTCTTTGCCATATCGTTCTCTTATCGCTTGCCGTCGAACGGCATTCCAAATTCCTTCAATAACTCGTACGCATCGTCATCATTTGTCGCCGAGGTGACGATGGTGATGTCCATGCCCTGCGTCCGCTTGACCTTGTCGACGTCGATCTCCGGGAAGATCGTCTGGTCATCAACCCCCAACGAGTAGTTGCCCCGGCCGTCAAACCCCTTCGAGTTGATCCCGCGAAAGTCACGAATGCGCGGTAGCGCGGCGGCCACCAAGCGATCCAAAAATTCATACATGCCCTGGCGGCGCAGCGTGACCCGGCAGCCGGTGTTCATCCCCTGACGCAGCTTGAAATTCGCCACACTGACCTTGGCCTTGTTCAACACCGGCTTGCGCCCGGTGATGGTGGTCATGTCCTTGATGGCATCCTCGAGCACGTCCTTGCCCAACTGCGGGCTGACGCCCATGTGCACGATGATCTTTTCGATCTTCGGCACCTGATGGATGTTCTCGTACTTGTCCAAGCCCTGCAGCTTGGTGCGAATCTCACCCTGGTATTTCTCCTGTAGCCTCGGAATCATTCTTCTGTCTTCTCAGTCGAAGTCTCGGTCGAACCCTCGG
>DKGH01000075.1:14402-27390 GCA_002453165.1 Verrucomicrobia bacterium UBA6775
CTCGGTCGAACCCTCGGATTCGGCAACGGGGGCAGCTGCCTGATGGTTCTTCAGGTAGCGATCCTCGTGCATCACGTTGGACCAATGGATCGTGCCCTCACGCTCGGCGATCTCGCCCTGCGGTTGATCCTGGTTTTTGCGAACGTGCTTCTTGATCATGTTCAGGCCCTCCACCACAACGCGCTCGGTCTTGGGGAACACTTCAATCACCTTGCCGCCCTGCCCGCGTTCCTCGCCGGATAGGACGTAAACATTGTCTCCCTTTTTGATGTGCCGTTTCTTGCCCATGATCAGATCACCTCTGGTGCCAGGGAAACAATTTTCATGAACCGTTTCTCCCGGAGTTCGCGGGCCACCGGCCCAAAAATACGTGTCCCTCGCGGGTTGCCCTCGGGATCGATGATCACGATGGCGTTCGAGTCAAACCGCAGCACGGAGCCGTCCGCACGGCGGATCGGCGCCTTGGTGCGAACCACCACGGCGTTGACGACTTCCCCCTTTTTCACGTTGCCGTCCGGCGCGGCCTCACGCACATGGGCCTTGATGATGTCCCCCACGGAGGCATTGTCCTTGCGGATCCCCAGCACGCCGATCGCCCACGCCTCCTTGGCGCCGGAGTTATCGGCAACATTCAATCTGGATCGTAACTGTAACATTCGTTGTCCCCTTTCGTGCTTGGTTAAGCCTCAGCTGACTCCTTGGCATCCTCGGGGGAGGCCTCCGGCTTGGCCGCGGCAGCCGCGGCGTTGGCCAGTGCCAATTCACCCTGCTGAACAATCTTGGCCAAGCGCCACCGCTTCGTCTTGGAGAGCGGACGCGTTTCCGAGATCCTCACCAAGTCCCCCACCTGCGCCTCGTTTTTCTCGTCGTGCGCATGGAAATTCTTGTATCGGGTGATGATTTTCTTGTAGAGCGGATGCGAAATCCGGCGTGCGATTCGCACCACGATGGTCTTGTCCATCTTGGTGGACACGACCTCGCCTTCCCGCTCCTTGCGGTGGCTGGTTCTTGCCTGGGTGGTTGTTCCTGTATCAGCCATTCGTCTCTTAAAGTTCTTCTGCCGCCGCCTTCACGCTTGCCACGGCCTTTTCCTTGCCCTTGGCCTGTACCAACTCGGCCAAGCCCTGAGTCGTGACCCGGGCCAAGTTGGGGTTGAACACGCCGCCCACGGTCTTAAACACGTCCTTGCGGGTCAGATCGCCCTTGGCCAAGCCGCGCAAAGCGGCGGCCACTCCGTCCACGTTAAAGTCACTCACGCCCTCAAGAGCGGATGCCGCTTGGCCAAGCGCATCCTTGCGCTCCAACTGCGACAGGCGCGTCTCCACGCGGGCGATGTCCCGGCGCAGTTCGCGCAGGCGGATGGGCTTCTCAAGCTGACTGGTCGCCTTCTGCAACCGGAGGTTGAACAGCTCCTGACGGAGTTCCCGGCTCTGGGCACTCAGTTCAACCTTCGTCTTGTCCTTGATTTCGGCGGCTTTCATCCTGTGCTTCTCTCAATAAATTAATCGCGCGTGGCAAACCGGCAACGCACCGGCATCTTGGCCGCGGCTGCGCTCAGTGCCTCGCGGGCAATGCTCTCCGGCACGCCCTCAACTTCAAACAACATCGTGGCCGGTTTCACCACCGCCACCCAGTGATCCACATTGGCCTTGCCCTTACCCATCCGGACTTCCAAAGGTTTTTTGGTCACGGATTTCTGCGGGAAGATGCGGATCCACATGCTCCCGCGGCGCTTCATGCCACGCGAAATGGCGACACGGGCGGCCTCAATCTGCGTCCCGGTAATCCAGCCCCGGCCCAGCGCCTGCAGGCCAAACGAGCCGAATGAAACCCGGTTCCCCTTCTGCGCGGTGCCTTTCCGGCTGCCGCGATGCATCTTTCGATATTTAACTTTGTTGGGTTGTAGGGGCATCTCTTAAAATCTCTTAGTTTGCGTTTTGAGCCGGTGCGGCTGGACGCCTCGGCGGACGGCTGTCACGACCCTCGCCGCGCGGGCGGCGTTGCTGGCGTTCGTTTTCCTCCTCGGCCGGATCCTTGCGGCAGATCCAGCACTTCACGCCGATCACACCGTACTGGGTGCTGGCCTCGGCAAAGCCGTAATCAATGTTGGCACGCAGCGTGTGCAGCGGCACCTCACCCTCGCGGGCATTCTCGGCACGGGCAATGTCCGCACCGTTCAGGCGGCCGGCAACACGGAGACGAATCCCAAGCGCACCCATGTCCATCGTCACCTGCATGGAACGCTTGATCGCGCGACGAAACGCCACGCGGCGCTCGAGCTGCATGCAGATGTTCTCAGCCACCAACTGGGCGTCGAGTTCCGGCTTCTTGATTTCCGCGATCTCCACGTAAACCTCCTTGCCGGTCATCCTGCTGAGCTCTTCCTTGATCTTGTCGATCTCGGCGCCCTTGCGCCCGATCACCACGCCCGGACGGGCCGAGTGAATCGTGATGCGGCAGCGACTGGTCGCGCGCTCGATCTGAATGCGGGGCACTGCGGCCTCCTTGAGCTTGTCCTTGAGTGCCTTGCGAATCTTGTAATCCTCCACCAGTAGCTCGCCGAACTCCTTCTTCTCAGCGTACCACTTGGAGCGCCAATCCTTGTTGACGACCAGGCGAAATCCAATTGGGTTGGTTTTTTGTCCCATACGGTTTCCGTTTAAATTTGATCCGTGAGCACGATACGGATGTGACAACTGCGCTTCAGGATCGGGCTGGCGGAACCCCGTGCCCGTGGCCTCCAGCGTTTCATCGTCGGGGCGTCCCCGACCGTGGCTTCCTTGATGTAGAGCATCGTCTGCTCCAACTTGTGCGGTGAATCAAGAAAACTCTGATAGGCATCAATCTTTGCCTGCGAGCTGCGGCGCGTCTTTTTGTTGTTGGTGGAGCTGACTTTCTGCTCCAACTGCGCGATGCGGCCCTGCAACTCCTCTGCGTCCCACTCGTCGGCGATATTCTCCGCGTTGGCCATCGCTGACTTCAGCGTCTTGGACACAAGACGGGCGGACTTGCGAGGCACGCTGGCCAGCAGCGCCTGCGCCTCGAGGGCGTGCATCCCCTGAATTTGACGGGCGACCGCACGCACCTTAAGCGGCGACATCCGAACTCCCTTTGTGACTGCCAAAACTTCCATTCTATCCTCCGTTATTTCCGAGCGAAATCTCCGTGGCCCTTGAATCCGCGCGTCGGGGCGAACTCACCCAGCTTGTGGCCCACCATGTTTTCCGTAACAAACACAGTCGCAAAAGCCTTGCCATTATGAACCATGAACGTGTGCCCTACGAATTCCGGGGCGATCGTGGATCGGCGCGACCAAGTCTTGATCGGCTTCTTTTTCCCGTCAGCATTCAGTTTCTCGATCTTGTCGAGAAGATGCTGTTCCACAAACGGGCCTTTTTTAATTGAACGTCCCATCTCGATTACCTCTGCTTCATCGGCCGACCATCACGGCGCACCAAAATCCAACGGTTGGAGGGCTTGTACTTCGGCCGGGTCTTGAAGCCCTTAGCCAGCACGCCCCACGGCGACATTGGGTGTCCGCCACCCGAGGTGCGGCCCTCACCACCCCCCATTGGGTGATCGACCGGGTTCTTCGCCACCGCACGCGTGATCGGACGCTTTCCCTTGTGCCGACGGCGGCCGGCCTTGCCAAGTACGATCTTCTCATGCTCCGAATTACCCACCGTGCCCATCGTGGCGCTGCACTTCTCATTGAGCTTGCGAATCTCGCCCGAGGGCAGCTTGACCTGCGCGTAGCCGTCGGCCAGCGCCATCAGCGTTGCGGCCGTCCCGGCGGAACGAACCAGCTGGCCACCACGGCCGGGGGTCATTTCCAAATTGTGAATCTCAGAGCCGGGAGGGATTTTCGCCAACGGCAGAAAGTTGCCGTTCTCGGCCGGCGCCTCGGGGCCGCTCATAACCTTTTGACCGACCTCCTGCCCCTCGATGGCGATCATGTAACGCTTCTCGCCATCATCATACTTTAGCAGCGCCAGGCGTGCGGACCGGCATGGATCGTACTCGATCGCGATCACCTCGGCGGCCACGCCGTGCTTGTTGCGCTTGAAGTCGACGTTGCGAATCTTCTGCTTGTGACCACCGCCGATTCCTCGGGCGGTGATGCGACCGTTGCTGTTTCGCCCGCCGGTCTTCTTTTTGGTCTTAACCAAACGCTTCTCCGGCTTCGTTTTCGTAATCTCTGAAAACGATGAAACAGTCATGTAACGCCGAGACGGCGTTACAGGGTTGAAACTCTTGACTGGCATACAACTAAGTGCCCCGACTGGGGCGGTGACGCTCCCCACCATAACTCCCCAACTCTGGGAAAGCGGGTTATCGGCGGGTCGCCAAATTGGTTCTTACCTGATCCCTTTCCTTTGTGAAAAGGGCCGGGCAAAGTACCAAAAAAAATCTAGGGTGCAACCCCTTTTTCGTGAATTTGAAAAATTTTTTTTCAGGCCAAAAACACCCGAAAACCGGGAGTTTTTGCGCCGTCTGGCCAAGCGCTTGGCCAAGCGGAACAAAAAAATGTGAAAATCGACCCGGCCAAGCGCTTGGCCAAGTGCGAAAAAACGACCTATCCCATTGAAAACCAAGCGTTAAGGAGTTATCGGATGCCCTTGGCCTCCAGTTGCCGAATTTCCACCGTCCAAGCGGCGCGCTCCTCGTCGGTGATCTTCGGATCCGGCATCAAACTGCGCCGGGTGCAATTCACCAGCGCCTGCAACGTCTGGTATCGCCTCGTCTCACCAATCGCTGGGGGTAAAAGGTCCTCGATCACGGCGATGACCTCGTCCATAGTCAACTTGCCCTTGGTGCCCTGCAGCTTGGCCTTGGCCTTAAGTTCGCTACGCAACGCCGCGAATCCGGCCGCGGACCAGCCATCGGTGGCTATCGCAAACCGCTCCCGATCCTCGCCAGTCAACTTGCCACTGATCACCGGGCTGGCCACCCAGTCAAGAAACGCCTCGCGATCCTTACCCTCGGGATCGAGAACCGGGATGATCAGGTCTCCCACACGACCAGGCCGGCGAATGTCCGGCGAGAGGAGATGGATGCGTGCCGTCACCAGCAGCCAGACGACTTTCCCGCGCAGAAGCGGGTCGGACATCATGGACTGAATCTTGCCGGTGAGCCGCCGCTCGGTCTCGTGGGTGTCCGCACCCACTCCACCCAACTGGGTGTCGGCCTCGTCGATGAAAATCAGCACACGCGACAGCGCCATCAGCACGCGGCGCAGGCGCTCAAAGATGACGTCAGTCTCGCCGTAGTATTTGCTGCGCAGGTTTTTGATGACGAGCACGACCATGTCGAGTTCCGAGGCCACCGCCTCAAAGATGAACGTCTTCCCCGCGCCGATCGGTCCTCCGATCGCCGCGCCCGGCAGTGCCTCGCCGCTATCCATGCCAAACCGAGGAATGACCTCTTTTTTCAAGAAAGTCTTCAGCCGCTTGAAGCCGATGACGTCCTTGAGGTTGTGGCCCGGTTTCTTGAATTCGACGACTTCCTCGCCGAGCTGGCTCTTGATGAAATCCTCCACCTTGGCTACGACCTCATCCTGCGCGAGCTTGGCCCGGCCGTGACGCACGCCCTTGAGCAACTGCATCAGCGCGTGCAGCGAAAGGCCGGCGGTCAGTTCGGCCAGCTCTGTCTGCGTGCCCCAGAGTTGGATCTTGCGGTCCTTGGAGTCGTTCCGTGAAAACCAGGAAATGAAATGTTTGCGCGTGTCAAAATCGGGCGACGGCACCTCGACCTCGATCAACTGAGGCAGCCGGGCGATGCGCTGGTTCAACTGCGAACGCGACTCGGCAATCATCACCACCGAGTCATCACCGTTGACGAAGCCAAGGTCGGAAAACCAGTCGTGACAAATACTGACGCGCTGGCGGTCCATGTCATTGAGGCTGGTGATCGGTGCGTCCGGCAACAGCATGTCCGCTCCCTCGACGATGATCAGCAGGTTTTCCTTGAGGAACTGCGAGTCGCCCACCTTGGTTCGCGAGCAGAGGCACATTTGCCGCATCAACTCGAGAGCGAGCGTCGGGTTGCTGACCGCCTTTTGGAATGAGTCGTCGTACATGCCGGTCACCTCATCGACCTCGGCAGCGACCTTGTCTGTGTCCATCATGCGGTTAATGGCAAGTTGATCCGCGCTCATGCCTAGGCGCCACTCGATCCATGCCTTGCGAACTTTCTCCGAGTCCTTGTCGCGCATGAACCGGATCGGCCCGTTAAGCTCATACACCACGAGGATGAGGCTCGAGAGGTTCCAACTCGCAGTCAGGTATTCCACGAGCGAGCAATACTCGTCGTTCTTGCCCTTGCTGTTGTGAAAGACGTCGTGAATGTTCCCGGTCAGGATCAAGGCCCGCGACTGGCCGGCGTTAAGGATCCGGCCCGCTCTTCTCAAAAACTCATTGATACTGGCTGGCATGGCTACTTCTGTGATGCTGATGGATTACTAGGTTGAATTCAAACAAACGTACTCGTCACGCGGTTGCAAAACTTCGGGGTTGTAAACGTACTTGCGGATCTCCTTTCGAATTTCGTCGAACGACTCGTAGTTGGGTCGTTCACTGGAACCAAAAACCGGGGCCGGTTTGTCGTAGACAATGGTGGCGCCCGGCCCAGTCGTGTGCCCGGCCGCTTTCCAGTCCCAATACTGCGAAAGCCCGATCAGGCGGTTCCCCACCCGGATCGCCTCGTTCAACTCGTGCGTCACGATAATCAGGGTGTACGGCGGTTTGGCTCCGTTCGACTTGGCCTGAAGGTTCTCCTCGTACAATTGCAGTAGCATTTCCTGCAGCTCCTCACGTGTGGCCTCGTCGAGAGCACCGAATGGTTCGTCCAGCAAGATGATCTCCGGCTCCATGATCAGCGCCTGGGCGATAGCTACCCTCTGTTGCATGCCGCCGGACATCTGGCTCGGATACAGGTTTATCGCTTGGCCAAGCCCAACCTTCTCGAGAAACACCGCGGCGCGATCACGAAACTCCCTGCGCTTTCGTGCCCAACCGGCCCAGTTGAACCAGCGGAACATCGTGGTCGTCTGATCAAGTTTCAGGCCAAGCGCCACGTTGTCCAGCGCGGTCAGGAACGGGTAGAGCGAGTATTTCTGATAAACGATGCCCCGATCGCGACCCGGATGATCCGCCTTGGCCAAGCGCCCGTTTTGGAGTGTTAAAATCTGCCCCTCGTTTGGCGGATGCGTGCCAAGAATCGCCCGCAGCAGGGTCGACTTACCACAACCGCTTGGCCCGATCAACGACACAAACTGCCCGGCATCGACCTTCAGGTTCAGATCATACAACACCTTGGTTTCACCGAACCAATGGCTCACCTCCTTGCACTGCAGCCCAAACCCGTTTTGATCTGCGTCCGTCATTTGATTCCATTCTGGTACCAGGGACAAACCTTGGCCTGAAGCGCCCGCAACCCATAATCCAGCATAAACCCAAACCCGGCCAATATCGCAAGATAAGGGTATACCACGTTCATGTTTGTGAGCTTAAATTGTAAGCGAATCCGGTAACCGAAACCGACGTCACCCACAACCATCTCGGCGGCGATCAAAAACACGATTGCCGGGCCGATGCTTAACCGCACCGCGTCAATAAACTTCGGCAGCACCTGCTTGAACACCACCTCGATCGCGATCTCAAAAGCGGATGCCCCCAGAGTGTAAGCCTTGTCCAGCATCTCGGACGGGATGTCCTTGATCGACAGGTACACAGTGACCGCCAGTGCCGGAATGATCCCGAACGAAATCATCGCCACGAACATTTCCATGCCGGTGCCGAAGAAAACGAAGTAAACCGCCAGCGCCGCTGTTTGCGGCACCTTTGCCAGCATGGAAATTGGTGGGTTTAAAAAAGCCTCCACCGGGGCAATGCAGCCCATCAGCATTCCGATTAAAAAACCGAACACGATTCCCAGCGCGAGACCAAGTGCCAACCGTTCCCCCGTTGCCAGTGAATCCTCGATCAACCAGCGTTCGCCCTTGCGGTCCGGCTGCGTGAATTTCTTCACACCCTCCGCCAGTTGACCCCAGCTCGGGATGGTCGTGTCATCGGGGTTGACCTGATGCTGCCGATGGGACACCCACGAGTACCCGACTAATAGCACCAACACAGACAGCACCGACAGCAGCACCCCCTTAGGGCGCGATATTGGGCGGCCGATCATACGAAAAGGCGCGGGGAAACCATCCGGTTATTTCGCGGAACCGTCCTTCACTTTTTGCATATAACCGACGTCGAACCGGACTGCCACATCGGGGGCCTTCGCCGCGTCCCCGTACCCGAGGGCAGGCTTGGCTTCCACGATTCCGTGGGAAGCGCAAAAGTCGACTACGCGCCCCATAATGTCGGGGAGTTCCGAGCCGGTCAGCAGGGCGATGCCCTCTTCCGGCGTCCCGTAAAACTTGGTCTGTTGAACAACTTTTTCCATGTCTTCCAACGTGAGATTGGCAAATTTTTCGCCGATCGCAATCAACGTGTCGTTGCGCTTGGCCGGATCAGCAATCGCGGCGTTAACCTGATAAAACGCATCGATCAAGGCACAGGCAAACGCCTCGCCACCCTCCTTGGCCAGACTCTCCCTGGCCACCACCACTGAGTCGATGATCTCGTTCGGAATCTTGGTTGAATCAAACAACACCCGCACGTCATCGCGCTTGGCCAAGGTTGAGATTACGAACGGATTCCAAACGACAATGGCCTGCTGTTCCTTTTTACCTTGCTGCATCGCGATCGCGGCCGCCCCGGGATCCATGCTGGAAAAGGTGTAGTCCTTCTCCGCTTGGCCAAGCAGCTCGAGGTTGCGAACGAAGCAATATTCCGACACCGACTTTTCCAGCCCGTAAACCTTCTTGCCCTTTAAGTCCTCAACCGACTTGATGTCGCTGGTTACGAGGCAGGCATCCGCACCGTAACTGGTCGAAGTCGGCAGCACCATAACACCCGGACGACCGCCGGCCGGCCCAAGGATGTCCATGTTGGTGATGCAGACGGCATCACACTGCCCGGCTCCGTACATAGCCAGACAAGGATCGTACTCCGCCTCCTTCAGTTCAATGTCTACGCCCCACTTCTCTTCCACCGGACCAAGCTCACCCTTTTTTCCGTTAATGATTCCGGTGACGTCCGCCACGCCAAAGACACTCCACGAAGGATACTCGCTCCACGCCAGCGAGAAGGACGGGACCGGCTTGTTTTCACCGGAAGAATCCGGGGCGGTCGATTCGCCGCCACCGCCACAGCCGCTTGTGATGAGTAACGCAGCGCCACAGACGACAGCCGCCCAACTAGTCTTATGATTTCTATTTTTCATATCTCACCTGATAAAGTTACTAGGCATTAAAAAGACCTCCCCTCGGGAGGTCTTTCAAATTGGTTATTCCGGCAGGATACTGTCGGTGCTGGCGGACTCTTTCTGCTTGGGTTCGCTCGGTGCCGTCTCGGCGCCCTCGGCCAGTCCCAGCAACGAGTCGAACTCGTCGTTGGCGGTGTGGCTTCGTGCAAATTCCAGAAATTGCGCCTCCTGTGACTTGCTGTCGGTGCCGGCCATCTCCTTGGAGATGCGGGCCTCGGCGCGCACTTCCTGGCGGAGTTCGCGCATGTCCTGCAATTCCTTTGCCATGCCATCCTTGGAGATGCCGGTGATCATGTCAGCCAGGTCACGTTCCTCCTTGGCGGTGATCACGTCGGCCACGGCATCGGCGGCCTCGCTCTTTAGTTTCTCGATGTCGCGCTGCAACTGCTGCAGGTTGACCTTGTGATTGGCGATGCTCTCGTCGTACTCGCCAACGTCGCCCTCGAGGTCCTTGATGTGATCCTGCTTCTCGGTGAGTGTGGCGGTAAAGTCGTTATAGGCCGTGAGGCATTTTTGATATTCCTCGTTGGCGTGAATCTCCTCCTTGGTTTGGCCCTCGGCCTGCAGCTTGGCCACGGTCTGTTTGGCCATGGCCAGCGCGCCGGCCTTAAGGTTTTCCAGCTTTTGAACCTCCTCGGTCAGGTTTTTGACCTTGGCCAACTTCTTTTCCTGCTGTGCAATCAGCTTCGCGACGGCCTGTTTGTAGGTGTGGATCTGGTTGACCTTGCCCTTGATGATCTCATCGAACTTTGCACGCATCACGTGGGGGTCAGAGTCGAGGCCACGCCGCGCCTCATCGATCTGCCCAGTCAACTTGTACCAAACCGCCTTGAACCATCTGCCTATTGCACCAAACATTTTATTTCTTATTAAGCTGAGTTAAATTTTGTATAGAGCCGCCAGTTAACATTGAATCCACACGCTGTTCAACCTTTTTCGCCACCTCGAGGCTTTGGTCGAGTTCGCTGCGCAACTGCTGCAGCCGGGCGTCGCCCTCCGGCTTGCTTGTGATGCTCTGCACTGCCGCCAGCGTCCGGCTCATATGCTCCACAGTCCCCACCACTTCGCTGACCAGTTTTTCGCGCTGCTCGAGAATCGGTTTCTTTGCAACGTCCGACGCGAGGCTATCTGCGGTTTTCCAGAGTTGCAGGGATTTCTCAAGGGAGCTGACGCACTGCGCGAACAGTTCCTCGGCCCGTTCCTGAATTTCATCGATCATCGCCTGGTTAAGGTCGGGAGCGATGACGTTTAGCTGCCGGAAGGCGTCCCGTAACGAGCGCAGATCCTGCATGGCGTCCTCGGTGCGCGTGTCGCCGTCCATCGTCAACCGGTGGTGAAAGTGATCGAGTTTTTTGCGCTTGTCCTTTTTCTCCCGGGTGCGCTTGTCCTCTACGATTTTCTTCACCCGATCCTCCTTGCCGAGTATCAGCTTGGTCAGGAACATCCCGGCCGAGCCGAGCATCCCGCCCATGCCAACCAGCATGGCACCCACTGCCGCAGAGCCCTTCAAGCCAAGCGCGAACAGCGACGCAAACGCGGCGGAGCCCACCATGAATGGAAAGATGACCATCGGACTCCCGAGGATGTCCTGCATCACGCGCTTGGTTATGCTCTTCTCGTCCACGTTCTCGACGTTTGGCCGAAGAGGTTCATCGCAAATGAAGGCGTCGTCAACGCTGCGCTTGGCCAAGTGCTTGGTTTCGGTTCAGAACGGCACCTGCCCGACTTCGAATCTCACCGACTGGGCTGTGCCGGCGGTTGACGACGCAGGGGCCGCCTCGGTTCGCATGCGCTCGGCAGACACACCCTCGCTGACGAGGAAATCGCCGACGGACTGAGCGCGTGACTCGGCCAGGCGCTTGTTGGCCTCGGGATCCCCCACCGCCCGCGCCTGGCCAACGACTCGCAGATAGAAACTCGGAAAGTTATCCAGCATCTTTTTAATCCGGCGCAGCTCGTGTTCGCTGGAAAGCGAGATCGCGGAGGAACCCCGGCGAAAACCGATCGATTGCACATCAAGATCGCCCACCGCACGAAGGCTGCTCCACTGGCTGTCGCTGAGTTTTCCAAGGTGGGCGTTGGTGCGGACGCCCTGCAAATCACTCGTCCCCTGCCCCAATCCGTCGATGGCGAGCGCGTTGGCCGGGTGAAAACTATCGGCCTGCATCGCGGACAGCGTCCGGTCGTAATACAGCGTGGTGTACTGTCCGTTGAGCGGGTCGGCATCCAGCGCCTGTGTCTTCAGGAGGATGTCCATGATGTTGTTAATCATATCCTCCATCGTGAGTAAATCGCCGGCGGCCGCACCGCTCACGAGGCCGAAGTGGGCATAATTCTCGAGAGTGTTCTTCCACTGGATGCCATCGACCACCGCCTTGGCCCCGTCACCGGAAAGGCTTGGGTCATCCGAACGCACCAGTCCGGCAAAGCCGTTGGCGTCGTTTTGATAATGGTAGGCGGCCCGGGAATAGGCCTCGACCACGGCGCGTACCTGCTCGGGGTGGTCGCGCAAATACTCGCGCCGGGCCACCAGCACGTCGACGATCAACCCCTTGATCTTGGAGCTATCCAGCAGCACTTTAGCACCGGGTAGTTTCTTTGCCTGCGATACGTGCGGCTCCCACATGACGTAGGCGCGCTTGTCCGATTGCGCAGCATTTTTCATGTGCTTCAACACCGCCTCAGAACCGTTCGCCTCGATGATCCAGTCGCTGCCCAGATCCGGCAGTTTAAAGTGTGACTTCACCACGCGAGCCAAAAACTCGCTGGGGGAACTGGGTGTCAGGACAAAGCCGGCATCCGACGTGTTGAGATCCTGAACAGTCTTAACCCCTACGTCGAACGCCAGCACGGCGTCCGCCCCCTTGGTCTCGTCGATGACCATGACGATCGACGCCGGAAAACGCCCCAGCTTCGCCCCGGCCATGAGCAGCGAATCGATTGTGAATACAGCCATCTCCACGTCGCCGGCCTCCAGCGCTGCAAGCCGGGCATCGTAGTCCGCCTCGTCCTCCACAATCGTCAGCCGGATTTGGTCGTAACGAAGATTCTTTTTCATCTCCTCGGANNCACCGGGTAGTTTCTTTGCCTGCGATACGTGCGGCTCCCACATGACGTAGGCGCGCTTGTCCGATTGCGAAGCATTTTTCATGTGCTTCAACACCGCCTCAGAACCGTTCGCCTCGATGATCCAGTCGCTGCCCAGGTCCGGCAGCTTGAAGTGCGACTTGACCACCCGTGCCAGAAACTCGCTGGGCGAACTGGACGTTAGAACGAAGCCGGCATCCGGTGAGTTGAGATCCTGCACAGTCTTAACGCCAGCATCGAACGCCAGCACAGCGTCTGCCCCCTTGGTCTCGTCGATGACCATGACGATCGACGCCGGAAAACGCCCCAGCTTCGCCCCGGCCATGAGTAGCGAATCGATTGTGAATACAGCCATCTCCACCTCGCCGGCCTCGAGCGCTGCAAGCCGGGCATCGTAGTCCGCCTCGTCCTCCACAATCGTCAGCCGGATTTGGTCGTAACGAAGATTCTTTTTCATCTCCTCGGACCGGAGCACGGCGTACCCGCTGAACAGGTCGGCCTGAATCTTTACCTCATGGGTGTAGCGACT
>DKGH01000182.1 GCA_002453165.1 Verrucomicrobia bacterium UBA6775
AACGCGGACGACAAGTTCGACGACCGAATGGACGTGATTAACCTCTCCCTCGGCTCGACGCTTGGCCTCGAGGAGAAACATGAAATCGAGGCGGAGGTGTTCCGGAATCTCACAAACCTCGGTTGCGTGGTTGTGGCCGCCGCCGGCAATTCGAACAACAACAATTTTTATCTCGTGTCCGCCCCCGGAGTGGAGCGCTCCGTCATCAGCGTCGGTTCAACCAAGTTGGACGGCAAGGCACAGCGGATCGCCGCGCACAGTGCCCGCGGCCCGTCCTCGCCGCACAGCCTTTTGAAGCCGGAGATCGTTGCGCCAGGCGAGTTGATCCAGTCGGCCAAGATGGGCACCGGCAGCGACGGCGCGTGGTTCACTGGCAGTTCACTTGCGACACCGCACGTGTCCGGCGCGGCGGCACTGGCGCGGCAGGCCTACCCCGAGAGGACAGCCACACAAATCAAGTCGCTGCTCCTGAACACCGCGAACCCGATCGCGCACAAGGACGGCACCCCTTATCCGGAGTCGTTGGCGGGAGCCGGTTTTCTCGATGTGGCACAGGCGGTCAAGACCACCGTCACCGCTATGGCCGAGGGCACGGATGGTTTAACAACCCTGTCGCTGGGTGATCTGGCGTTCTCGACACCGTGGGAGAGCACGCGACAAATCCGGGTGACCAACCACGGCAAAGCTGCAGTGTCGTTCGAGCTGTCCGTTGAAGAAACGGTAACCGAACCGGGCTTCTCCATCGAACTGCCGGAAGCACGAATCGTCCAAGTGCCGGCAAATGACCATCGGATGGTGACGGTGACGTTTAAGGCGAACCCAAAACAATTCGACCGGAGTGGTGACCCGCTCACGCCGGAAAAAATCAACGGACGCGCCCGTAGCTGGGTCTACGAGGTCAGCGGAAAAATCAGGCTCGATGGCGACGATCGGACACTGCGTGTGCCCTATCACGCCATTGTCCGGGCGGCCTCGAAGAAAAGGGCGACTGTCAGCAAGGTTGGCCTGCCGGAAGAGGACACCGTTGAACTGATGCTTCCGTTGCGGGGACACTCGGCACATCCCAAGCCGCTGGTGTCCGTTTTTGAGCTGGCTACGATCAGTCCGCCCAAGGGTGGGTTGAAAGATCCCTCCGACATTGCTGCTGACGTCCTCGCGGTGGGTGTGGCGTCTGACTATCCGCAGGTTGGTTCGGTCGAGAAAACGACGCTTTATTTCGCCATCGCCAACGCCGGCAACTGGACCAACCCGCACTCGTTCATCTACGACCCGCATTTGCAGATCGACACCGACTTCAACGGCTGGGTCGATCACGAGCTGGCCAGTTGCAGCAACGGTGGCCTGCTCAAGGACGACCTCACCAAGTCGGCCTACGTGGATGATGTGTTTCTTTCCATCCTCATCCGCGTGCCGCGAGACGAGCTTGGCATCGCCGATGCCGGGTTCCTCAATGTCTTCCCGCCGGACCGCTACGACACTGTGCCGTTCAACAACAGGGTGATGGTGTTGCCGGTCCCGGCGAAGATGCTTGGCTTGAGTGAGAGCAAAACTGATTTTGATTTTCGGGTGCTCTCGCTGGGTGCCGAGCAGTATGGTTATCCGGAGATCGATCGTACTTCGATGATACGCTACGACATTACTGAGCCGGTGGTGCATACGGCGTTCGGCATCGACGGCACGGTGATGCACGATTCCAACGAGCCGGTGCGGATCGCGGTCGACCGCCGCTTGGCCAAAAGCAAGAACGTACGGCCGGCCGTGATGATCATGCACCACATGAACACCGATGCCCACAAGGTCGAACTCGTCGAACTCAAGCTCGACACGGATGACGTGGACGGCGACGGCCTTGTCGATGTCAACGAATTGGCCCTGTACGGCGACCTTACCACAACCGATACTCCGCTTAATACCGACACCGACAAGGACGGCGCTACTGATGCCGACGAACTGGCCGCCGGCACAGATCCGAAAGACCCCGACTCCGTTTTTCTTTTGCAGCCGAAAGTGCGTACAACCCCGCTTGGCCCGGAGCTAAAGTGGAACAGCGTGGCCGGCAAGACGTATCTCGTCCAGCGCACGCCTGCGCTTGGCCAAGCGTTCGAGACCGTCTCCGGGCCGATCCCAGCCACGCCGCCGTTGAACACGTTCATTGATAAAACCGCGCCGCCTAGCCAGGGGTTTTTCTACCGAATCCTGAAACCCTGACCCGTTGTTGGCCGTATTACTCCCTCCGGAGCATCCCCGGGTTTTTCGATGCAAAATCGTTTTTTCCACAGATTGACGAACCAAGACCGATGTCGCACACTCCCCGCCGCATGTCATTGAAGCATATTCTTCTCGCGATTTTACTCGGTCTGCCGCTGGCACGGCCAAGCGCTGCAGAGATTCCAGACGGACCGATCACGCTCGAGCAGTGCATAAAGATTGCGCTTGAGAACAACCTGAACCTCCGCATCACCAACTACCAGCCGCGCTTATCGATGCTGGGCTTAGATGGCGCTTATAGCTCGTACGACCCGCGATTCAGTACCGGTTTCTCAGATGGCCACCGCATAAGTAAGGGCCGTGAAAACCCGCTCGAGTTTACCATCCCAACCAGTGAAACCGATTCGTTCCGGCACAACTATGGTTTGAACGGATTGCTGCCGACCGACACACGTTACACGATTGGTTTCAATGCTTCGGAAACGACAGGTATCAGCTCCAACGATGAGCCTTTTGGCAGTTACGGGGCCGGATTCAGTTTGCGGCTTACACAACCGTTATTGCGTGGCGCATGGAGTGGCAGCAGCGTCCGGATGAACATCAAGCTCGCGAAGCAGCAGGTCGAGTCGTCTGGGTTGGATGTCAAACAGCAGATCATTCAGACTGTAGGCTCGGTCGAGCGCGCGTTTTACAATCTGATCGCCGACCGCCAAAACCTCATCATCGCGGAGAACAGCCTCAAGAATGCTCAGGAGGATCTGCGGATTATGAAGATCAAGACCGACGTCGGCACTGAGGCTAAGACCCGGCTTCCCCAGCTCGAGGCAGAGGTGTACTCGAGGCAGGCTTCACTGATCTCCGTCCGGAACTCCTTCACCACGCAGGTTAACACGTTGAAAAGCCTGATGACGGACGATTTTGCCACGGTCATGGACAACGAGCTTTCCCCGGTCGGCGAGCTGAATCCTGTTCAAACTGTTTTTAGCCGTACTGATAGCTGGGACAAGGCTCTGAACAATCGTCCGGATATTTTGAAAAGCACGATTGCCTTGGACCGCGCAGACATCCGGCTCAAGTTCAACAAGAACCAGCTTTATCCCCAATTGGATCTGATTGGAAGCTACGGCCTTTCTGGAAGTGATAGCGCCGATATTATGCACATGTACGACGGCAAGGCTTATGCAAATCGGGTATACAACCCCGAGTTCAATCCGGCGGACCCCAACAGCAAACGATTCCTTTCGAAACCTTTCGTAAGTCGAGCGGCTGCATTCAACCCGACCTTTCGTGATATTCGTCGAGGCGACTACCCGAACTACTCGGTTGGCCTTCAGTTGAACATTCCTATTCCGAACCGGTCTGCCCGTGCAAATTACAAGACCGCGCAGGCTCAGAAGGAAACGGCGATTCTGCAACACAAGCGTCTCGAGCAGTCGATCATGATCGATATTGATTCGCTCATTCGTTCGGCTGAAAGTAGTTTCGAGCGGATCGAAGCCACCCGTCTGGCCCGTGTCAGTGGCGAGTTGGCCGTCCAAAACGAACGCACCCTCCGCGACGAGGGGGCGAGCACCGACTTCGTGGTCTTACGCGCTGAGCGCGACCTTACCTCCCGCCGCTACTCCGAGATTCGCGCCAAGGCCGACTACCTTATCGCGTTGGTGCGTCTGGCTGAGGCCGAAGCCAGCATCCTCGACAAGCACGGCATCAACGTCGAGTTTGTCGAAGAATAGAAGATCTCATTTTTCCAGAACGATTGTTGCAGACACTGGTTGGTGGTCGCTGGGATATTGTTTGCTGTTGTCAAACAGGACAACTTCCGCCTCCAATGTTTTGACTCCTCCTCTAGATAGTACCCAGTCTATACGCCTACTACCCTTTCTTGTCTCTCTGAATCCGTTAATAGTATTCCAATCCGCATTGATGGATTCTTTTGCCGTAACAATCGTGTCCTCGAACCCGCCGTCATCAACAAGAATGTCGTAAGTTTTGTTCATCGTTGCGGAGGCGTTAAAATCGCCCACCAATATTATGGGCAATTCTGTTTTTAGTTCTGCGACCTTTTTATTCACCAAGGAAGCTGCCTTTTCGCGAGCAGGCTGAACACGGTGATCAAAATGAGTATTCCAAAAATAAAATTCGCGCTTAGTTTTTTTATCAAGAAAACGAATCCATGTTACCATCCTGCGATTGCTATGGCCCCATGTTGTAGAGCCAATAACGTTGGGAGTGTCTGAAAGCCAAAAGTGATCATATTCAAGAATCTCAAAACGGTTGGGTTTGTAAAAAATTGCCATGAACTCTCCGCGACTGCCTCCGTCTCGGCCTGTACCAAACCAAGTGTAATTTGGGATTTCTTTATTCAATTCTTTGAGTTGATAAAATTTTCCCTCCTGTGTGCCGATAATGTCAGGATTTGTTTTATCAATAACTTCCGCCATGACAGGCAAGCGATCTGGCCAGGCATTTGGTTTGCTGTTGCTGGCGTACCGAAGATTAAAAGTCATGACCTTTAATGACTCATCAGCCATTAGAGTGCATTCGTACAGAATTATCGCTATGAGTGATATGAGAAGAACTCGCATGCCCCCGATTTACTTCAATTGAAGGGCCAACTTCAAGGTTGAATCATTATAGCGGAAAGCTGGTGCTGTCTGAGAACTGCAGACCCAAGAATGCTGCACCCAAATGAAGCCATAGCGGAATTGTAGCTAGGCTAATCAATGTTGTGGCGATGGCCACCTGCGTTGCGATCACCGGGCTGCCGCCATACATGCGAGAGATTAAAATGGGGAACATCGCCGCCGGCATTGAGGCCTGAATCAGTATCACCTGCCTCAGCTCAGTCGAGCATGGCAGCCATTTCGCCGCGGCGATCATCAGCACCGGCAGCAGACCCATTCGCAACAGAATGCTCGTCCAACACACCCGAAATGCCGACCGAAATTCGCACTCAGCAAAGTAGTCCTTCATCATTGCGCCCATCAACAGGATCGACATCGGGATGGCACACATGCCGAGCATTTCAATCGATGTAACGACCACTTCGGGAATATGAACGTTTAGTCCCGTGGCGTTCACGATTAATGCGAACACGACAGACAGGAAAGGGGCGTTGAGCGCTTTCTTCCATGCCGTGCCGAGGTCGCCGTGTAACAGCATCACGCCCAACGACCACATTGCCAGCAGTGTACCCACGTTGAACACGAACAACACCGCCACGGCATTTTCGCCAAACAGCGATTCGCTGAGCGGGATGGGTACAAAACCAAAGTTGAACACGCCAATCGTGATGGCGTAGGTGCGTGCCTTTGGGCCGGTTTCCCCGGTCGCATACCGCCGCACCATCCAGCCGATCGCCATCCCGATCGCGATGGAGAAGAACCCTATCACTGGCGGCAGCCACACATTCTCCGGCTGGCGGATTGCCTCGTTGCCACTGATCTTGCTGAAAGCGAGGCAGGGCAGCAGCACGTTCATCGCCACCTTCATCAGGCTGTCGTCGGCATCGCGTGTGAGCCAGTTGATCCGCCGGAATTGGTAGCCCAAAAACGTGATCAAAAACACCGGCAACACGGCCGAGAGGACTGTCAGGATTTCGGCCATTCGCGCTTGGCCAAGTCAGGCAAGGATAGAGGCCGCGAGCGATTCAAACTCGAGGCGTTGAACATTTTGAAGGGCGTCAACGTGCTGGCCATTGTGCATGGCCGACTCCACGGCATCGACAAACGCAAAGGGATCCCACTGCCCACCGGGAACCAGGCGCTTGGCCAGGGCCTCGTTACCGGTCACCCCGAGATACGCCGCCACTTGGCCGGCCAACGCCGGGTAACAGGGATGATCACCCGCACGGCGGAACCAGTATTTTGCGTTGGGATAATCCGGCTCGCGGCGGTGCATGATCCCGTGCAAAAAACTACCGTCCGCGCTGGGAAGATCCTGCGAGACATCGTGCGAGGCATCGAGATGGTCGTGCCATAGCAGCGCTGCGGAGCGAGTGAGATTCGAAGTCGACGAACCCAGGCCAAGCGCATCCACCGCTTGGCCAAGCGCGGCGATCG
>DKGH01000084.1 GCA_002453165.1 Verrucomicrobia bacterium UBA6775
CAAACACACCGTTGCCATCGTTGTTCAGGCAGAGCGTACCCTTGCGGAAAGTCGTCAGTACAAGGTCGAGATCGTTGTCACCATCCAGATCCGCAAACGCCGCACCGCGTGTCAGATAACCGGTCGCCGAAGCCCCGTTTTCTTTCGGGGCCAACTGAAACCGAAGGTTCCCTTGATTGAGATAAAGTTGGTTGTCGCCCTCGAGTCGGCAAAAATAAATGTCACACAACCCATCTCCATTCACATCGCCCAAGGCGACACCCGAGCCGTTCGTCAAGTTGGAACGCTTGGCCAAGGCCAGCTTGGAAACGCGGTTCGTAAACTGAATTCCCATCCGGGAAATGGGCAACGAGGTGAACCCGACCTTTCCCTGCGCGGGCACCGGCAGCTTGGCTAAGCGATAACCCGCGCCGTCCTGCCATTCCAGCCCATCGGCCAAGCGGAAGAAGCCCGTTGCCATCAGGGCGAACAGGATCAAAACCAAGCCATTTAGCCGTAAAATCACCTCGGCAAATCATACTTAAGCCGTTTCCGAAGCAAAGCGATTTGTCATCATCAATGGTTCGTAGAAACAGACTTCACAGGGCTCGCATTCGGGTTCACCATCACAACAGCATCTCAAGCCAATGAAACAAATCACTATTATTACCAAGGATTACCATGGTCTGACCGCCGACATTGCCTCCGCCATCGCCCATCTGGCCAAGCGACTGCGCGACGCCGATCTCCACATTCGCAGCATGCGTGTCGTTCAGCACCACGGCGACTGGGGCACCATCGCCGTCAGCGCTGACCCCATCGAAAAGGCGCGCGACTTGGTGAAGGACGAACTATTCTCGACTACCCCGGCGGTTTAGTCATCCAAATCCCGGGCGCGCCGCGTCAGGCCAAGTCGGATGAAACGGATCGGCACCTGCGAGATGACCATCCCGCAAAACATCAGTAGGCAACCGGTCAACTCCCGCTGGGACAACTGCTCGCTCAGAATCAGCCAACCAGCGATCACCCCCACCACCGCCTCCATCGCAAAAATAATCGAGGCATGAGTCGGATTCGCCTTGCGCTGACCGATGATTTGCAGGGTGAACGCGATCGCAATCGACATCACCCCGAGGTAAAGGGCCGGAAGGAACGCCGCCTTGAAATCTCCAACGGTTGGCTTTTCAGCGGACACCGCCAGCACCCAACTCAATGCCGCACAAACGGTCACCTGACCAAGCGCCAGATGGAGTGACGAGACACGATTGGTGAAGCGATCAATCACCAGCACATGACCCGCCCAGCAAAATGCACCAAAGAGCACGAGCAAATCTCCGTGACCGATTGCCCACTGTTGGTCAGTTTGTTTGAAACTCAACAACCACAATCCCACCGTCGCCAGCGCCACACCGCTCCACGTCTGAAAATTCGTCCTATACCCAATGAACAACCCCATCGTCGGCACAATGACCACGTAAAGTCCGGTAATGAATCCAGCCTTGCCTGCCCCTGTTTCCTCATCGGAAATACCGGCCTGCTGCAACAGCGAACCCAAAAACAAAAACACACCCGCGCTCAAGCTGGCCTTGATCCAGTCCACCGAACGAAATCCCTCAACCGATTTTCCCTTGTGCCAAACGAAGAGAATCACCGTCAAGCAAATCGCCCCAAGCGTGTAGCGGGTGCCGTTGAAGGCGTTCGGCCCAAGGTGTTCGCCTCCCAATTCCTGCGCGACAAAACCGAATCCCCAGATCGTGCTCGTAAGTAGCAGAAGCAAATTGCTGTTGATTTTTTCCTGATTCATTCCACTTGGCCAAGCGGCGCGCGAACATTATCGCTTGACGCACCGCCACTGAAAGACTGAATTCCTCCCGCGATGCATTTTCAAATCATTTTGTTCACTCTCGCGCTTGGTCAAGCGCTAACAGTCAACGCAGCAGACTGGCCCCAATGGCGCGGCCCCACCCGAGATGGTGTTCTGCCGGCCAAGGGCTTGGCGATGACCACCCTGCCCGACCAGCCAAGCGTGCTCTGGAAGATCAAGTCCGGGGAAGGCCTGGCCTCGCCGGTTGTGGCCAACGGATCCGTTTTTCATTTTGAGAATCGCAACGGAAACGAAACCATGGTCGCCCTCTCCATTGCCGACGGCTCCGAGCAATGGGCTAAGGAATTGTCCCCAGTGTTTGAGGACGGACAGGGACCACGCGGACCACGCTGCACTCCGGTTGTCGATAAGGGACAAGTGTTCGCGCAGTGCAGTCGAGGCACCCTCCACTGCCTCGACGCCAAGTCGGGCAAAATCCAATGGGAGATTGACTACTCCAAATTGGGCATGAAATTCGTCGGCGAAAAAGGGAGCGTCCCAGGGGCGCGGCGACACGGTTTCACAAACGCTCCGCTCGTAGTCGGTGGCATGGTTTACGCGACGGTCGGCGGCAAGGGCCACGGCGTCGTTTGTTTTAATCGTATAAACGGTAAGGTAATCTGGAACGCTCTCGACTACGAACCCAGCTATGCCCCACCTGTTCCAGCCGTACTGGCCGGGCGGCAGCAATTCATCTGCTTTTTTGTCGAGGGTGTTGTCGGAGTGGACGTGCGCGATGGGGCTGAACTTTGGAACATCCCGATGAAAACCGACTACGGCCGACACGTCGCGGCCCCGCTTTCGTACAAGGACATGGTCGTGGCTGGTTCGCATCAAGTCGGGTTACAGGGCATCCGCGTTTCAAGAGAAGGCGGTAAACTCAGCGCAACCAGTGTTTGGAAAAATATTGAAGCCCAACCAAACATCACCCACGGCGTGCGGGTCGGTGGCCAGTACTACGGGCTCGGCGATCCGGCCAAGCTGTTCTGTGTTGACATCGCCACCGGTAAAACTGCGTGGAGCGAGGACAGCCTGTCCTTCCCCGATCCCAAGCGGGCCATGGCAGCTTTCATCGTGATGGGTGACAACATTCTCTCCCTGAGCAGCGGCGGTGAATTGTGCCTGTTTGCCGCCTCGCCCAAGGGTTTCAAAGAGCTTGGCCGCACACAGGTTTGCGGCATCAACTGGTGCATGCCGGCCTACGCCGATGGCAAACTCTATGTCCGGGACGGCATCAAGAAAAA
>DKGH01000117.1 GCA_002453165.1 Verrucomicrobia bacterium UBA6775
AGGTCGCGCCCACCATATCGGTAAGTCAGATTTTCATGATCTACCCCCATCAGGTGCAGCACGGTGGCCCAAAGGTCGTAAATGTCGCACTTGTCCTCGGTGACATGATAGCCGAACTCGTCGGTCGCCCCGTAGGCGGTGCCCCCCTTGGTCCCGCCGCCTGCCATCCAAACACTGTAGCCGAACGGGTTGTGGTCGCGGCCATTGCTACCCTGCGAGAATGGTGTCCGGCCAAATTCACCAGCCCAAATGATGAGCGTCTCGTCGAGCAGGCCTCGCGTTTTTAAATCCTTGATAAGGCCAGCGATCGGTTGATCCACCTGATGAGCCATCGCCCAGTGCCCCCGCTCGAGGTCGCCGTGCTGATCCCAGGGGTTGGGGCCGTTCCCGGCGCCGATGCCCTCGTTCAGGCAGCTTAACTCGATGAAGCGCACACCGCGCTCCACCAGACGCCGCGCCAGCAGGCACTGCAGCCCGTAGCCGGCGACCTGCCGGTCGGAGGAGTTCATGCCATACATTTTTTTCGTGGCCTCAGTCTCGCCCTCAAGGCCGCAAAGCTCCGGCACGGCGGACTGCATGCGAAACGCAGTCTCGTAGTTGCGCACCGCCGCCTCGACGTTGTTGTTGCCACCGATGTTTTGGATAAATTTTTGATCCAATCCCTTGACGAAATCGAGCCGAGCACGCTGCGACTGCCTCGCCTGGCCGGGGCGGATGTTTCGCACCGCCGGCGTGCGATCCCCCACGATGATGGAGCCTTGGTTTTCAGCAGGCAGATAGCCGTTGCTGAATAGCCCCACGCCGCCGTGCGGAATGGATGCCCCGCCGGATTGCAGCACCACGAAGCCAGGCAGGTTCTGGTTTTCCGTCCCCAAGCCATACGACACCCAAGCCCCCGCAGACGGGTGGCCCATGAACGGAAACCCGGTATGGAACGCGTAGTTGCCCTGCGCGTGTTCATTGACCTTGCTGGTCATGGAGCGGATCACCGCCAGCTCGTCCGCGACCGTTGATAGCTGCGGAAACATGCTGCTGACCTCAAGCCCGCTCTGCCCATGTTTTTTGAATTCGAAAGGCGAAGCCATCACGTTGCCGTTGCGATTAAACTGAGTTCGCTCGACTTTCACCGGCATCGGTTTGCCGTGCAGTTCGCGCAGCTTCGGTTTCGGGTCGAACGAATCGACCTGCGACACGCCACCGGACATGTAGCACAGGATTACATGTTTCGCCTTGGCCTTTAGTTTCCGTCCGCCAACCGCGTCGGCAAACGCCCGGTTCGACATCAGCCCCTGCAACGCAAGCATGCCGAATCCAGTCGAGCACCGCGTCAGCATCTCGCGCCTTGTTAACATTTTTTGATACCTCATTTTTAAATCCTTCCTCTTACCGCAAGTAAATGAATTCCTTGAGATTAAACATCGCTTGAGCCAGATCACGCCATGGGTCTTGGGCTGATTTGCTCGCCTCCTCGAGTTCGGTTTTGGAATTCTGCAACTCGGCAAAGCGCGCCTGCAGCTTGGCTTGCGAAGCGCGTTGTTCCTCGGTCATCGCTGCGAGGAGTTGTTCCTCGGAAACAAAACTGGTGTTTCCGGAGAAGGAAGTCATCACCGCTTCGGCGCTCAACGCCCGGTTATACACGCGCGCCTTAAACACCCGGCCGGCTAGCATTCGGTCGCCGCTTGCTCCCTTGCCGTGGCGCATTCCCAACATCACCTCTGCATCACCGGCCTTGTACTCGCGGAGCGCGTCCCTACGAAAGGTGCGCCCGTACGGTTTGCCGTTTCGATAACCGGTGATCTTCCCGTCGGCGTGGTAAACGATGGCCACATGCACCGGCCCTTCGAGCGCCTCTTTCTCTTTTGAACCTTTGAATTCGTCGGTTCGTTTGTGGTTCTCGCTTCCGGCCAGCCAGTGGCGGCCCTGTTTTTCTGCGTAGACAATGGAGTCGAAATTCACGCCGTCCCGGGTTTGGACGGTGATGACGCCGCCTCCCTTTTGGCCAAGGTCACTCAACTGCACCCACGCCTCGAGGGTCTTGTCGCGGAGCCGCTTGGCCAAGGGCTGGCTTCGGGCGAACCCCCGTTTGCCGTCGAGCACCAGCACGCCGCCCTCAACCTTTGCGCCGCCCTCGAGCGACAGGTGCGCTTGGCCAAGCTGATCCTTCGTGCCCTTGCTGAAATCCCATGCGGCAAATGGCTTCGGCCCGGCCACAGTTGATTCCTCGCCCTCCTTGCGCTTGGCCAAGAGCTGTTTGCGCAGTGGCTCGCGCAGTGCCGACAGTTGCGCCTCGATATTTCTGATCTCCTCATTCGCGTTCAACAACGCGTCCTTCGCCCGAGCCGCCTGTGCGTCGGCATCGCCGAGGAACGCCTTGGCTCCCTTTAGCTCATCCGGTGTCGCGGCGCGGTTCAATGCCATCTGGAACATCGCGTCGACCTGCGCTTCAACCGTCTTCAGGTTCTCGTCCCCCTTCACCCGATTCGCAAACCGCTCGGCCAGCGAGAGGATGAACGGATCGTTCATCATGGTGAGCGACTGCGCGGGGACGTTGGTCACGTCACGCCGACCGGTCGTGCTGGTTGGCACCGGCGCGTCCATGACCGTCAAAAACGGGTTGAGCCGATTGCGAATTACCCGCTGGTAAAGGCTTCGCCGGTTGCTGTCCGCATTATCGGAGCCGCCGAGCGGACTGCGATCCAGCGAACCGCTTGCCTGCAGCATCGCGTCGCGAATCGCCTCCGCCTCCAACCGGCGGACATTCGCACGGGCCAGCAGGCGGTTTTCGGGATCGGTATTACCGGTATTGCCCGACGGATTCACCGCCAGTTGGAATGTCCGGGTGAGCGTAATCTCTCGCACCAGTTTCTTGATCGACCACCCCTCGGCAACAAAGCGCCCGGCCAGATAGTCGAGCAGTTCCGGATGAGTCGGTTTCTCGCCGAGTTTTCCAAAATTATCCGGTGTGGCCACAAGGCCCCGGCCGATCATGTGATGCCAAATGCGGTTCACGATCACGCGCGCGGTGAGCGGATTGTCCGCGTGCAACATCGCCTCAGCCAGCTCCACGCGGCCGGAGTTTTTCGCGCCAAACGGCTTGGCGTTGAATGCCTCGAGGAATCGCCTCGGCACAGCCTGAGCCGGCTGCTTGTGGTTTCCGCGTACGAACAACGGCCGGTCAACCGCCTCCGCCTCCAGCACGCCGGGGGCACGCTGCGGCTGCGGGATCTCGGCTTCGAGTTTGCGATACTCGGCAACCAACTTGGCCACCTCGGGCGAGACATCCGGGGAGTTACTCAGCAGTCCTTCGCGCACGAAGTAGTTCAGGAACTGGGCCTGCTCGTCGTTCATCGCCCCCTTCCGCCAGGCGCGGATGCCCTGCCGCACGGCGGCGGCGTAGCGCTTGGCCAACCGCTTGGCATTGGGCGGTTCGTCCTTGGCGAAAACCGGCTGCACGAACTCGGCCATCTCCTCCTTTGGCGCCGGTTGATCCTTGCCGGTCACCAGCACATCGGTGACGCCAAACCACGAGTTGGCCTTGTTTGAAAAAAGGATCGCCTGCTCGCCGGCGGTCGTCACCTCAAGGTGCAGGTCGTCGCCCGACCAGTAGCCAATGTCCCACGACTGCCAGCGCCACTTGCCGTCGCGCAGTCGTGTCGTCGGGTAAACTGTGCCACCGCGCGTGTAGTTTTGCACCACGTAGCGCGTCATCACATTGCGGTTGGCCACCACTCGGACGTAAAGCCGCTGGCCTTCCCCGGCCTTGAACGCCGGCGAACTCAGCACCCCGGCGTGTTTGTCGGACAGGAGGTGAGAGTAGACACCGGCAGGCAAAATGGCATCGACCACACGATCGCCACCCGGCAGCACGCGGAACGCTCCCGGCTTGGCCACGCTGCCGTCGAGGCCGTTGCCATCGAGCACCCACGGGCCAAGCGAGGCTGCGTCACGGCCAAGCTGCCAACGCTGCGCGTAGCCGCGCGCGCGCTGCTCGTTAAGCGCTTTTTGGCTTTGGGCAAATTCCCCGGCCAACTGGCGCCAAGTCTTGGCGAACTCCTCCCCCTTGGCCAAGCGCAGCTTATGCCAGGCATGCAGCGGATTCTTTTTGTCCTTCGCGCCCTCGATGAGTTCCTTCCAGCGCCCGCTTGGCTCGGTCAGTTTCGCCGCAATCTCCCCTGCTTCCTTGAGCCATTGATCCGCCAACGCCTGCCGAATCTGTGGCTTGAGCTTGGCCAAGGCCGCCTTGTTTTTCTCACGGCGCTCCGGCGTGTTCACGTCGATCGTCGCCGGGCGGCTGCTGGTCATGATGCTGTAAAACGCGTGGTAATCCTCCTGGCTAATGGCATCGAATTTGTGGTTGTGACAGCGCGCACACGATACGGTCAAACCGAGAAACGCCTTGCTGACCACGTCGATCTGGTTCTCCGTTGTTCGCACCAGTTCATCGAGCGCGTCTGTGGGCGCGAAGCCCTGCAACACGAACCGATAATGCGCCGGGCCGATGGCCGACTCGTTCAGCCCCAGCTCGGCATTAAGCCGCGGTTGCTCCAGCAGGTCGCCCGCGATGTGTTCACGCAACAACTGGTCGTACGACACATCGGCGTTGAGTGCGCGAATGAGATAATTCCGGTATTGATTCGCGAACGGAATGCCCGGGTCACCCTCGCTGCCGAGCGACTCGGCGTAACGCACCCAGTCCATCCAGTGCCGCGCCCAACGTTCCCCAAAATGCGGCGACGACAAAAGCTGCTCCACCGCCGCCTCGACCGCGCCCTGCCGATCCAACGCCTCCGCCTTCACGAACGCCGCAGTCTCCTCCGGTGTCGGAGGCAGGCCGATGATTGAAAACGACAACCGGCGAATCAACGCCTCCGCCCCGGCATCCGCAACCGGTGCCAGACCAGCATCCTTCCATCCGGCCTGAATGAATCGATCAATGTCCGACCGCGCCCAATTGCCTTCCACCTTCGGCGGAGCCGTCTGGCGGATCGGCTGAAAACTCCACCACTGCTTGCGTCGCTCACGAATCGTCTCCCATGAGGTTGCCTTCGCGATTTCCTCCTTCGACGGCTTGTTGGTACGGGGATCCGGCGCTCCGTCCGTCACCCAATTTTCAAAATCCGCGATCACCTCGGGCGACAGCTTCGGGCCGCCCTTGGGCATCTTCATGTCTGGATCCTCGTGGCGGATCACCTGCAGCAGCAGGCTCTTCGCAGGGTCGCCCTTTACCAGTAACGAGCCGCTGTCACCGCCCACAGTCAGGCCGCCTGCCCAGTCCAGCGCCAAGCCGCCCTTCTCCTTGCCGCTGCTGTTGTGGCACTCGTAACAGTGCTCAGCCAAAACCGGGCGAATCTTCCTTTCAAAAAACTCGACCTGCTCCGCCGTGGGCGCTGCGGTCAAACTCACCGTAACCCAGCCAAGTGACAGTAATGCTCTTTTGAAAATCTGATGCATCACCGCGATTAGACGCGCTCCACCCGATTTCCTCAATCGAAAACGGAGTGGAAAAAGGGGTAAGAGGACAGGGTTAAAGGGTGAGTCAGCCAAGCGCTTGGCCAAGCATTTTGATCATCACGCCACGAGGGAGGCGAGGACTTTGCGGGTGCCCTCGAACGTCCGGCGGCCGTGCATGGCGACGTAGTTGTCCACCAAGGCGATGTCGCCCTGCTGCCATGGGATGTCGAACGTCAACTCGTCGGCAATGGAGCTAGCCGCAGCGACGTCTGTCGGATTAAGCAGGCTGCCATCACCAAAACGAATCGCCCGGGACGGGTCGTTGCGAGTGTCTTTCCAGCCGTTGAAAGCCGCGATGAGTTGGTTAAAAAAACTGGTGCGCGCGTTGGCCAAACGGCGCACGGCGGGCAACACTGGAGTGGTGACGGACAGATCACCGTTGGCCTGCCATTCCCACGTGTAGCCGAGCTTGGCCAAGCGCACCTCGGCCGCGTTGCGGCTGTCGACGCTTAGGGTGCTTTGCCAACTGCGCCCCATTCCGGACTCGGTATCGGCCTCCCCCGGCATGACGTTGGTGTAGCGGAGCCCCTTGGTTTCGCAGTCCGCCGCGAACATCCCTTGCTCCGCCTTGAGTCGCTCCCAAAGAATGTCGGAACGGCACACCGGCGTGGCACCGCCCTGACCGGCGGCAACTTGGCAGAAGAAGATCAGCTTGGACGGATAAAATGGGGTCTGCGCCATTTCATGGTGTAGAAAGATGGTGACATCCGCCGGGGCCTCGTTGGCAGAAAAAACACGCGGTGTGTGGTTGATTCGGTAGGCGTTGGACAACGAGTTCGCGTAGGAAAAGTTGGGATATCCAAGGGCGCTTACCACTGCATCAAACTCCTCCGGCTTGGCCAAGGGCAGACCCCGCACCAAGACTGCGCCATGCTCACCCGCCAATCGGGAGAGTTCCAGCGCCGCGCCGGTCACCCAGGCGCAGGCTTCGTCCAGCGACTCCGCCGCAACATCGATCCCCAGAGGAAACGCCTGGCCGTCGTATTCGTGTTGCCCCGGGAGTGCGAATGGTTTCATCGGTCAGAATCGGTAACGCTTGGCCTCTTCGTACGGCTTGAGTGCCTCGACCTCTTTGCCCGAGCGCTCGGTGTAATCCTTCATGAACTGCTCAAGCGCGGCAGGTGAGTCGCGTTGGTCGAACGCCTCCAGCGCAAAGTCACCGTACTTTACCATCCAGTCCCGTAACTGTTTTTGGAGTACGCTCATCGCTGCGGATCGATCGGCGGCCAGGTTTTTGAGACAGAACGGATCGTCCTTGAGGTCGTAAAATTCTTCAACCGTCCTGTACTCGAGGTGGTGCACGCGCTTGGCCAGGCGCACGTCTTTTTCGCCCGCGCGCTTCATTGCCCGATACGTCAGGCCGGCCATTGGCTCTGCGCTGTAAGTGCGTTTGCCGTTGGCCCACGTGTTGAAAACGTAGACATGATCGCGGGTGATCACTGAGCGCATCGGGTACGGCCTGCGCCCGTGAATATGGTGAAACTGCGCGAAGACCGCATCGCGCCCGGACTGCGTTTCACCCTTGAGCAACGGCAGGAACGAACGCCCGTCCTGACGGTCGGGAATTGGCAGGCCAACCGCCTCGAGCAACGTCGGCAGCAGATCCACCGTCGAGATCATATGCCGCCGGTCGACTTGTTTCGCGGCAACCTTACCAGGCCAGCGAACGATCAACGGCGTGCGTGTGCTCTCGACGTAACAGTTTGTCTTGGCGAACGGCGCGGACATGCCGTGGTCGGACAGGAACACCACGATCGTGTCGTCAACCCGTCCGGCCTCAGCCAATTCATCGAGGACCACTCCAACCATGTCGTCGAGTCGCCGCGTCGAGGTGCAGTAACCGGCCATCTCCTTTCGGATGTCCGGCAGGTCCGGCAGAAAGCCGGGCACCTTCACTTCATCCGGGCGATAAGTGCGCGACGAGGCGGCACGCTCGAAGTGGCGTTCGCGAGACGCCCCGCCACCATAGGGTCGATGCGGATCATGCGAGCTGGCCATCAGGAAAAACGGCTGCTGCGAATCTGCCGCCATCTGAAAAAACGAACGCGCGAACCGGCGATACTGAACGGGGTCACGGCCCCACTTGTTTTCGTCGCCTGTGCCTTGCCAACGGTACACCACCGACCAATGAAAAACATCCTGCTGCCGGAGCGGCTTGCCCACCGTGCCGCAAAAATAACCCTCCTCGATCAGGATCGCCGGGAGCGTTGGCGTACCCGGCCGGATTCGCTGAAAGCCTTCCGCACCGTTGTTATGGGGATATAGCCCGGTGAGCATGACGCTGCGCGACGGAGTACAGACAGCGATGTTCACATAGGCGTGCTCAAATCGCATCCCGGCGGCGGCCAAGCCGTCGATGTTTGGTGTGATGTCCGGTGCCGCGCCGCCGAAACAGCCGGGAGAATCCCAGTTCATGTCATCGGCGACGATCATCAGGATGTTCGGCCGCTTGACCGGTGCCCCCTGCTGCGCCCAAGCCGACAGCGCCTGGCCAAGCGCAAGCGCCACCAACAACAAGAATCTGAGTGACTTTTTCATGCGACACCCAGCTTGGCCAAGCGCCGCCCGATGGAAGAAAAAAGAATCAGCTCTCATGAAAGGAAGCGGGAGCTTGGTCAAGCGCTTGGCCAACGACAAGCGGTTTGTGGCCGCTTGGCCAAGCGCGCCCGGACACGGATTGCCCTTGCCTCGGCCCGGCCATCGGGGGAGGGTTGCCGCATCCAAAAAACGATTCAACCAATGAGCAACGAAAACGAACCGACCCAAAAACTCACCGCCCCGTGGGGCAACCCTTCCAACGCCGATAACGCCTTCTCGCGACGATCCGCTTTTAAGATGGCTATGGCCGCCACCGGCCTGGCCGCTGCCGGCGCTGCCACCAACCCCAACGCACAGCCAGGCCCCACTCCAAAGCCCGCTCCCGATCCCCGACGGGCCGCTACCAAGCGCTACAGGATGAAGAAATCGATCAACCTCTGGGCGTTCCCTTACCCGGACCGGATGAACCTGCGAGAGTGTCTGCAGTTGGCCAAGGACGCCGGCTTCGACGGCATCGAGTTGAACTACGATCTCGAGAGTGACCTCTCGCCCAAGGCCGGCCCAAAAGATTTCCAGAAGATCCGGAAGATGGCCGACGACATCGGCATCGCCATCAGCGGCCTGTGCTCATTTTTGTTTTGGCCGTATCCGCTGACGAGCAACGATCCCACCGAGCGAACGCGGGGGATGGAACTGGCCGGGTTGATGACCGAGGCCGCGCACCATCTCGGCACCGAAAACCTGCTCGTCGTGCCTGGCGCGGTGCACATGCCGTGGCGCGAGGATCACGATCCCACGCCGAACGATATCTGCGACCAGCGCGCCCGGGAGGCGATCGGCAAGCTGCTGCCCAACGCCGAGAAACTGAACGTGCACCTCAACATGGAGAACATCTTTTTCAACGGCTACCTGCTGTCACCGGAGGAGATGATCCGGTTTGTCGACAGTTACGACAGCGAACACATTCATGTCCACTTCGACACCGGCAACATCATGCTGTTCCAGTTTCCCGAACACTGGATTCGCATCCTCGGCAAGCGCATCCGCAACGTGCACCTGAAGGAGTTCACCAAGAAGGGAACGGATCACTCGCTGGAGTCGTTCCGGCCGCTGCTCGACGGCACGACCAACTGGCCGGCCGTCATCGAGGCGTTCGACGAAATCGGTTACGACGGCTACCTGACGTTCGAATACTTCCACCCCTACCCCCACTACCCCGAGGCGCTGATTTACCAGACTGCCGACTCGCTCAACCGCATGCTCGGCCGCCCGGTGTAAAGCGTGGAGAAACCTCCGAGGTGATTCAGCGCACGTCGTACAACCCGAAGTAAATCCGCCAACCGCCCTGTGTGGCCGCGAGGGAAATCTGCCCCTTGTTTTTCCCGCCGTCGTTGTAACCCTTGTACCAGCGGACATGGCCGTCCTCGAAGAGGAAATTCCCTCCCTCGAAGATGCCGTTTGGCCCGGCGTGACTCCCGTAGGGGACGTTGGCCGAGGCGTACCAGTTGTTGCCCACGCTCTGCAGGTTATCCATGAAGATTGGGCCATCGCGGAATCGGCCGTCCATCTTCTCCCGCAACACCCACTCGGTGACGTTTGGGAAGTTCGGGTTCACCCGGTAATTGTTGCCCCCCTTGGACACAGTCAGGTCATTGCTGAAGATCGTTTTGTAGCCGATTAACCCACCGTTGACCGCCGACTGGAAATTCTGTGCATGCACGTACCGATGAAACTTGTCGGTCGGGCAAAACAACAGGTTCTCGCGTTTGGTGTGCGAGTCCTTGTTCATCTTCAAAAGGTAGTTGGGAAAGAAATTCTTCAGCATCGACCCCGACACCCACTCGAAGTCGGCACTGTTGCGGATGTGATCCCGGCCCATGTTGGGAAAGTACCCCTCGTTGTCGCCGGCGTACATCCGGATGGCCACCCCCCACTGGTGCATGTTGCTGGCGCACATGGTGTTTTCAGCCTTGCGCTTGGCCCGGGCCAATGCCGGCAGCAACAGACTCGCTAGGATCGCGATGATCGCAATCACCACCAGCAACTCGATCAGGGTAAAGGCGTTTTTTCTCGGTGTATTCATTGCCGGACGCTCATTAAAGGGTGAAGAAATGGATGTCGTCACCGGCAAATGTGACCGAGGCATCGAGACCTGTCAATGAGCTGTCTTTACACGGGATTATTCCATCCGCAACCGGAAAAACCGGGGATGTTCAGCTCCGCTTGGCCAAG
>DKGH01000020.1:0-8278 GCA_002453165.1 Verrucomicrobia bacterium UBA6775
ATCGCCGGCGAATTCATTCCATTGGCAATGAAAGTGAGGAACGCCGGTCGCGGACATTACACCCAGCAAAACACCAAGTTCTTTATCGTCACCGGCACGAACCCATTGCCCAGCAAGTTCGTTCCCCATCTCGCGCCCGGCGAGGAGGCCATCCTTCGTTGGCGCTGGAAATGCCCGCCTGAACCTAAGACGATCGAAATGTGCACCCCCTTCCCCGGCGGACTCGCCACCCACAAATTCAAAACCTATACGGGTCAACCACCGGGGAAACCGATCACATTGCAAAACGATCGAATGCGAATCGATTTTGTCCCCGGCAAAAACGGTTACGAATACGCCCGCATCCATGGACGAGACGGGGGCGACTGGTTCGAGCTTGGCGTTTGGGCTCCTCTCGCGTCGGTGACCAACTCAGCCGAAACTACAAGCTTCTCACCGCGCGACATCAAGATTTCGGAAAACAACAATTGTCAGTTCGCCACGTTCATTCATGACACCGACCGCTGGGCCGCCTCAGTCGAGGTTATCCTCCCGATAAACAGCCGACCGATGCGCATTCTCCATCAATTCAAGGCCAAGGTAGACGGGCCTCTTTTTCGCGCCACCGGGCCAAGCATCCACCTCGGCGACGGGACATTCGGCGCGGCAAAAAGCTGGGGGCTTTTCCCTGGGCTCGAGTTTCTCTCCGGGCCAGAGCCGTCCTCCAATCCGCGCGATCTCGCGCCGCCCAACAACAATCGGGCCACCCCCCACCCGAACAAGATCACTGCGCCATTCATGGCCGTGACCGTTTCGCCAGAGAGCAAACTGCCACCGACAGCGTCCGGTTTTTACTATTCGCCCGACAGCCTCAACGGCAGGGCGCAGGCAGAAATCGATTCACCGCGATTGCTGCCGTCAAAACCGCTCAGCCTCTCGCTCACCTGGGATCCCGGTCAAAAATGGGACGGCCGCCTTTCTCTGCCAACCGCACACTATGCTTCACCGAATCAGCCCGCGCTGGCAAACAGCCATCACCTCGCGCTTTCCATTCCCTCGATTCCCGCCCATGCACCCGAGTATCCGGGCGACAGTTTCCAACCTTATCCAGCCGAGGCTGGCCAATCTTTTTCAATTCGCGCAGAGCTTTCCGTCACAAGCGGCAACGCGTTGCAAGCATTCGGCGAATGGATTACCCACCGGGGCGGCCTGCCGGAGCCCAATCCACCACCCCGGTCGTTCACCGATGAGATGTCACTTTGCCGCACCGGCTTCCTCGAGACCGTTCGTGGTGATCGCCCTGGGACGTTTCGCCACTGCATCGACTGGGCATCGAACCCTTCCGCGGGATTCAATCTTCTCCTCTGGCTCGACGGCTTGATTACCGGCCACGCCGACTCCCGTGACACGGCAGTTGCCGCCACTGAACCAATGAGTGGCAATCAACTTGTCAGCCCCAGCCTGACTCACATCCTGCGCTGGGAACTGCCATTCCACTATGGCCGGCTGGCCGAGGGGATCGAAACACTCGACCGACACATCACAGCCCTTGCCGCCTCTCAGCACCCCGACGGCGGCTGGCGCCAACCCCGCCTCACCGGCAAGCACGCCCGGCTTGGCCAAGCGGGCGACGCCGTCTCTGGGACAGTCGCCCGCCAAACAATGGACCTTCTGCGGCACGCACGCATCACCGGTAGTTCGGCCTCCCTGAAATCCGGCCTCAAGGCGCTTGGTTTTCTCAATTCGTTTGCTCTGCCGCGTGGCTCGCAAATGTGGGAGTGCCCGATGTACCAACCGGACATCCTCGCCGCCGCCTACGCCGTGGCCGCCAATCACGACGCCTGGCGTTGCACCGGCGAAGAGCACTATCTCTCCGAGGCCATCCGGTGGGCGGAAACCGGCGTGCCGTTCATTTACCTTTGGACGCTGCCGGCCAAGCCGATGATGCTAGGCGCCACCATCCCGGTGTTCGGCAGCACGTTTTTCAGCCACTCGTGGATTGGCGTCCCGGTGCAATGGTGCGGCCTTGTTTACAGCTACCACGTCTGGCAGTTGCAGGAGACGCTCGGTGCCCGGACCGGCTTGGCTAAGCGCTTAGCCAAGCGCAGTGACCTTGGTTTCACTCCGGCCGACTGGCAGCGGATCGTGAGGCACATCACCGTCAGCGCCATGCACCAGCAGTTCACCGACGGCGACAAGATCGGCACCTACCCGGATAGCATCGTGGATTTTGACAAGAAGATGCCCGCGTTCATTAACCCGGAGGACATTATGGCCAACGTGCTGCTGCTCAATGGCCACAATCCCGACATCAAAACCATCCGCCTTGGCCAAGCGGAACAAACCGTCACAATCAGTTCCGCCGCGAAGATCCAAACAAAAATGAACAACGAATCACTCGCGATTGAGTTCGACTATTATCCCGGCCAACCGGTTCACTTTCTCGTGAACAGGATTCAACCAAAAGCCGTTTCGGTTAACGGCAAACCACTCCCGCGCGTTAAACACGCCCCCGATCGCAACGCCGGTTGGTGGCAGCCCGACAACCCCGACCGCGTCTACATCACCACCCCGCACCAGACAACAAAAGGGCTCTTGGAAATTTCTTTTTAATTTACGATTCGCCTAAATTGCAGGGCACCGTAGCCTACTCGGGTGAGCGGGTACGGCTTTACTGATTATGCTGAGAATCATGTGCTCAGGAAACGGCCCTACCTGCAAAAAGAATGGTCCATCAACGTGTGCCAGAATCCAATCAGGATGGAAAAACAGGAACAAAACCGTTACCGTTTCTTGGGCCGGATCAAGGAACTCGATAATCGAGTTCTCCGTGTCGTGACGCTCGATGACAAAACAACAATTCACAACGCCTCTCCGGACTGGAGATTTAAACCGTGACTTTAAACTACGACTCAACAACCGATTCACTCTATATTGACCTATCGTCCAAACCCAACTCGGACAGCCGGGAAATATCAGAAGGTATCGTGCTTGATTACGATGTTGACGGTAACTTGACAGGGGGCGAAATTGATAAACCCAACAACAAGGTCGATCTTGATAAAATTGTACTCAACAAAGTCCCGTCAGAGGTTGAACAGCTTTCTGCCTAATAGGCTCCGCCGCCTGTTCCTCTTTGGCGCCCTTTGCAGTGGAACATTTTTTTCCACTCAAGCAGCCGAATATAGTCGCCCAAATGTTATTTTCATTTTGATCGATGACATGGGGTTTGGGGACCTGAGTTGCACTGGCAACACGGATGTTGAAACCCAACACATCGACCGGCTCGCCCGGGAAGGGTCGCTCTTCAAACAATTTTACGTCGCCTCACCGATCTGCTCTCCCTCGAGGGTGGCGTTCACCACGGGACAGTACCCCGCACGCCATCTCATCAACTCATTCCTCGCGGGACGGAAACGCAACCGGGAGCGAGGCATGCGTGATTTTCTGGATCCTGCCGCCCCGGCAATCGCCCGGGCGTTCCGCACTGGAGGCTACGTAACGGCGCACTATGGCAAGTGGCACATGGGCGGCGGACGCGATGTTGACGATGCCCCGCAGCCAAGCGCCTACGGGTTTGATGAACATTTCGTGAACGCCGAAGGAATGGGACCTCGCATCGATCGCAAAATCGATCCCAAATACACTTGGACTCCCACTTACGTCGATAAATCCATCGACTTCATCGATCGCAACAAGCGTGAGCCGTTCTATCTCCAACTCTGGCTCAATGATGTTCACGATCGACACGTGCCAAGCGATGCGTTTCTCAAGCGCCACGAGCGCCATGCCGACCACCCTTTTACGCACCGCTTTTATGCCGTGCTCGATGAGATGGACGAACAACTCGGGCGCCTCGTCGACCACGTCGACTCGCTTGGGCTTGGTGAAAAGACATTGTTCGTCCTGACCAGCGACAACGGCCCCACCGCCTGGCGACACTACTACCGCAAGGGACCAAAGGTCGCCCCCGGGAGCACGGCTGGTTTTCGTGGACGAAAATGGAGCCTGTACGAGGGCGGCATTCGTATGCCGTTGATTGTCCGATGGAAAGGCACCATCCCGGCTGGTCGGGTGGATGACTCGTCCATTCTGGCCGCCGTCGATTTTTTCCCGACACTCAGCCGCTTGGCCAAGGTCACACCGCCACAGGTCGAGTTTGATGGGATCGATGCCGGCCATGTTTTTCTGGGCCAACCTCTTCAACGCGAGACACCGCTCTTTTGGGAGTATGGTCGTGACAAAAGCTACCTCAAGCCGGGTGGCGTGGTTGATCGCAGTCCCAACTGCGCCATCCGCGAAGGACGTTGGAAACTGCTCATCAACGCCGATGGATCGGGACTAGAACTGTACGATTTCGACCAAGCGACTGATGAAGCCCAAAACGTCGCTGCGCAGCATCCGGTAACAGCCAAGCGCTTGGCCAAGCGGCTACTCGATTGGCGCGCCTCCCTCCCATCACTTGATGACGCCAACTAGGGTTTGATCACACGGAGCAGTTTCATTTGCTCCTTCTCCGGTTGCTCCAGCAGTTTTGCAAAGGCGCTGTAGAAGGCATTGATATCCCCATAACCGCCGTAGCGACACACAGCCGATCGCCAGCCTTTCTCGTCCAGCATGGGATAGAACTTTGTCATGAACTGCTTCACGCTTCGACTTTCGGATCGATGGATGAGCAACGCCACCGCCCAAGCGCCGGCATCATAAGCAAGGTGCCGGTAATATTTCTTCAAGTGCGGCCTTTCCTTTTCAATTTTTCCGACGTCCTCAAAATCGATCAGTGAAGCCTCGCCTTTCTTCACCTTGCGTGCCATCCGCATTGAACCTTCCATCGATTTTTCAAAATCAATCCAGTCGTGTTTATCGCCAAGGTAAAACGCCAAAAACTCGGCACCTCCCTCGGTCAGCCAGGTGGGTGTCCGAGCATGGGCACGCTGAAACACATGGGCGTACTCATGGATGCCACGCGTGTGAAGGTACGGCATCGGGAACCCATGCGGATTGATGAAAACCAGTTCCGCCAGCGGCTTATCGAGGAAGTCGACATACGAGAGATACGCCTCGGTGGAGCCGTCGCGCGCCCGTTCAACCAACGAGCCGCCTTTGCGTCTCAAGCAATCCTGCACACGATCCTCTGCCTCGCCGTGTCGGTTGCGGCAGTAGGCTTCGATGATTCTGTCCGCAACCGCGTCCGATTTTAGTTCATCCTTTTCCTGCCCGATGATGTAGACGCATAATGGGCCGTAGTTGCCGAGGTATTCGCGTGTCGTGTCAATCCCCTTGCGGAGAACGCGAAACCATTTCTCCGGATAATTCTCGTTGCGAACATACTCCGGATCCGACTCGGTCAGCACCATCCGCTTGGACTTGTCATCCGCCATGCCGTCAACAACGCCTCCGGCGAGAAACAACCACAGCATCCATCCCAATCCGCCCGTTTTTAAATTCACTGAAGTCATGGCGGAACTGTAGCAACATGGAATTTCAAAAGAAGGGAATTTCGTTTTTTATGCCACTCTGACCATCAAAAAGAGTACCTTCCCCTCACCGTGCCAGCAAAAACTCGAATTGCCCTTGTCATCATTTTAGTTGGATTCGCTGCCAAGCAGGTTCAGGCCGCCCCACACACCCTCGTTGCCAGTCCCGTGGCGAACAAACTCGGGCTGTCTCTGAACCAATACGCCTTTTCGTGGAAGACGCAGAGGCAGGCCGGTTACCGCGTGCTCGTCGCCAGCGAACTCCGAAAACTTCATGCTGACGTCGGCGACATCTGGGACAGCGGCCACCGGCTTTCCCCGGAAAACAAAAACATCCCCTGTGCAGGCGAGGCATTCCCCGACGGGGCGAAGATTTGGTGGAAGGTGCAGACCTGGGATGAAAACGGGGAGGCGAGCGAGTTCAGCGAACCCTCCGTCATCGTGGTCGAACAACAGAATCAAGCCGCCAATCCGCAGCGCCGCCCCACTCACAAATTGGGCGGTGGCGATCTTGAATTCATCGAGGGCCGGCACGGACAGGCGCTTCGGTTCGGCCTCGACAAGCCCAGGGTCGAGGCACCCAGTTACTCCGCACTTCAAACCCGCAAGGGCACGACGATCAGCGCGTGGATTCGACCGGATAAAATCACCAACCACTGGCAGTGCATCTACCGGAAGGAGGACAACGAAAGCCGACGACTGTTGGCCATCGGCCAGGAAGGCCCGTTTTGGGGACTCTGGTTCGGGCTGAACATTGGCGGGTACAGGGAGTTCGGCGGCGAGATCGACAAGGCCAAGTTGTCGGACGGCCAATGGCATCACGTTGCCGCCTCGTACGACGGCAAAACGGTTCGACTGTATTTCGACGGAAAAATCATCAGCGAAAAATCGATCGAGGGAACGCTGGGGACATCCGGCAGTGCCCCCGCGTGCATTGGGTCGTACGGGGAAAACCGCGAAATTTTCCTGGGCAGCATCGACGACGTGAGAGTCTATGACCACGGACTGCCGGAGGCCGACCTGACCAAGCTGGCGGCCGGTGAAACCGACGTGAAAAACGACGCCCTCGCGGGCCACTGGAAACTCGACGGAACCATCGCCAACGAAAATATGTTCTTCCCCACCCCTCCGGTAAAAAACCGGGTGGTACTGGTCGGCGACACGTTGGTTTCGAAGATGGAAAAGTTTGGCTACCTCGAGACGGCGTTGACCGCCCATTGGCCAAGTCACGATATCACATTTCGCAATCTTGGCTGGCCCGGCGACGATGTCTTTGGCACGGCCCGCGCGGAATTCAAGGACGGACGCAACACACGCGGCTGGCAGTCCGGCCCGGCCGACGGCGTCGGCTATCGCGCGTTGTTGAAACACGTCTCCGATGCCGAACCCAGCACCATCATCGTCGGGTACGGCGGCAGTGTTGCGTTCGAAAAAACAGGCCTGTCACTTGATCAATTCAAGACCGGCTACACGCGGCTGCTGGATGCCCTCAAGGCGAACGGGGCCACGCTCATCCTTTTGACGCCGCCGCGGCAGGAGGGCACCGGCTCGCCGTTGCCCGACTTGGCCAAGCGCAACCAACGGCTTGGCCAAGCAGCGCAATTCATCCGTGAACTCGGCCAGAAAAACGGGCATCTCGTGATCGACCTCAACAGCCAATTGATCTCACCCACCGATGAGCCGATTACGGAAAACGGCGTGCAACTGAACGATCTCGGCTACCGCCGCTTGGCTAAGCTCGTGATGCGGCAGCTTGGGCTGCTCGACACAGCCAACAGCCAGGTCACACTCAATCCAGAGCGAATCGTCACCACCCGCGGCGGCTTGCATACCAGCAACCTCGTGACCACGAAGCGCGGGATTCGATTCGACCTGCGAAGCGACCGGCTGCCATGTGATTTTCTCGATGCCAACCGCAGCGTGCGCATCGCCGATGCGAGCAGTGCCCACCGTCTCAAGGTCGATGGCGTTGATGTGCTCGAGACCGAGGCCAAGCGCTGGGCGATTGGCCAAGCGATCCTCCACGGGCCGGAGTTCGCCGCCGCCGAGAAGTTGCGGGCCGAAATCTTCCAAAAAAACCTTGAGCACCGCCGAAGGCTCCGGCCGTTGAACCGCACCTACATTTTCCTGTTCCGCGCCTATGAAATGGGGCACCTGGCCTATGAGATGGAGGATTTCGACCGGCTGGTGTCGGCGGCCGAGGAACGCATCGCCCGGTTGCGCACGCCGCGCTCGCATCGTTATTCCATCGAGCGGATTGACCAATGGCAACCGGTTCACAACGACCCCGAGCACGAGGTTCCGCGACACATCCCCGACCCGGACACCGCCGACGAACTGGCCAGCATGACGGTCGCCGACGGCTTCGCGCTGAACCTGTTCGCCTCGAGCCCGATTCTCACCAACCCGATCAACCTGAACTGGGATACCGGGGGCCGGGCGTGGGTCTCGATGAGTTCCACCTACCCGCACATCAAGCCGGGCACAGAGCCCAACGACCGCATTGTCATTCTTGAGGATGCCGATGGCGACGGCGTCGCTGAAAAGTGGACGGTGTTCGCCGAAGGACTGCTCGTCCCCCACTCCGTCATGCCGGTGCAGGGCGGTGCCTACGTCTGCAGCGCCACCGAGTTTTTGTTTCTGGCCGACACCGATGGCGACGACCGGGAGGATGAGCGGCGGGTGGTCTTTTCCGGTTTCGGCAACGCCGACGTCCATCACATGATCCACGCGCTGCGCTGGGCGCCATGGGGTGAGCTGTACTTCAACCAGTCGATTTACATCAACAGCTTCATCGACACGCGCTGGGGCAAACGCCGGCT
>DKGH01000020.1:8690-12120 GCA_002453165.1 Verrucomicrobia bacterium UBA6775
TGGGGCCACGCGATCGATCGCTGGGGTCAATCGTTCATCACCGACGGCGCGGGAGGTCAGGGGCCGCACTTCACCTTCCCCGGGGCTGCGTTTCGGAGTGCCGTCGGCGCGCCCCGCACCCTGCCCGGCCTCGTGCCCGGCAAGCCCAACGGTACCGGCTGTGAGGCGCTGTCCGGCCGGCATTTCCCCGAGGAATGGCGGGGCAGCATCGTGGAAAATGATTTCCGAGCCAACCGCACGGTCCGCTATCGCATCACGGACAAGGGCAGCGGCTTCGCGGCGCAGGAGGTCGAGACGCTCGTCCGGTCGACCCGCAAGACCTACCGCCCGGTCGATCTCAAGGTCGGCCCCGATGGCGCGCTTTACATCGTCGACTGGTACAACGCGATCATCGACCACGGCGAGGTCGACTTCCACCACCCGTTACGCGACAAGGCGCACGGCCGCATCTGGCGACTCACAGCCAAGGATCGGCCGCTGGTCGAGCGGCCCCACATCCACGGTGCCCCGGTCGATACGCTTTTGGATCACCTCAAGTCCCCCGAGGACTACACCCGCACCCAGGCCAAGCGCGAACTGGCCACCCGACCGCACGCCGAGGTGTTGCCCAAACTGAAGATCTGGGTGGACGGGCTGTCAGTTGTCGACCCCGATTTTGAACATCACCGGCTCGAGGCACTCTGGCTTCACGGCACGCTGGACACGCCCGACGAGACGCTGCTCCGCGCGGTGCTGAACTCGCCGGAGCCCCGGGCCCGGGCCAGCGCGGTGCGCATGCTTTTCCACTGGCGCGATCGTGTCGCCGAGCCATTCGAATTGTACGCCAAGGCCACCGAGGATGAGCATCCCCGCGTTCGGCTGGAGGCGGTGAACATGCTGCGCGAAACCGGCTCCCTCCCAGCGGCCAACATCGCCATGCGAGCCCGGCGGCACGACGGCGATTCGTGGCTCGACTACGCCACGTGGCTCACCGCGCGCGAACTGCGCGACGACTGGCTGCCGGCGTTGCGATCCGGCCAACCGGTGTTCGACGGCGAGACCGGGCCGCTTCGATTCGCGCTCGAAGCCACCGGCGACCCGCGCGCCACCGAGACGCTAGTCACGTTGATTCGCGAGGACAAGATCGCCCGCGAAAACCTCCCCAACGTCGCCCGAACCATCGCCGGCCTTGGTCAGGCGACCGAGATCGATTTCGTGTTGTCGCTCGCCGAAAAACAACCCGACCTGCTGCAGTCGATCGTCGCGAGCGCGCGCAACAACGAGACCAAGCCCGATAACGCCGGGAGTGTGGTTGCCCACCTTGGCCACGCGGACCGGCCCATCCGCGAGGCGGCCGCCGAGCTGGTCGGCCTCTGGAAAATTCAGTCGGCAAACGAGCGCTTGGCCAAGCGCATCCGCGAATCTGATTACCCAAGCGAGCGACTCACCGCTGCGCGGGCCCTAGCTCGGCTGGGTCAACTCGACCGGTTGCAGGAACTCAGCGCGCTTGGTCAAGCGCAGCCGGTTCGCATCGCAGCCATCGCCGCCTGGGCGGAGGTACAACCGGAGAATGCACGCACGGCCGCCGCCGGCATCCTCGTCGAAGCCAAGGAGGCAGGTGATGTGGAGCCACTTTTCAACGCCTTCATCAACCATGCGACAGGCACCGATCAACTGGCGACCGCCCTCGCCGAGACTAGCCTCGAGCCATCGGTGGCGATCGCCGGCACCCAACTGGCGCGTGCCTCCGGCCGAAACGTGCCGGGGCTTATCGCCGCGTTGAACAAGGCCGGCAATCTCAAGCCGTTGTCCATCGACCTCTCGCAGGCCGAGCGCGAACAACTGCTCGCCCAGTCCGCCACCACCGGCGATGCCCGGCGCGGCGCGGAAATCTTCCGGCGCGAAGTGACCGGCTGCCTGCGCTGCCACCAGATCGGCACACAGGGTGGCAAGGTCGGCCCGGACCTTACCTCCATCGGCGCGTACGCCCAGCCGGCAGCCATCCTCGAGTCCATCCTCAATCCGAACAAGGACATCAAGCAGGGTTACGAGACAATCGTCCTGACCCGCAGCGACAACACCACGGTCGCCGGAATCCTCCAGCGCCAATCCGACGTGGCCACCATCCTGCGCGATCCGAACGACAAACTCATCGCCGTGCCCAAGGCCGAGGTGAAGGGCACCACCAAGAGCCCGGTCTCCCTCATGCCGCTCGGCCTGACCGCCACGCTGCGGGAGGACGAATTCATCGACCTCATGCGCTACCTCATCTCACTGGGCCGCCAACAAAAATAAACCGAAGTGAACAAAACAGCCGCTTTCGCGATCACCCTCCTTTTCGCCACCGCGCTCGGCGCTGAGGACGCGCAAAAACTGAAGCCGATCCCGGAGAAGCTCGTCGTCCTGACCTTCGACGATGGCAATGTCAGCGACCGAACCGTCGTGGCTCCGATCCTCAAGGAACACGGCTTCGGCGCGACGTTTTACATCACCGCCGGCTGGGTGGGCCGACGCGGGCGGGTCACGTGGCAGCAGGTTCGCGAACTCGACGAGATGGGCTTCGAAATTGGCAACCACACAACCACTCATCCGAACATGCTCCACATTTCAGAGGAGGAAATTCGCAGCCAGATCGCCGGGTTCGACCGGGCACTTCGCGAACAGGGTATCCAACGCGCCACCACCTTCGCCTACCCGGGCGAGCATCACGACCGGCGAATCGTCCGCGCCTTGGCCAAGGCCGGCTACACCAATGCCCGGCGCGGCGTGACGCCGGAATTTCCGCTGCACGACCGGGGCGGCCCAGGCTCGGTTTACAACCCGCTGGACGAGGATCCGTTTTTGATTCCGAGCGTCTACTGTCGCAGCGACCTCTCCGCCAGCCGCGGGGAATTCAGCCGGGCGCTTGGCCAGGCACGCGATGGGAAAATCAGCGTGTTTATTTACCACGGCGTGCCGGACGTCCACGCCCACTGCACCACCAGCCTCGAGCTGTTCAAGCGAGACATGCAACACCTCAAGGACGAAGGCTGCACCGTGATTGCCATGCGCGATCTGGCAAAATACGTCGATTTTTCCAAACGCCAAAAAGACATCTACGCCCCGATCATCGCCCGCCTCGGCATCACCGCCACCGACCTGAAATGTGACACCTCCGGCGATGCTCTGGTTTTCAGTTGGAAAACCAAAACCACCCGCCCGCAGACACAGTCCGCCTACCAACTTCTCGTGGCTAGCAGCCCGGAAAAACTCGCCACCAACCAGGCCGATCTCTGGGACAGCGGCAAAGTCAAATCGGATCGAACGACAAGCATCCCCTACGGCGGCAAGCGCTTGGCCAAGGGCCAGTCGGCCTATTGGAAAGTGCGCTGCTGGAACAGCCCCGACCAGGCGGAAATTGACCGCGTAAAAAACTGGATCGCTACCGAGTTGATCGAGGAGATGAGAAAAA
>DKGH01000057.1 GCA_002453165.1 Verrucomicrobia bacterium UBA6775
GGCATGACGATCGACACCATGGGGAACATTTACGCGGCCGTTCGCTCGGCTGATCGGTTCGGCATCGCCGCCTACACGCCGGGGGGAAAAGAGGTCGCCTTTATCCCAACCGAAACGCTCCCCACCAACTGCTGCTTCGGTGTCGGCGCGGATGCCAACACGCTGTACATCACGGCCGGGATCGGATTGTACCGGATCGAAATGAACGTCGCCGGCTTCCACCCGGCCACGGCGCCGCTGGCCAAGCGCAACGACGGCGGATGGGTGTCGTTGTTCGACGGTAAATCCGCCAGAGGATGGACGCCCCGCGGCGAGGTGGAGTTCCTCAAGGCCGTCGATGGTGAACTTCATTTGTACTCCACGAAAAATGTCTGGGTGGTGTCCGACGCACAGGCAACGGATTTTGAAGCTCAGCTTGAAGTGATGCTGCCAGTGCAAACCGAAGGCAAGGGCGACCATTTCAACTCGGGCCTTGGCTTCCGGTTGATCGGTGAAAAAGGAAAACCGAAGGGCTACCAATGCGAGATCGAGCGTGCGGCAGCTGGGAAAAACGGCGGCGTTTACGGGATCGGTTTCGGCGGTTGGCTCCACCCGAAAGGCCCGGAACAAACAGCAAAACTCAAGGCCGCCACCAAGGGGCTATTAAACGACAACAACTGGAACAAGATTCACGTCCGAGTGGTGGGCGACCGAGCCCAAACCTGGGTCAACGGCCAAAAGGTTACCGACATCCGAGGCATCAAGGCACATCGGGGCCGGTTGGGTATCCAGCACCACGGCTCCGGTGGCACAGTAAAATTTCGCAGCCTGCGCTTCCGCCCAATCGGCAGCCGAAAATAGTCGCAAAGGACTTCCCAGCGCTTGGCCAAGCGGGTAGGTTCCCGGCATCCGAACGCATGAAAAAATCTGTACTGTTTTTTTCGCTGGCCGTTGGCTTGGTTTCTTCTCAGGCCGCCAACGGGTTGTGGACCAATCCTGAAGATCCGACCCTGCCGATCGATTTCAAGATCCAGGGCGAATACGTCGGCAAGACTTCCGGCGGCAAAAAAATCGGTGCGCAAATCATCGCGCTGGACAAGGGCCAATTTCAGGCCGTGCTCCTGCCGGGAGGCCTGCCTGGGGCCGGTTGGGACGGCAAAAACAAGTCGCTCCTTGCCGGGGCCTTGGACGGCAAGATCGCCAGGTTTTCCGAGGCCAAGGGCAGCCGGAAATATCTGGCCAAGGGCGCAAATGAATTCAGTGCAACCCGGCAATTCCCTCCCGCCGGGCATCACGCTGCGGAACTGGTCGCCACCGGCAAGGTGGTCGAGGGCAAATATAACGGCGGTGACTCGTTCCGGCTGGAGCGGATCGTTCGCAAGGCCAAGTCGCTCGGCAGAAAAGCTCCCAAGAAGGCGGTCGTGTTGTTCGACGGCAGCAACAAGGACGAGTGGACCGGGGGCCGTGTCGATGCCAAAACCAAGCTACTTAACACTGACGGCAAGGACATCAAAACCAAGCGCAGTTTCAGCAACTACCGGATGCACGTCGAGTTCATGCTCCCGTACAAACCGACAGGCCGTGGGCAGGGTCGCGGCAACAGCGGCTTTTACCAGGTGGATCACTACGAGGTGCAGATTCTCGACTCGTTCGGACTTGAAGGGCTGAACAATGAGTGCGGTGGCGTTTACAGCAAGAAAGCCAGCGACGTGAACGCCTGTCTCCCGCCGTTGCAGTGGCAGACTTACGACGTCAACTTCACCAACGCCGTTGTGAAAGACGGCAGGAAGGTGAAAAACGCCCGCATGACGATTCGCCTCAACGGTATCGTGATCCACGATAACATCGAGATCAACGGAAAGACCGGCGGCAGCCGCAAGGATCCGGAAGGCACACCCGGCCCGATCAAGCTACAGGGTCACAATAACCCGCTGCAGTTCCGCAACGTCTGGATCGTCGAGAAATAAGTTCTTCGCCCTGCCCGGTTGATGCGACGCCTCGCCAAAGCAATTCTTCCCGCAGCCGGTCTTCTCGCCGTGACGGGAAACTTGACGGCGGATGAGGGCATCGAGTTTTTTGAAAAGAAAATCCGGCCGGTTCTCATCGAGCACTGCTACAAGTGCCACTCGGCCGAGGCGGAGGAAAAGGGCAAACTTAAAGGCAAGCTGCGGCTCGACCTGCGCGAGGCAATCCGCGGGCGCGGCGAGTCAGGGGTGCTCTCAGTCGTCCCCGGCAAACCGGACGAGAGCAATCTCTACCGGGCGATCACCTACCTCGACCCCGAGTTGGTCATGCCACCAAAGACGCGCTTGGCCAAGGGGGTCGTGGCCGACTTCAAGCGTTGGATTGAGATGGGTGCGCCCGACCCACGAGACGGACGCTTGGCCAAGGCCGAGGCCAAGCGGATCGACTTTGCCGAGGCACGCAAATTCTGGGCCTTCCGCAAGCCAAGCGAGCCGGTGCTCCCGGAGGTTCGGGCCGGCGCTTGGCCAAGGGAGGATCTCGATTTTTTTATCCTCGCCCAGCTTGAAACCAATCAACTGAAGCCTGCGCCGGCTGCGGCCAAGCGCACCCTCATCCGCCGGGCCACCTACGACCTGACCGGCCTTCCGCCGACGATGGAAGAGATTGCTGATTTCCTCGCGGACGAATCGCCGGACGCATTTCGCAGGGTCGTCGACCGGCTGCTGGCCTCGCCGCATTATGGCGAAAAATGGGGACGCCATTGGCTCGACGTCGCCCGTTATGCCGACAGCAACGGTCTTGACGAAAACCTCGCCTACGTCAACGCGTTCCGCTACCGCAACTACGTCATCGATGCATTCAACGAGGACAAGCCATACGATCAGTTCGTCCGGGAACAAATTGCAGGCGACCTACTGAAACCGTCCGGTGACGAACCGGAAACGGCGCGGCACGCACGCCACATTGCCACCGGTTTCCTCAGCGTCGGAGCCAAGATGCTCGCCGAGGATGACGGGCGGAAGATGGAGATGGACATCATCGACGAACAGCTCGACACGCTTGGCCGCGCCTTTATGGGCATGACGCTCGGATGCGCCCGCTGCCACGACCATAAATTTGATCCCATCCCCACGAGCGACTACTACGCGCTGGCCGGCATCCTTAAGAGCACACACACGATGGACAACCACAAGGTCGTCGCGCAGTGGCACGAGATTGAAGTTGGTACCGCCGCGCTTCGCGCAAAACAAGCCGAGGTCGACAAGGCGGTAGGCGGACAAAAGAAGGCGATCGACCAGTTCAAAGCCGGCACCACAGATCATGTACTGCAACAGGCACGAAAACACGCCGCGGACTACCTGATTCAGGCGCTCATCCAGTCCCGTAAGAGCGGTCAAATCGAGTTCGCCATCGCTCAACTCGAAGACAAAACAAAGAGGGATCAAGCGGAGTTTATTTTGATCGAGGCAGAGACATTCACCCGCGGCAACGGACTCCGCTCCAACGAAAACTACGGGGAAGGAATCGGCATCTTGATCAGCAGCGGGCCGACCGAAGTGGAGTACGACGTAACCGTTGCCAAAGCGGGTAACTATGACCTGCACATCCGATATGCCGCGCAGATGGCCCGCCCGGGCAAGCTGAGAGTCAACGGAGATTTGGTCAACAAAAAGGCCACAGGCAGCGTCACCGGCACGTGGTATCCCGACTCACAAACATGGCACCTCGAGGGCACCTTCCCGCTCAACACCGGGAAGAACGTCATCAAATTTTCCTGGCCCACCCCGACGCCGCATATCGACAAATTGCTGTTCATGCCGGTCGACAAACCGGTCCACGGTGAAGCCTTCAAAACAACCCACCTCCACGCAACGTTCAGCAAGCAGTGGGTAGAAGCCGTGAAACAGGCCGCAAAGGACGCCAAGTCGCCGCTCAACGAATGGCGCGCGTACCTCGATGATCCGCTTAAGCCGATCGACGATGCCGAAATTGAATCCATCCGCGATCGGTTCGCCAAAACTGCAGAGGGCGATCCGCTGCACCAACTGGTTCACAAAAAAGACGGCCCATTTAAGATGCCAAAGGAGGTCGAAAAACTTTTCACCAAGGCAGATCAGGACAAATTGAAACAGCTTCAGGCCAAGCTCGGTGAGATCGAGAAAACCCGCCCCGCGACGCCGAAGGCGATGGCCGTCCGCGAAGGCAAAGTGCAGAACCTAAAGGTTCACCTTCGCGGCGACTACATGACTCAGGGCGAGTTGGCCCCGCGCGGCTATCTCCAAGTGATCGCCAACAAAAACGCGTCGGCCCCGCCGAAGGACGGCAGCGGCCGCGCCGGGTTCGCCAAGTGGCTGACCGGCGATAATCCGCTCACCGCCCGAGTGATGGCCAACCGGATTTGGCTCTGGCATTTCGGGCAGGGCATCGTCCGCACGCCGGACAACTTCGGCACGCTTGGCCTGCGCCCCACTCACCCGGAACTGCTCGACTGGCTCGCGCTGCGATTCGTCGAGAGCGGATGGTCCGTCAAGCAGATGCACCGCATCATCATGAACTCCGCCGCCTACCGGATGAGTACCGAGTTCAGCGAACAAGCGTACGAGATGGATCCCGACAACAAACTGTGGTGGCGGTTCAATCGCCGCCGACTCCAGGCCGAGGAGGTGCGCGACTCCCTACTCGTGACCGGCGACTCGATCGAGTGGGGCATGAAAGATCAATTGATGGGCTACAATCCCCGTCAATACGTTTCACAAAACGATCACCCGTACTTTTTTGGTTCGAGCCGGACGGTCTACCTGCCGGTGATCCGCAGTGGCACGTTTGATGTGCTGCAGGCGTTTGACTTTGGCGATCCGGCGGTCATTCAGGGGCAACGCAGCAGCACAGTCGGTGCGGCGCAGGCGTTGTTCATGATGAACCACGACCTCGTGGCCAAGGCGAGCGGGCGCTTGGCCAAGCGGGCCGGCGGCAATCCGAACCTCGTTGGCGCCACCCACCAGCTTTACGCCGACATCCTGCGCCGCGAACCCAACGAGAAGGAAACGCTGCGCGCGGTTCAATTCGTCAGTCAAGCGCTTGACCAAGCGGAGGCCGACCCGCCCAAGGCCACCGAACAGGCGTGGCTGAGCCTTGCCCGGGTATTATTTTCATCCAACGAATTCATGTTTTTGGACTGATTTTTGGGGTCGCTTTTTTGTCGGGGCAGCCTAGTCTCGGTGGGTCCTATTTTTTGTATGAACAAAGGATGTTCAGTTTGCAGCGGATACGACGCTCCACCGTTGACCCGGCGGGAGATGCTACAGAAGTCGAGTGCCGGCTTTGGGGCGTTGGCCTTGGCAAGTTTACTTGGCGAGGAGGCCATGACCGCAGCCACGAACAATCCGCTGGCTTCGCGCCATCCGCATTTCCCGGCCAAGGCCAAGCGAATCATTTTCCTGTTCATGCACGGCGGCGTGTCGCAGGTCGATTCGTTTGACTACCGCCCCGCACTGCAGCGCGACACCGGCAAGCCGTATCCCGGCAAGAAACCGCGTATCGTCTCAAGCTCAACCGGCAACCTCGTCGCCTCCCCGTACAGCTTCAAACAGTACGGCCAATGCGGCCAGTGGGCGTCCGATATTTTCCCGCACATCGCGTCGATGTCGGATGACCTCTGTTTCATCAAGTCGATGTACGGTTCGAACTCCCGGCACGGCTCGGCTCTGCTGGAGTTGCATACCGGCTCAGACACATTCATACGTCCGTCAATGGGTTCGTGGCTCAACTACGGGCTTGGTTTTGAAAACCAGAACCTACCCGGCTACATCACCTTCAAGCCGACTGGCACTCATGGCGGAATGAACGCCTGGTCGTCCGCGTTTTTGCCGGCTCACTATCACGGGGTGCAGATCGGCACCAATGCGACGCCGATCGAGAAGGCAAAGATTCCGTTCATCGATCGCAACGGCAAACCGCTCTCGAGCCAGCGCCGCGAACTCGATTTACTGGCGCAGATCAATCGCGAGCACCTCAGCGAACGCGGTCACGACAACAAACTGGAGGCCCGCATCAACTCGTTCGAGCTGGCCTTCCGCATGCAGGCCGCCGCACCGGAGATTCAAAACATCGACAACGAAACCGAGGCAACGAAAAAACTTTACGGGCTGGACGACCCGAAGACTCGCGACTTTGGCAGGCAATGTCTTATGGCGCGGCGCTACTCCGAGGCCGGCGTCCGGTTCGTACAGTGCAGCCAGGGCTACTGGGACGCGCACGGTGGATTGAAAAACAATCACCGCGACGTAGCCGGAAAGGTGGACAAGCCGATCGCCGGGTTGATCGCCGACATGAAGGCGCGCGGCCTGCTGGAGGACACGTTGATCCTGTGGGGCACCGAGTTCGGCCGTACGCCGGTTGGCCAAGGTAGTGACGGACGCGATCACAATCCGCACGCGATGACATTCTTCCTCGCTGGGGCCGGCGTCAAACCGGGCATCGCCTACGGCAGTACGGATGACCACGGCTACTACGCCACCGAGAACCGCGTTCACTTTCACGATCTGCAGGCAACCATCCTGCACCTGTTCGGCCTCGACCACAAACGGCTGACCTACCGCTACGCCGGCCGAGACTTCCGCCTGACGGATGTGCACGGAGACGTCGTAAACGACATTCTCACCTGACCATGCGCCGCACACTGATCGCGCTTGGCTGCCTGCTGTTCACAAGCCAAGCGCAGGCCAAGCTGAAGGTGTTCATCCTCGCCGGGCAATCGAACATGCAGGGCGCCGGGGCGATCAAAATAAATCCTAAGAGCAAAAACGGCGGCAAGGGCACACTCGAATATCTAATGAAGGAAGAGCGCTTGGCCAAGCGCTTGGCCCACGTGGTGGATGCCAGCGGCGACTGGGTCGTGCGGGATGACGTGTGGATCAAGTACTTCGACCGCAAGGGCGGGCTCACAGTCGGGTACGGTGCCAAGCGCGACAGGATTGGGCCGGAATTTCAGTTCGGCCACGCGCTTGGCCAGGCGCTCGACGAACAGGTGTTACTGATCAAGACCGCCTGGGGCGGGCGATGCCTCGCGACCGATTTTCGGCCACCCCGCTCCGGCGGGCGCCATCTCAAGTCCGGTTCACCCGGCGCCTACTACACCCTGATGGTGGAGGAAATTCGTTCCGTTTTGAAAAACCTGAAAACGCACTTCCCCGAGTACGATGGCAAGGGCTACGAGATTGCCGGCTTCGGCTGGCATCAGGGATGGAACGACGGACTCAAGAAAGAATGGGTGGCGGAGTACGAGGAGAATTTGTCCAACCTCATCCGCGATTTGCGCGATGAGTTCAGCGTGCCGAACATGCCGGCCGTGATCGCGGTCAGCGGCTTCGGGGGGCGCAAGCAAAAGATCGACCGGCGGCTGGGTATCATCGCGGCACAGCACAACGTGGCCAATATGCCTGAGTTTGCCGGCACGGTGTCCAGCGTGGAGACGCGAGACTTTTTTCGGCCGACGGAAAACTCCCCCTCCCGACAGGGCTACCACTGGAACAGTAACGCTGAGACGTACTTCCTCATCGGCGACGCCATGGCCCGGGCGATGTTGAAGCTGCTCAAGTAGCGCACATTTTTCGTTCAACCGGCTTGGGGCTGTGGTAACAGTTGCCCCGCGCTATGTCCGATCCGCGATACAAAAAGCTCGCCGAAGTCCTTACCGGCTACTCCACCGAATTGAAGAAGGGCGACACCGTCCTGCTCGACACCACCGACACGCCCGATGCGTTCACGATCGAGTTGGTTCGGGCCGCACGCAAGCGAGGGGCCACTCCGCTCGTCGAGACTCGGCAGAGCCGTGTCGTGCGAGAGATGCTCATGGGCACCAATGAAGCCCACGCCAAGACCGTCCGCGATGTCGAGCTGAGCCGCATGAAAAAATGTGACGCGTATGTCGCGGTGCGCGGAGCCAACAACACCACCGAGAACTCCGACATCCCTTCCGACAATCTCTCGATGTACTCCCGCATCCTGCGGCCGTTGCTCAACTATCGCGTCAACAAGACCCGCTGGGTGGTCATCCGCTGGCCCAACGGAGCGATGGCACAGGGCGCCGGTATGAGCACCGAGGCGTTTGAAGATTTCTTTTTCCGCGTCTGCACGATGGACTACGCCAAGATGGCCAAAGCACAGAAGCCACTCATCAAGCGCATGGCCAAGGCGGACAAGGTGCAGCTCAAGGGGCCGGGCACCGACCTGACATTCAGCATCAAGGAACTCGGCGCAGTCGGTTGCGCGGGCGACCGCAATATCCCGGACGGCGAGGTCTTTTCCTGCCCGGTGAAAAAGTCGGTCAACGGCGTGATCCAGTACAACACACCGTCCATCTACGCCGGCACGCGATTTGAGAACATGCGTCTCGAGTTCAAGAATGGCAAAATCGTCAATGCCACCGCAAGCGACACCAAGCGCATCAACGAGATTTTCGACACCGACCCCGGCGCGCGCTACGTCGGCGAGTTCTCGCTTGGCTTCAATCCCCATATTAAGGAACCGATGTGCGACATTTTGTTCGATGAAAAGATCGCCGGCTCGCTGCACTTCACGCCGGGCCAGGCGTACGAAGAGTGCGACAACGGCAACCGGTCCGCCGTCCACTGGGACATGGTGCTGATACAGCGCCCGGAATACGGCGGCGGCGAGGTTTGGTTCGACGACGAGTTAATCCGCAAGAACGGCATTTTTATTCCGAACGACCTTAAGCCACTCAATCCGAAAAACTTAAAGTAGTGCGCTTGGCCAAGCGCTTGGGTTGTGAACAACTTTTTTTGGGAAAATGTCGAATTTAGACATAAATGGGTTGTGTATCGTCTGTTTTTTGGCATAAATCCCGTCCACTTTTCAGGAAGTGGCTCCTTTTTTACGAAGGGAGCAAGCAGCCAATCCGTTTTTTTTGGATGAATTTCCGCCGCTTTTTACTCGCCATAACACTGATCGTTGCCTTGCCGATGCCGGCCCTTTTCGCCGCCGCTGATGGTAACGCCGCATCCTCCACCGAAACCGCCGCAAAACATGGAGACGATGCCCATGGACACGAAGGCGGGCATCACGGTTTACCCAAGAACGCTGTCCCACTTTTTTTCGAGTACAAAGTCGATGTCCAAGTCTTTGATGATGCCGGCGAACCCGTAATGAAGGACGGAAAGCCTGAAACGAAAGAAAAGCTGTTATTCGCCATCACCAACTCAATGGTGGTCACGTGGATCGTGGCACTGGGGCTTATTCTCGTCGCGCAAATTGCCACCAAGAAGCCCAAGCTGGTGCCATCCGGCCTGCAGAATTTTGTCGAGTGGATCGTTGAAAGCCTGATCGGCTTTTTCGAAGGCATCCTCGGAGCCAAGCTGGCCCGCGAAACGTTTTGGTTTTTTGGAACCATCTTCATTTTCATTCTGTTCAGCAACTGGTTCGGCCTAATACCAGGTGTGGGTACTGTAGGTTGGGCTCATGGTAATCCTGGCTTTTTTCACTCTGAACACTTGAGTGCTCCACTTTTCCGCGGTGTGAACGCAGATTTAAATATGACCGCTGCGATGGCCCTGTTTTTCTTTGCGCTCTGGATTTTCTGGTCTCTCAAGGCGATCGGTCCGGGTGGGTTCTTCTTACACATTTTTAACGTCAAAGGACACGGTTTTACAGTAATGGGAATCTTCCTTTTGCTGATTTACATCTTTGTCGGCGTGGTGGAGGTGGTCTCCATCAGCGTTCGCCCAGTGGCCTTGATGTTCCGTCTCTACGGCAACGTGTTTGCGGGTGAAAATATCCTTGAGACGGTCATGGCTCTGGGCGGTCCGTACTTTGGTTGGCTGGCTGTCCTGCCGTTTTACTTTTTGGAATTACTCGTCGGATTTGTGCAGGCACTTGTGTTTGCCCTGCTAACAGCGGTGTTTACCTCACTGATGTGCAGTCATCACGATGAGGATCACGCACACTGATAAGACACTTTTGATGGTCAGACCATGCTGGATCGTGGGGGCTGTCAAAGAAACTGATAACATAATAAATAAACATGACTGGTAGTTTACATATTGGTCTGGCAGCACTTGGCTCCGCCATCGGCGTGGGCTTGGTGGGTGCTAAGGCGGCTGAAGCCACTGGGCGCAACCCGGGCGCTTCCGGCCCCATCCTCACCGCGGCGATCATTTTCGCGGCTCTGGCTGAGGGTGTTGTGTTCATTGCGATCTTCCTCGGGAAGAGCGGAATGTAATCAAAACCTTGCTGGTGGCGGGGCAACCCGCCGCCATTTTAAATTTAAGAACTTTTTAGATAGAAAATGACTCAATTCATTACTTTAGCAGCTGCTGGAGCGGAGGGTGATAACGGTATGTTGGAAACATTTGGTGTCAACGCCCCCTTGTTCATCTCCCAGTTAATCGCCTTCACCATCGTTGCCCTGCTCCTCAAGAAATTTGCCTACAAGCCGGTGCTCGATATGCTCGAGCAGCGCAAGGCGCGCATTGCCGAGGCCGAGACCAACGCCGAGAAAATCAAGTCCGAGTTGGCCGAAACCGAATCCGCCCGAGACAAGATTCTCGAGGGGGCGCGTACCGAGGCCAACAGGTTGATCGAGGAAACCCGCTCTGCCGCCGCTGAGTTAAAGGAGGCCAAGACGCAGGAGGCCATCTCCTCCGCCGAGGCTATCATCGCCAAGGCTCAGGAGGCCGCCGCTGCAGAGCGCGATAAGTTGATGGCCGAGTTGAAACAGGAAGTCGGCCGATTGGTGGTCGAGACCACCTGCAAGGTAACCGGCAAGGTGCTGACCGCGGAAGACCAGCAGCGCCTGATCGAGGACGCCAACAAGGAAATCGCCGCCTGATGAAGATCAGCCGCCAAGCCCAGCGCGAAGCCAAGCAGCTTTTCCAGGCCTGCCACGTTGAGGGCAACCTCAGGGACGACAAGGTTCGCGAGACCGTGAAACTGTTGACGGAAAAGAAGCCGCGCGACTATGTGGCGGTCCTTTCCCACTTGCATCGCTTGGTTAAGCTGGACGTGCAGCGTCGCACGGCCGATGTGCAAAGCGCAGTGGCATTGAACGACTCTCAACAAAACCAGGTGAAGGAAAACTTGGCCAAGCTCTACGGCAACAACCTGAGCTATTCATTCACTGAAAACGCCGAGTTGCTCGGCGGCATGCGCGTGAAGGTGGGCAGCGATGTCTACGACGGCAGTGTCCGCACCCGCTTGGCCAAGCTGGAAGAATCCTTTTAAACTAATTTAACCTAACGAAAATGAGTAACCTACTTCAGGAAATCGAAGCGCAAATCGCAGGCGCCAAAACCGAGGTCGCCAAGGAAAACGTCGGCATCGTCCGGGAAACCGGTGACGGTGTGGCCAAGATTGAAGGCCTCACCGGGGCGATGATGAATGAGATGCTTGACTTCGGCAACGGAGTCACCGGCTTGGCCTTGAACCTCGAGGAAACCGAGGTCGGCGCCATCGTGCTGGGCGACTTTACCGGCATCCGCGAGGGTCAGGAAGTCAAGGCCACCGGCAAGCTGCTTCAGGTACCGGTCGGCAAAAGCCTGCTTGGCCGTGTGACCAATGCGCTTGGCCAAGCTATCGATGGCAAAGGCGACATCCAGGGTGACGCGACCTATCCGGTGGAAAAAATTGCCCCCGGTATCGTGAAACGTAAGTCCGTGGATCAGCCGCTGCAGACCGGCATTTTGGCGATCGACGCGATGATCCCGATTGGCCGTGGCCAGCGTGAGTTGATCATCGGCGACCGTTCGACCGGCAAGACCACCATTGGCATCGACGCGATCATCAACCAGTCGCGCATGAACAAGGCCGCCGAGGCCGCCGGCGACACGGATTACCGCCCGGTTTACAGCATTTACGTGGCCGTCGGCCAGAAGCGCTCAAACGTTGCCCAAGTGATCAGCGTGCTGGAGGAAGCCGGTGCACTCGAGCACACCATCGTGGTGGCGGCGACCGCATCCGACAGTGCCACCAACCAGTACCTCGCGCCGTTCGCCGGGGCTGCAATGGGCGAGTGGTTCATGGACAACGGCATGGACGCGCTGATCGTGTACGATGACCTTTCCAAGCACGCGGTCGCCTATCGTCAGGTGTCGCTCGTGTTGAAGCGTCCGTCAGGTCGTGAAGCCTATCCGGGTGACGTATTTTACCTGCACAGCCGCCTACTGGAGCGTTCCGCCCGCGTGGGCAAGGACTACGGCAACGGCTCACTCACCGCCCTGCCGATCATCGAGACACAGGCCGGTGACGTCTCGGCGTACATCCCGACTAACGTGATTTCCATCACCGACGGACAGATCTTCCTAGAGGGTGACCTGTTTTATCAGGGCGTGCGCCCTGCGGTGTCGGTGGGTCTGTCGGTTTCCCGTGTGGGCTCAGCCGCGCAGATCAAGGCCATGAAACAGGTGGCCGGCACGGTGAAACTTGACCTCGCACAGTTCCGCGAACTGGCCGCCTTCGCTCAGTTCGGCTCTGATCTGGACGAGAAAACCCAGCAGCAGCTCGACCGAGGCAAGCGCATCGTCGAGGTGTTCAAGCAGAACCAGTACAACCCGCTCTCCGTCCCCACTCAGGTGGTCACGCTCTGGGCGGTGCAGAACGGCAAATTTGACGACGTGGAAGTCGAGCAGGTCGGTGATTTCAAGAACCAGCTCCGCGAGTATCTCGAAACCCGCAAAAAGGATCTGCTCCGCAAAATCGAGACCGAGGGCAAGCTGGGCGACGAGCTCGAGGCCGAGGTCTCCGATACCATCGACGAATTCAAGAAAACCTTTTAACCGGAACTGACGCATGCCCAGCACGCGCGACATTCGCCGACGCATCAAGTCGGTCAAGAACACGGCCCAGATCACCAAGGCCATGCAGATGGTGGCGGCGTCCAAGATGCGCCGTGCGCAGGACGCAGCCATGGCCGGTCGGCCCTACGCGGACTTGATGAACCGCGTGCTGTCGGAGGTCACCGCGACGGTTACCGACTTCCAGCATCCGCTCACCGAGAAACGCAGCGACACCGGAAAGCGCGCTGTCGTGCTCGTCAGCACGGACAAGGGACTTTGCGGCGCGCTCAACACCACCCTGCTCCGTGATGCAGCGCAGCTGGACAAGGAAAACTCCATCTTCATCTGCGCCGGCCGCAAGGGCGCACAGTTTGTCGGCCGCACCGGCCGCGAGTTGGCCGCCGAGTTGAGCTACGCGGATGTGCCGGAATTTTCCGATGCCCGCACCATCACCAAGTTCGCGGTGGACCTCTTCACCGAGGGCAAGGTGGATGCCGTGGACGTGTTGTTCACCAACTTCATCTCCACCATCAACCAGAAACCGGATTTGCGCCAGTTGCTGCCCATCGGTGAAATCAAGGGCGTGGAAGCCTCTGTGGCCGGCGAAAACGAGGGGAAGGAGCTTGAGGCAAGCGGCCTGGAATTCCTTTTCGAGCCGGACGCCGGCGAGGTGCTCAGCAGCCTGCTCCCCCACTATCTGAACTATCAGGTCTTCCAGATTTTACTCGAGTCCAAGGCCAGTGAGCACAGCTCACGGATGGTCGCCATGAAAAACGCGACCGACAACGCCAACCAGCTCATCAAGGATCTCACGTTGGAGTACAACAAGATTCGCCAGGCCTCCATCACCTCGGAGCTGCTTGAAATCACGACGGCACAAATGGCCCTCGGTTAACCCCAAGACTTTAACTAAAACAAACATAATCAAGAATGAACAAAGGTAAGATTGTACAGATCATCGGCCCGGTTGTTGACGCAGAGTTCACCGAGGCCCTGCCTCCCATCTACAACGCCCTCACGGTTGACTTCGAGGTCAACGGGGAAAAGGTCAAGCTCACCCTCGAAGTGCAGCTACACCTGGGCGACAACTGGGTTCGCGCCGTGGCCATGTCCACCACCGAGGGACTCAAGCGCGGCATGGATATCATCGACACCGGTGCAGCCATCTCCGTGCCGGTGGGCGCCGGCGTGATGGGCCGAGTACTCGACGTGACCGGTTCCCCGGTGGACGAACGAGGCCCGGTGGATGCCGACAAGCACTATCCGATTCACCGTCAGGCTCCGCCACTGACAGAGCAGGCCACCTCCGCCGAGCTGTTGACCACTGGCATCAAGGTCATCGACCTCATCTGCCCGTTCCTCAAGGGCGGCAAGGTCGGTGCGTTTGGTGGTGCCGGTGTGGGCAAGACCGTGGTCATCATGGAGCTCATCAACAACATCGCCAAGCTGCACTCCGGCTACTCCGTGTTCGCGGGTGTGGGTGAGCGTACCCGTGAGGGTAATGACCTTTACCACGAAATGTCCGAGGCCGGCGTGATCAAGCAGGACAACCTCAGCGAGTCCAAGGTGGCCCTGATCTACGGCCAGATGAACGAGCCTCCGGGTGCCCGTCTTCGCGTGGCGCTGACCGGTCTCGCCATCACCGAGTATTTCCGAGACGAGAAAAATCAGGACGTGCTGTTGTTCGTCGACAACGTCTTCCGATTCTCACAGGCCGGCTCCGAGGTGTCCGCGCTGCTGGGTCGCACACCAAGTGCTGTGGGTTACCAGCCGACGCTGGCCGCCGAGATGGGCGACCTGCAGGAGCGAATCACTTCAACCAAAAAGGGCTCGATCACCTCGTTTCAGGCCGT
>DKGH01000119.1:0-192 GCA_002453165.1 Verrucomicrobia bacterium UBA6775
AAAAGGCATCGAGCACACCGCCGGCCTGGTCGACAAAGCCACTGCGGCGCTGGTCACAGACCTCCGGCAACGCGGCATGCTCGACGACACACTCATTGTTTACGGCGGCGAATTCGGGCGCACCCCGATGGCGCAGGGCAATGGGCGCGACCACCACATCAAGGCCTTCTCCATGTGGCTCGCCGGGGCTGG
>DKGH01000119.1:561-5051 GCA_002453165.1 Verrucomicrobia bacterium UBA6775
TCACCCACGGCGCCACGGACGATCTCGGCTATAACGCGGTCAAGGACGTCGTGCACGTGCACGACCTGCACGCCACGATGCTGCATCTGCTCGGCATCCCGCACAAACAACTCACGTACCGCTTTCAGGGGCGCGACTTCCGGTTGACGGACGTTCACGGAAACCTTGTCAAACCCATCCTGACATAGCGTGTAACACTTGATTTTCCGGGCGGGTTGGCTCAACTTTCCCCGGTCTCTCTTTGGGCATGATTCGGTTGATTAAAATGCTGTTTTCGCGAATACGCCTGTGTGTTGTTTCTTTCGTCGGAATCGTACTGTCGCTTGGCCAAGCGACGGCCCCTGCGGCGGAGAAAACCAAGGCCTATCCCAAGGATCGATTTGCCATCTGGTCACTCCAGCCAATCGTCCGGGAGGCACCGCCTGCGCTTGGCCAAGCGGATCGCGATTGGACACAGAACCCGATCGACCACTTCATCGCGGCCAAGCTCAGCGAAAAGCAGCTGACCCATTCCGCCGAGGCCGATCGCCGCACGCTGATCCGCCGCGTGTACTACGACCTGCTTGGCCTGCCGCCGACTCCGGATGACGTCCGCGAGTTCGTCGCCGACCCCGACCCGTTGGCCTACGAGCAACTGGTCGAGCGACTGCTCGCCTCCCCCCGTTACGGCGAACGCTGGGCGCGCCACTGGCTGGACGTCGTCCACTACGGCGACACTCACGGTTATGACAAGGACAAGCCCCGCCCCAACGCCTGGCCTTACCGCGACTACGTTGTCCGCGCCTTCAACAGCGACAAGCCGTACAGCCGCTTCGTGCAGGAACAGGTCGCCGGCGACGCGCTGTTTCCCGACACGCGGGACGGCATCGAGGGGCTCGGATTCATCTCCGCCGGCCCGTGGGATTTCATCGGGCACGCCGAGGTGCCGGAGACCAAGCTCGACGGCCGAATCGCCCGAAATATCGACCGAGACGACATGGTGAAGAACACGATGAACACCTTCATCAGCACCACCGTGCAATGCGCCCGCTGCCACGATCACAAGTTCGACGCGGTCAACATGACCGACTATTACCGCATGCAAGCCGTCTTTGCCGCGCTCGACCGAGCAGATCGCGAATACCACCCCGACTCGGAGACGGCTAAAAAACAGGCGGCGCTCAAAAAACAAATCGTGGAACATCAGGCCGCGCTGAAACAGATTGAAGGCGACATCCAGGCCAATGGCGGCACCAAGCTTACGGAACTCACCAAACAACTCGGCGAACTTCGCAAACAGGCTACGACCAAGCCACGGCCCGAGTCCGGTTACCACAGCCAGATCGTCGCCAAGCCGGACATCACCAAATGGGTGCAGGTCGACCTCGGCGAATCTGTGGAGATCGCGCGCGTCACGCTGGTCGGCACTCACGATAGCTACAACAATATCGGCGACGGATTCGGTTTTCCCGTTCGCTACAAACTCGAGGCATCGAACGATGCCAAGTTCGCCGGGGACACCGTCCTCATAGCAGACCGCACCGGCGTTGACCAGCGCAACCCGGGAATCGCCCCGCAACATTTCAAGGTCAACGGAACCAAGCGCCGTTACGTTCGTCTGACCGCCACCAAGCTGGTAGAGCGCAAAGGCGACTTCATTCTCGCTGTCGCCGAGTTGCAGGTTCGCGATGCCTCCGGCAACAACCTGGCCAGGAGCAAAACCGTCACCGCGCTCGACTCCATCGAGGCACCGCCCCGCTGGCAGCGAATCAACCTCGTCGATGGGCACTACATTGGCCAAACCGCTGACCCGGACTTGGCCAAGCGCCTGGCCAACACCGAGGCGGCACATGCAGACTTGATCGACTCCATCGTCAAGGGTGAGATCGCCGACAATCGCAGCCGGGCACAGGCCGCCCTGGCCAAGGCCGAGGCCGCGATGAAAGCGCTGCCCAAACCGCAGCGCGTCTACGTCGGCAAGGTTCACACCGGCGGCGGTGCCTTTCGCGGAACCGGCCATGAAGGCGGCAAGCCGCGCACCATTCGCGTGCTGCACCGGGGCGACATGAGCCAACCGAGGGACGAGGTCGGCCCCGGCACACTGCGCTTGGCCAAGCGCGACGATGGCACGTTTGATCTCTCAGGCGACCACGCGGAGAGCGACCGGCGCGTCGCCCTCGCCCACTGGCTCACAAAAACGGATAACCCGCTCACATGGCGTTCCATCGTCAACCGCATCTGGCAGTACCACTTCGGCAACGGCATCGTGGCGACGCCAAATGACTTTGGCGAGATGGGAGCCCGACCAACCCACCCGCAATTACTCGACTGGCTGGCGGCAGAGTTCCGCGACAACGGCCAATCGATCAAGCAACTACACCGGCTCATCCTAACCAGCGCCACCTATCGGCAGTCATCCACAACAAACGAAGCGCACGAAAAAATCGACAGCCAAAACCGATTCCTCTGGCGCATGAACCGCCGCCAGCTTGAGGCCGAGGCCTTGCGCGACTCCGTGCTCGTTTTATCCGGCAAAATGAATTTCCAAATGTACGGGCCCGGCTTCCGGGACTTCGTGCTCGAGCATCCGCAGCATTCGCCGCACTACGAATATTACAAGCACGATCCCGAGGATGTCCGCATCCACCGCCGCTCGGTCTACCGCTTCCTCGTGCGCTCGCAGCAACAGCCGTTCATGACCACGCTCAACTGCGCCGACCCCTCGCAGCAGGTCGCCCGGCGCGACGAAGCCATAACCGCGCTACAATCGCTCGCCCTGCTCAACAACAAGCTGATGGTCTCGATGGCCCGACACTTCGCCAAAGATCTCGAACGATTCCAACCGGATTTAACGACGGCGATTACAGAGGCATTTTTCCGCACCGTAGGCCGTGAACCGAACTCTAGCGAGGCCGCTGACCTCGTCGCCTACGCAAAACAACACGGTCTGGCCAACGCCTGCCGCCTGTTGTTCAACCTCAACGAATTTTCCTTTGTCGACTGATGTCTTCCGCTGACTCATCTCAATCAAACCAAGCGCTTGGCCAAGCGCATAGCCGACGTGATTTTCTCTGGCGCTCCGGCGGCGGGCTGGGCGGCATCGCGCTGGCCGGGATGCTCGGGCGCGACGGTGCCCTTTCGGCCACGGGGGCAACACGCCAACCGATCGGCCTCCACCACGCGCCCAAGGCCAAGCGGGTAATTCAGTTGTTCATGGGCGGGGCGGCGAGTCATGTCGACCTGTTTGATTTCAAGCCGGAACTGATCAAGCGCCATGGCGAAAAGTGGGATCCAGGCGAGACGGTCGAGCTATTCCAAAGCTCCCCGGGTAAGACGTTCAAGTCGCCGTGGGAATGGGCACAGTACGGCCAGTGCGGCAAACCGCTAACCTCGATCGTCTCGGAGTTGGGCGAATGCGTCGACGAGATGGCGTTCATTCATAACGTGGTTGGCAAAACCGGTGTACACAGCCAAGCCACCTACCTGCAGGCAACCGGTTTTCAGCGGCCCGGTTTTCCCGGCATGGGCGCGTGGGTGAGCTACGGGCTGGGCAGTCTCAACGACAACCTGCCGACGTTTGTCGTGCTGCCGGATCATCGCGGCTACGCCTCCAACGGCCCGAAGAACTGGAGTTCCGCCTTCCTGCCGGCGTTGCATCAGGGCACCACACTCTTTCCCGGCCGGGCCAACCCGATCGCGGATCTCCATCCGCCGGAAGGTTCGTTCGTCACGGCCAAAAGCGAAGCGGCGACGCAGTCGTTGCTGGCCAAGTTTAACCGCGAACACGCCGCCAGTCGCGAGGCAGATTCCCGGCTGGACGCCCGTATCAAGTCGTACGAGCTTGCCGCACGCATGCAGCTCAGCGCGCCCGAAGCGCTCGACATTTCACGCGAACCGGCGCACATCAAGCGCCTTTACGGCCTCGACCACAACGTCCAGACCTGGCCCAAGGAAATTAACGAAATCGAAGAGATCGACTACTTTTCCCGCAAGTGCCTTGTCGCCCGGCGACTGCTCGAGCGTGGGGTGCGGTTCATCCAGATTTGGTCTGGCAACGACAACGGTTTTCCGAGGCGCAACTGGGATTCGCACGAGGACATAAAGCGCGACCACGGCCCACTGGCCCGTGGCATGGCTAGGGGGTCCGCCGCGCTAATGCTCGACCTCAAGCAACGCGGCATGCTCGAAGACACATTAATTCTTTGGACCACCGAGTTTGGCCGGATGCCCTGCGCGCAGGGCAGCAAGGGGCGCGATCACAACCCGTTCGTGTTCACCAATTGGCTCGCCGGTGGTGGCATCCGCGGCGGGGTGACCCACGGCGAAAGCGACCAATGGGGCTTCCGCCCGGCCGACCGGAATAACCCGACGAGTTGCTACGACATCCACGCCACGATCCTGCATCAACTGGGCATCGACCACGAGCAGCTCACCGTGCGCCACGACGGAATTGACCGTAGATTGACCGATGTGCACGGTCATGTCATACATCCGATTTTAACCTAAACAAA
>DKGH01000190.1:0-4870 GCA_002453165.1 Verrucomicrobia bacterium UBA6775
GTGATCACGCGGGACTTGGCCAGTTGCTTGAACCGGCTTGGCGAGGCCTCGGCGATGTAGAGGTTGCCGTCGCGGGTGAGGATGATCAACTTGTCATCGGCGGCGGTGATGGAGCTGCAAGGCATGCTGCTCTTGGTCCACTCGGTCTCGCCGGTTTTCATGTTGATACAGCGGACGGTCTTGCCGCGCTCAATCCGTCCGTCCGCGCCGTAAAGATAATCGCCCACGACCACGCCGGCGTTGAAGTGGATGCGCATGTTGCGGTTCTTCCACTTGGAACGGGTGCTCGTGCCGCGCAGTTCGATCAGCTCACCGTCGCGCGAGTTTGAGGTGAGGAAAATCTTGTCATCGTACAGCACCGGGTCGGCGGCGTTGACGCTGGCGCTGGTGCGGAACGATTTTTTCCAGAGCTGTTTGCCGTTCGCTAGGTCGACGCCGTAGGCACTGTCGCCGGCGAACATCACCACTGCATCCTTGCCGTTGTGATCATATGGAACGGCGGTCGCGTAGCCGGCGGTGCCGCTGCCGGTTTTCCACGCGAGCCGGCCGGTATCCTTCTTGAGGGCGACACCCCGTGTGCCGACGTTGTAGACCACGCGTTCGCCCTGAATGAGTGGCGACGAGGCGAAGCCCCAGCTTGGTACCTGTGCGTTGTATAGCCGCTTCAGATCCTTCGTCCAGACTACGTCGCCGGTTGCTGCCTCAAAGCAGTACGCCTTGCCGGTCTTGCTCAGCGTGTAGACGTAATCTCCGTCGACAGTCGGGGTAGCGTTGGGGCCACCATCGTAGAGGTTCGGCGTTAGCGGCTCGGAGTAGGTGTGTTTCCACAACACATCGCCGGTGGCCTCGTCGAGCGCGATGATCTGGTCGCGGGCTGAGCGGTTGCCCATGGTGAATACCCGTCCGTTGGCCACCGAGACCGCCGCGAAGCCGGTGCCCACCGAGGCCTTCCAGAGTCGCTTGGGGCCGCGCGAGGGCCATTTCTCGTACCAGTCGGTTTCCCGGGAAACACCGTTGTGATCGGGGCCGCGCCAGTTGGGCCAATCCGCCGCTTGGGCAACGGAGGCGTCAACCGCCAAAAACGCGGCGGTGAGCAGGGCAATGTTTGTTAGTCGCATCATCGTTCGGAAAAAGTAGGGCAAAAGAGGGCGGCGTCAAATCGTGAAAGACGCCACAAGAACGGGAAGCAGTCCCAGTGCCACTCCGGAAAGTACGTTTGGCGGCCATAAAATGTTACCGCAACCGTTTGTGGTTGTGTCGGTTTCGCCTCATTCGTTTGAAAATCACTCAAAAAACACTTGACGAATCGGGGAGTTTGGTGGAGCTTGAGGCCAGTTCGCACGGTGTCTGATGCGAGTGCTGTCGTGGATTTCCGCTAAAACCGACATCGCATTAATCGAAAGTTCACCGGAGAGCTTGAAGGTTTCTTCAACCTTGGCGCTTCGGAATGAAATTTGGCCGGTCAAGCTTCGGCTTGGCCGGCTTCTTTGTTTTTAGTTCACCATCCTTTCCTTGTTCCCTCAAATCGGTTATGTGACGCTGCCGCCGATGCAACGATCGACACTGAAAAGTTGGCGCTTGGCCAAGCTGGCGCTGGCGCTGGTTTTCGTCGGGGGCTTGGCCAAGGCCGAGGCGGCCAAGCCGAACATTATTTTCATCATGGCCGACGACCTTGGCTACGCGGAGCTGGGCAGCTATGGGCAGAAAAAAATCAAGACTCCCCACCTCGACCGTTTGGCCAAGCAGGGCATGCGGTTCACTCGCAACTACTCCGGCAACGCCGTCTGCGCGCCGTCGCGATGCGTGTTGATGACCGGCAAGCATCCTGGGCACGCCTTCGTGCGGAACAACGGCGAGATCAAGCCGGAGGGGCAGCGGCCGATCCCGAAGGGCGAAATCACGATGGCCGAGTTACTGCGCGACCAGGGCTACGCCACTGGCGCGTTCGGCAAATGGGGGCTGGGCTTCCCCGGCTCGGAAGGCGATCCGATTCATCAGGGCTTCGACCGGTTCTACGGTTACAACTGCCAACGCCACGCTCACAGCTACTACCCGAATTATTTGTGGAGCAACCTCAAGCGCGTGCCATTGAACAACGAGCCGCCGGTGCCAGGGCACGCCTCTCTACCCAAGGGCGCCGACCCCGCCGACCCGCGGAGCTACGATGTCTTTAAGGGCAAGGACTACGCGCCGGACCGTATCAACGAACAGGCGCTGAAGTTTATCCGCGACCACAAGGAGAAACCGTTCTTCCTCTACTACCCGACAGTCATCCCGCACGTCGCGCTGCACGTGCCGGATGAGGAATTGAAACAGTACCTCGCACAAAAGTGGAATGACCCGCCGTTCGTCCGCGCCCGGGGCTACGGCTACACGCCGCACTTCACGCCGCGCGCCGCCTATGCCGCGATGATCACGCGGATGGATCGCTACATCGGCCGCGTACTCGATCTGCTTGACGAGCTTGGCTTGGCCAAGAACACGATCGTGGTGTTTACGTCCGACAACGGCACGACGCATCTCAAGGCCGAGGTGGACTACGATTTTTTTGAGAGCGTTAAGCCGCTCCGTGGTCTGAAAGGTTCGCTGTACGAGGGCGGCATCCGCGTGCCGATGATCGTGCGCTGGCCCGGCCGTGTGCCAAAGGGAACGACCTCCGACTATGTCACCGGCCTCGAGGATTGGATGCCGACGTTGCTTGATTTGATCGGCGAAAAAAAGGCTGCCCCGGAAAACATCGACGGCCTGAGCATCGCCGACGTGTTGCGCGGCAGGAAACAGAATCCACGCCCGTTTTTGTATCGGGAATTCTCCGGTTACGGCGGCCAGCAGGCGGTCTGGGCCGGTCGCTGGAAGGCGGTGCGTCAAAACATCCTGCGCAAAAACAACAAGCAACCGCTTCGGATCCAACTGTACGACCTGAAGACGGACATCAGCGAATCGAACGACGTCGCTGCTGACAATCCGGAGGTCGTGGCGAGTCTGCGCAAGATTATGACCCGCGAACACACCCCTTCCGAGTTTTACCCGATCAAGCCTTTGGACTAGTCTATTGCCGATGCCAACCTACACCCATCGCCTTGTTTTGATTTTGGCCACAGTATTGGCACTGACTGGTTGCGGCCAACAACCGGTCGGCCCGGCCACCGATGCCGCCTGGCAAAGCGTGCGGGACGGAGACTTGCCGCGCTTGGCCAAGCGCTTGGCCGCAGTGCCTGGCTTGGCCAACGCGGTGAATTCCGTCGGCAACTCGCTGCTCTACGAGGCGGTCGGCAGCCCGGACATCGGGGTCATCGAACATCTCCTCAACAACGGTGCCGAGGTTAATTTTCAAAACCAGTTTGGACGGACCCCACTGCATCGGGCCGCCGATGAGAATCGCGAGGCGGTCGTTCGTCTGCTGTTGACCAACGGCGCCGAGGTGAACGCCCGCGATTGCCGTGGCTCCACTCCGTTGATTGCGTCGGCGGAGTTCGCCGGGTTGCCTGTGCTGAAGCTGCTGGTCGAGGCCGGTGCGGATGTGCCCACCGGAAACCTCTACGGCCGCAGTGCCCTGCATAACGCGGCCAAGCGCGACGACTCCGCTGCGGCGGAATTTCTCATCGGGCACGGAGCGCGGCTCAATCAGGTTTGCGAGTACGGGACACCGCTGGACCTGACAGCCAACTGTGAGATCGCTGAGGTGTTGCGAATTGCCGGTGGCGCGGCCTCGAGCGACAAGAGCATCGCGTCCCGCACCCACGACAATTATCTCACGCCGCTGCCTTCCGAGAAATAATCGTTCGATTGATTCTCCACACGCGCCCGTTCCGTTGCTACGCTCTCGCACATGGCGAAGACTGCATTGCTGTTTGCCGGGCAGGGAGCCCAGGTTGTCGGGATGGGCAGGGATCTGGCCGAGGCCCATCCGACTGCGAAGTCGCTGTTTGCCGAGGCCGACGAGGCGCTGGGCTACGGCCTGAGTGAGATTTGTTTTTCCGGGCCGGAGGAGGAACTGGTGCGCACGGAGCACGCGCAACCGGCGATCTATCTCGTCGGCTGGATCGCGCTTAAACTGCTACGTGAACAAGCTCCGTCGATTTCATTTGAGGCCACGGCCGGTTTGTCGCTGGGCGAGTTCACTGCGTTGGCCGCAGCGGATGCGATTGGCTTTGAGGATGGCCTGCGCGTGGTACGGCGTCGCGGCGAGCTGATGCAGGAGGCATGCGAGGCCAGCTCCGGCGGGATGGCGGCAATCGTCGGTCTCGATGAGGAGGCGGTGCGCGGAGTCTGCGAACAGGCCGGCGTGAGCCTGGCCAATCTCAACTGTCCCGGGCAAATCGTCGTCTCCGGTGATGCCGACAAAATGGACGCCGCCTGCGAGGCGGCCAAGGCGGCCGGGGCCAAGCGCGCGATCCCGTTGCCGGTGGCCGGGGCGTATCACTCGCCGCTCATGCAACCGGCACAGGCCGGCTTGGCCGAGGCCTTGGCCAAGGTCGAGTTGCGCGAGCCCTCGGTGCCAGTCTATAGCAACGTCACCGGCAAAGCACATGCCGGCGCCGCGAGCATTGCCGGGACGATGGTGGATCAGGTGACGTCGTCGGTGCGATGGGAGGCGTGCATCCGCGCGATGATTGCAGACGGGGTGACGCGCTTCATCGAGCTTGGCCCGGGCACGGCGCTGACCGGGTTCATGCGAAGGATTGATCGCGGGCTGGAGGTGCTTAACGTCGCCGACAACGACAGCCTGGCCAAGTCAGCCGAGGCGCTCAACGCCTGACGATCCCGATAGGCCACGCTTGGCCAAGCGGATTGGATTGGGCGCGGAAGCGTCTTGGAGTGCGGCAGGGACTGCCGCTTTTGGGGCGATCCAAAGCGATGCGGAGCACCG
>DKGH01000190.1:5228-30998 GCA_002453165.1 Verrucomicrobia bacterium UBA6775
CGCGAATTGTGATAAACCATCTGTCCTCCTGTTTGTCCTTCCTACTTCGTCATCAAGAATGACTCACTCAACGCCTGACTTGAAAACGCGTTCACGGGGTGTAACGGTCGCCGCATGACATTCCGGTTACTGCTTTCTGTAAGTGCCCTTGGCTTGGCGCTTGGCCAAGCGCAACAATCCCACGCCCAGGTTCTGCCATCGAAGGACACTCGTACCGGCGGCCCGAAGACATTGCACACCAAGTGGGCCTTTCCCCACGTGGCCAGCGGTGGGGCGTGGAAGGCCCGGGCGGCTACCATTCGGCTGCAGGCCAAGGTGGCGCTGGGCCTCTACCCGATGCCGGAGCGCACACCACTCAACCCGGTGATCACCGGCCGGGTTGATCGCGGCGATTACACGGTGGAAAATGTTTCGATCGAGACTCACCCGGGCTACTTTCTCTACGGCAACCTTTACCGGCCCAAGCTGAAGACCGACCGCAAGGTGCCGGCGATCCTCAACCCGCACGGCCACTGGGCGGAGGGGCGGCTGGTCAATCGCAAGGAAGGCAGTGTGCCGGCGCGGTGCATTAACTTTGCCAAGCGCGGCATGGTGGCATTCGCCTACGACATGTTCGGCTACAATGACACCAAGCAGGCCGGTGACCACCGCACGTACGCCAACGATTTGGTGAGCCAGCTCTGGGGGATCAACCTGATGGGTTTGCAGACATGGAACAGCATTCGTGCGCTGGATTTTCTCGAGACACTGCCGGAAGTTGACCACTCGCGGCTGGCCTGCACCGGAGGTTCCGGCGGCGGCACACAGACGTTCATGCTGGGTTTGGTCGACGACCGGCTCGCGGCGCAGGCACCGTGCGTGATGGTATCCCACTCCATGCAGGGCGGTTGCCTTTGCGAGAATGCGCCGGGGCTGCGCGTCCAGTTTTCCAACATGGAAATTTCCGCCGCCGTGGCGCCGCGACCGCAGATGCTCGTCGCCGCGACCGGCGACTGGACCAAGACCACGATGGAACTTGAGGGGCCGGGCATTCGTTCCGCCTACCATGCGCTCGGGGCGACACAACACGTCGACTACGTGTTGCACGATTACGTGCACAACTACAACCGGGCCACGCGCGAGTCGGTCTACGGTTTTTTTAACAAGTGGCTGTTGACCGACGTGTCGGACACGCTGGAGAAGGAGTTTCCTTATGCCAAGGAGCCGGACGACAAGCTGCTGATTCTCACCGGGGGCAAAGTGCCGGAGTCCGCAGTGAACCGAGAAGACCTGATCAAATATCTCAAGCGGCAGACGCACGATGCACTGATCGATGGCAAGCCAAGCGATGAAAACTCGCTCAAGAAATATCAAAAACGGACGCGCTTGGCCTGGGAACGAACGCTGCAGATGCCCATTGCGCCGGCAAAATTGCTGACCGAAAAACTTGGCCAAGCGGCCGTGGGCGACCTCGCGGTCACGCGCCTTGCGCTTGGCCTGGACGGACTCGGTAATCGGATTCCGGTGGTACAATTCGCCCCGGAGGGCGGCGCGAAAAATTGGGCGATCGTCGTGCACCCCAAGGGCAGTGGTGCGCTGCTTGGGCCGAAAGGGGCCCCGACCGGCTTGGCCAAGGCGCTGCTGGAGCAGGGCGTGGGTGTGCTGGCGCCGGACTTGTACCAGACCGGCGCACTGGCCAACACAGACGTTGCGGCCAAGCGCGATCTCACCCGGAATTATTTCACTGTGTACAATCGCACCGACCTGCAGGAGCGGGTGCTCGACCTCCTTGCCGTGACGCGGCACGCCCGCCGGTTGGGCGACAAGGTGATCCTCGCCGGGGTCGATCGCGCCGGGTTATGGGTGCAGTCGGCCTCGCCGATGGCGGACGCCACGATTGCGGACTGCGGGCAGTTCTCTATGGATGACGAAACGATGGTGGCGCCGGATTTGTTTTACCCCGGTTTTTATCGCTTGGGTGGTTTCGAGGGGATTGGGCTGACCGGTGGCGCCACGCCTAAGTTTCTGCACAACACCGGCTCGCAATTTTCCACCACTCACATGAGCGATGTGTATCAGTCGGTCGGCGCGGGAGACCGGCTGCACGTGGCGGAGGCGGCCGCGAGTGAAGCCGATTTGGCCAAGTGGGCGGCCGAGCTCTGATCGATGGCTTCCACGATCAAGGCTCTCCGCGCACTTTCCGCCCCGCCCCGGGTGCGGCTGGTCGCGTTGTTGAGCGAGAGTGAATTGACGGTGCGTGAGTTGACCGACATCACCGGCATGCGGCAGTCCGGTATCTCGATGCACCTTGGCCAACTACAGGACGCCGGGTTGGTTGAGTCGAGTCGCGACGGCAAGAACGCCTACTATCGCGTGGCCCGCGGCAACGAAAACAGGGGACTGATTGAGTTGGCCGCCGCCGGAGCTGCCGAGATTCCCGAGCACGAGGCGGATCTCCAAAACTTGAAGCGGATTCTCGAACGCAGGGAAAATCAGGATCTCGTTTACTTCAACCGCGTGGCCGGCCGGTTCGACAGCGTCTACGGCCCGGGCCGCTCGTGGCAGGCGTTTGGCCAGTTGCTCCTAAGGTTGGTGCCGGAAATCGTCGTGGCCGACCTCGGCTCCGGTGAAGGGCTGCTCAGCGAGTTGCTCGCGCGAAAATGCAGTCAGGTAATTGCTGTCGACAACTCGGATCAGATCGTCAAGTTCGGGCAGGCCAAGGCAAAGAAAAACGGCCTGAAGAACCTCGATTTTCGGCAGGGTGACTTGCAGAGTCCACCCATCGACGACACCTCGGTGGACCTCGCGATCCTCAGCCAGGCGTTGCATCATGCCGAGGATCCCGCTGCGGCAATCGAGGGGGCGTTTCGCATTCTCAAGCCGGGCGGGCAGGTGATGATTCTCGACCTCGTGAAACACAAGTTCGACAAGGCAGCCGAATTGTTCGGTGACCGCTGGCCCGGCTTCTCCGAGGGGGAGCTGCACCAGTGGCTCGAGGCGGCCGGGTTTGGGCAGATCGAGGTCAGTGTCGTCGCGCGCGAGGAGGAGGAGCCGCATTTCGAGACACTGCTGGCCAGCGCAGTGCATCCGGTATAGGCGAGTCGCTTTGCGGGCCGATTGATGCTTCAATCGCCACGTGAGCAACGTCGCGTCGAACGACATTTTTTCCATCCAAACCAAGTCCCCTGGCCCCGCCGGCAAGCTGCCGCTTTCCGCGGAGGAGATGCGCAGTAAACCCAGCGGTGACATTTTTGGGATGACCCAGAGTGCCGGCATGGGTTGGAAAGCCTCCGAACTGGGCCGCGACCATTATCTCATACTCAGCACACAGGGAGGGTTACGCGCTCCAGATGGACAGCCGGTTGCGCTGGGATTTCATACCGGCCATTGGGAGATCGCGCTACAGGCTGAGGCGGCTGCCGATCGATTGCATAAACTAGGCGGTCTGCCATTCGCGGCCTTCTGCTCGGACCCTTGCGATGGCCGCACGCAGGGGACAGTTGGTATGTTTGACAGCCTGCCTTACCGGAACGATGCCGCTCAGGTTTTCCGTCGCCTCGCCCGTTCGCTGCCCACGCGCAAGGGCATCCTCGGCGTGGCGACCTGTGACAAGGGGCTGCCGGCTATGATGATGGCGCTTGCCGGTATGGGCGACCTACCGAGCGTGATCGTCCCCGGCGGCGTATCGTTGCCGCCTGAGCAGGGGGAGGACGCCGGCGCGGTGCAGACGATCGGCGCCCGGTTTTCGCACGGCATGCTTTCGCTGGACGAAGCCACGGAGTTGGGCTGCAAGGCGTGTGCCTCTCCCGGTGGTGGCTGCCAGTTTTTGGGGACGGCGGCAACTTCGCAGGTTGTTGCGGAGGCAATGGGCATGGCCGTGCCGCACTCGGCATTGGCTCCCTCCGGCCAACCCGTGTGGCTCGACATTGCCACCCGTTCGGCGGAAGCCGTCGTTGCTATGAAACAAAACGGCACAGCGCTGAAGGACATCCTCACGCCGGCAGCGTTGAAAAACGCGATGGCGCTGCACGCTGCGTTTGGTGGCTCGACGAATCTACTGCTGCACATACCGGCGATCGCCTACTGCGCGGGCATCGAACGACCGACGGTGAACGACTGGAGTGCCATCAACAAGGCCGTCCCCCGGATCGTCGACGTGCTGCCAAACGGCCCGACTCATCATCCGACCGTGCGCGTTTTTTTGGCCGGGGGTGTGCCGGAGGTGATGCTGCATTTGCGCGAGTTAAACCTGATCGATGCCAGTCAGCGCAGCGTCACCGGCAGGACGATTGATGAGGAATTAAACGACTGGGAACAGTCCGAGCGCCGCCAGCGCTTACGCGAAATCTTGAAGGAACAGGACGGTGTCGATCCCGAAGACGTGATCCTTTCGCCGGAGCGCGCCCGCGATCGTGGCCTGACGAGTACGGTGATGTTCCCGAGCGGCAACCTCGCGCCCGAGGGGGCGGTCATCAAAAGCACCGCGATCGATCCGAGTCTGGTTGACGAAAACGGCGTCTACGCGCACGAAGGCCCGGCCAAGGTGTTTACCAGCGAGCACGACGCCATCGCGGCGATCAAGCAAAACGAAATTGAGGCCGGCGATGTGCTGGTCGTGACCGGCTGCGGGCCGATCGGCACCGGGATGGAGGAGACGTATCAACTGACCTCGGCGCTGAAGTTTTTGCCGTTCGGCAAACATGTGGCGTTGGTGACCGATGCCCGTTTTTCCGGCGTCTCAACCGGCGCGTGCATCGGGCATGTTGGCCCGGAGGGGTTGGCCGGCGGGCCGATCGGCAAACTGAAAAGCGGAGATGTGATCTCGATTCAACTCGACCGCAATTCGCTTGAGGGATTCGTGAACCTTGTTGGAGAGTGGGATGATCGGTTTGACGCTGAGGAAGGGGCCAAGCGCTTGGCCAAGCGCGAGACGCGTGACGATATCGCGCCGCACTCGGCGTTGCCGGATGACACCCGGTTGTGGGCGGTGCTGCAGGGCGTGGGTGGCGGCACGTGGGGTGGCTGTGTTTTTGACGTCGACCAGATTGTGGCCAAGCTGCAGTCGAGTTGAGCGATGGCATCGCACCTGTACAACAGTCGCTTGGGCAAGGTGGTCTGGTTTGTCCGCCGGTTCGGCGCGGGCGAGTTGTTGATGAAGCCGCTGCGCTGTGCCTTCGCGCCGTTCATCATCCCGCGATTGGCCAGGCGCGAGTTCGCTTTTTCCGACAAGACACTCCCGCTCTTTTACCACCGTTACAACATGACGTGGGCCAATGAGCGCGCTGTTGAGGTGCCGATCGCCCGTGAATACTTGGGTCGGCACACTGGTCAGCGCGTGCTGGAGGTGGGCAACGTCCTGTCGCATTACGGCGATGTTGACCACGTTGTTATCGATAAATTCGAACGGGGCAAGGGGGTCGTGAATGAGGATATTTTGGAATACTCACCGGCAGAGCAGTTCGACTTGATCCTTTCGATTTCGACCTTCGAACACATCGGTTTCGATGACGAAGCCGACGGCGACAGCGGCGAAAAAATCAGGCGCGCGATCACCGCTTGCCAAGCGCTGCTGGCAGATGCGGGCCGTTTGGTTTTGACCTTACCGCTCGGCTACAATCCCGCGCTCGATACGATGATCGCTGACGACCAACTGCAGAGCGACCGGGCATTTTTCATCCGGCGCACCGGGAGGTTGCGATGGGAACCGACCACCGCCGAGGTGGCGCTGGATTGTCGCTACGGGAGTCCGTTCCCTTATGCGAATGCCTTGATGGTCGCGGAGTTTGGGAGGGCTGCCGAATGAAGCCGCTGAGTTTTTTGATGCTCAACTGGCGTGACCCGGAAAACCCGCTGGCCGGTGGGGCCGAGCGCGTCACGCTCAAGCACATGACTGAGTTGGCGCGGCGCGGGCATAACGTCGTCTGGTTCGCAAATGACTTCGACGGAGCCAAGCCGGAGACGGAGATCGATGGCATCCGTATCGTCCGCGGAGGCCGGCCGGGGACATCGATTTTTCATGCGTTTTTGTTTGCCCGAAAAAACGGGCCGTTTGATTTGGTGATCGACCAGCATCACGGCATCCCGTGGTTCGCGCAATGGTGGTCGCGCACGCGTTGCATCGCCTATATCCACGAGGTGCTGGGGCCGATTTGGGAATCGTTTTACCGCTGGCCAACGAGCGTGATCGGCCAGACGCAGGAAAGGTTGATCCACCAGTTTTATGCCGACGTCCCGTTTTGGACGGTGTCCGAATCGACACGGTTACAGTTGCTGGAGCATGGAGTGGACGAGGTCAGTGTTTGGCCCAACGGAACCGACACCGAGCCGCTGCCGGAATTGCCGGCCAAGCGCCTGGCCAAACCGCTGCGCCTCATCGCGCTGTCGCGCCTCGCGCCGAACAAGCGGGTCAGCGATGTGATCCGTGTGTTGGCGCTGTTGAACGACGCCGGTTGCCCTGCTGAGTTGACGGTGGTCGGTTCCGGCTGGGAGCGTGACCTGCTCGGTCGTCTGGCCGGGTCGCTTGGCCAAGCGGATGCGGTGACATTCAAGGAGCATCTTGATGACGACGAAAAAAATGTTGAGTTGCAAAAGGCGCACCTGCTTTTACATACCTCGGTGCGGGAAGGGTGGGGGCTGAACGTCATCGAGGGCAACGCGATGGGGACGCCGGCGGTGGTTTATCCGGTCGGCGGATTGGTGGACTCGACCGTGGACGGGATCACCGGCCTCGTCAGCACCGGGGAGACACCCCTAAGTCTTGCGGTAAAAATCCGCCAGTTGGTCGATGACCCTGACCGGTACGATCAATTGCGGGAGGCGGCCTGGCGTCGGTCGTTTGAGTTTCGCTGGGAAAAAGTGCTTCGCCCGACCTGTGACTGGCTGGAAAACTTGGCCGGGGATGGGGGCGCCTTGTAACTTTTTGTCGGTAAGAGTGTTAATGCTTGGTCTGTGACGTCTCTGTTTGAAATCGATTCCCTGAGCCACCTGTACGGTTCCGTGCTGGCGCTGGATGGGGTGTCGCTTTCGGTGGAGCAGGGGGCGATCGGGTTGGTTGGACAGAACGGCGCGGGCAAATCGACGCTGATCAAAATCCTGCTCGGGCTTGTTCGCCACACCGACGGCACGGTGCGCGTGTTCGGGTCGGACGTTGCGAAAAACGGTGTCGGGTTGCGCGGCCGGATCGGCTACATGCCGGAGCGAGAGGGCTTGACTCCGGGGCTGAACGGCATCGAGTATGTCGGCCTGTCCGGTGAGTTGAACGGCATGCCGCGCAAGCTCGCGCTGCGCCGCGCCCATGAGTTGCTTTCGCGACTGGGGCTGGAGGAGGCGCGTTACCGGCGGTTGGAGAATTATTCGGCGGGAATGGTGCAGCGCATCAAGCTGGCGGCCACGCTGGTGCACGATCCCGATTTGCTGCTGCTCGACGAGCCTACCTCCGGGCTGGATCCCGACGGCCGCACCGCAATGCTGGCGATGCTCAAGTCGTTGGCGCAGCGGCCGGGCAAGTCGCTGCTTTTCTCGACTCATTTACTCGGTGACATCGAGCATGTTTGCCGGCACGCGATCATCATGGAGAAGGGCCGGGTTGCCGCCTCGGGGCCGCTCGACGAGATGCTCGCCGGGCAGGCGCATGCCTTCTCGCTTCGTTGGAAAAATGGAAATGACTCCACCAATGATGCGTATCTCGCCGCCCTGCAGCAGGCCGGTGCGGAGGTGTCGCCCGGGGAGGAACTTGGCCAGGCGCGGGCGGTGGTCTCCGGCGACTGGTCGAGCCAGCAGTTTTTCCACTTGGCCAAGCGGACGGAGGTAACGCTCACCGGGCTTGAGCCAGAGGAGATGGATTTACGAACAGTTTACCGGAAGCTGGTCGGGATGGAGACGCCGCCGCCGCTCATCGACTTGGCCAAGCGCGAGGAAAGCGGGGTGGTGTCGTGAGCGAATCCAATTCGGACAACGAATCCGTCATCCAGCACAAGGCCTGGTTTGCTGCCTGGCCGATCGCCCGGACGGCGATGCATCTCGTGTTTCGGCGGAAGTTGTTTTGGGTGCTGTTCGCCCTTGCGCTGTTGAGTTTTCTTTTCATGTTCGGTGCGATTTACCTGCTGGCGACCCTCCGCCAACAGTACCCGCAGGTGGAGCAGTTCATCACCGGCATGCTGAAAGACTTGGACGGTTCCGGCACCACGTTTTTGAATTTCATGGTAGCTCAGGGAACGGTGACGATGATCTTGTTGGCGTTTGCTGGGTCGGTGCTGGCGGGCAACGACCACAGCCGGGGTGGCCTGATTTTTTACCTGTCACGCCGAATCAACGTGGTGCATTACGCGGCCGGCAAACTGCTGGCGATCGGATTGATCATCAGCCTGACGACCACGTTGCCGGCGCTCGTTTTGTTCATCGAGTACGGTTTGCTTGGGGATACCGGAACATATTTTGGGGAAAAATACCCGATCTTCTTTGGAATACTCGGCTACGGGGCGTTGCTTTCGTTGGCGGTCGGGCTGCTGCTCTTCGCGCTGGTGTCTTGGATGCCGAAGCCTGTGCCGCTGGTGATGCTGTGGGGCGGGTTGTTTGTCTTTCTCCCGATCCTCAGCCGTATCCTTACTTTTGCGATGCGCAAGCCGGGAATGCGTCGCCGGGATGCGATGGAGGAGTCGCCGTGGAGGTTGCTCGATTTTTGGAACGACCTTTACATCGTGGGGAACAAGTTTTTCGGAGTGGACAAGCCGTTGTTCACCGGGGCCGCGGTGGTGGTTTGTGCGGTCTGTATTATTTCGGCGTTGGCCATCGTCGTTCGGTTGCGCCAGTTGCAGCATCAATCATGACCATCAAAGGCACAACCACCACCGCAGCACGCCCCCTCGTCGAGGTGGGAAATGTCTCGAAATGGTTTGGGCCGCTGATGGCGCTGAACGACATCAGCCTCGAGATTGGCCCGGGCATCACCGGCCTGATCGGACCGAACGGAGCCGGCAAGACTACGCTGCTCAAGCTGCTCACCGGTCAAAGCAAACCAAGCCTCGGAAATGTGCAGATTTGCGGACACGACGCCTGGCTGTCCAAGGCCAAGGCGCACGTCGGCTATTGCCCGTACGGCGACGCGACGTGGGATGAGTTGTCCGGCCGCAGGTTGGTGCAGGTGACCGCCGGGCTGCATGGATTCACCGGAGACGAGGCCAAACGCCGCACCGAGGCTGTGCTGGAGACGGTGGGCATGGTCGACCGCGCCAACAGGCCGGTTCATACCTACTCGAAGGGCATGCGGCAGCGGATCAAGCTTGGCCAAGCGCTGATCCACGACCCTGACCTGTTGGTGCTCGATGAGCCGCTCAACGGCGTGGACCCGGTTGGGCGCGAGGAGTTGAATGAGTTATTCCAGCGTTTGGCCAATGCCGGCAAGGCGGTGCTGATCTCGAGCCATATCCTCAACGAAATGGATGAGTTGGCTAACCACATCCTGTTCGTCTGCCGTGGCAAACTGCTGGCCTCCGGTTCGCTCGAGACCATCCGCGAAGTGTTGGACGACTACCCGCTCAAGGTGCGCGTCTCGTGCGGATCTCCCCGGCAGGTCGCGCCGCAATTGATGGCGCTCGAGTCGGTCAAGTCGGTGAGCGTCGAGCCGCCGGAGGATCTGTTTTTGGAGGTGCAAAACCCGAACCGGTTCTACGCCGAATTTGGTGAATTCGCGACAGCCGATGACATTCAGTTGAGCCGGCTCAAAGCCACCGACACCTCAGCCGAGGCCGTGTTTGACTATTTGATGGAGCGGGCCGCGCGGCCGGAATAACGCATGGACAGCCAGCCGAACATTTCACGATTTGCCGCCTGCCTGCAGGTGTTTCGCTTGACGCTGCGCCGCCAGTTTTTCTCGCGGCAAACGATCGTCATCGGGGTGCTGCTTTTTCTGGCGCTGGCCATCACGATCGTCTGGGCGGTGCCCAAGCCCTGGAATCCGGAACCGCGAACCGGGGAACAACTCGCCGAGCAGATTCTCTCGCCACTCTTCATGGGATTTTTGCTGCCTCTCATTTCGCTGGGTTACGCCTCGTCAACCATCTCGGGAGAGCGCACCGGCCAAACGCTGGTATACTTGCTGAGTACCAGCATCCCGCGGCCACAGATTTACCTGTCACAATTCTCGGCGGTGCTGCTGCTCACGATGGGCATCACGCTTGGCTGTCTGGGTACGCTGTGCGTGACGGTTGGCATGGATGGCGTGGCCGTGCTGCGTGAGTTTGCGCCGGTGGTAACCCTGGCCACGGTCTGCTATGTCGCGCTGTTTTTGCTGTTCAGCGCCTGGCTACGCCGGGCGACGTTTCTCGCGCTGGCCTACGCGCTGATGATCGAGACGCTTACCGCAAACATTCCCGGCGTGGTAAAACGAATCACCGTTTCTTTTTACGCCAACAGTTGGCTTTACGACGACTCTCCGCTTGATTTGGCGCCTAACGCTAACTTGCCCCCGTACGAACCGGTCTCCGGGGGGATTGCGGTAGCCGTGCTGCTGGCGGCATCAATTGGCTTCCTCGCGCTTGGCATGTGGCTTTTTTCCAGAAAGGAGTACGAGTAGTGGCCGAGTTGCGCCAATTCGCTGAACGCTCGCTCCGGAAGTTCGCCGGCCCGATCTACCGAATGCTGCAGCGCCGCTCCGGCCAGCGCTTGGCCAAGCGCTTCGCCACTGCCGAGGATCGCTTCAAGCACATTTATGAGACCAACCACTGGGACGAGGCCGAGTCGGTCTCCGGCCCCGGTTCGACGCTGGAGGAAACCGAGCCGATCCGCCGAGAGTTGCCGGCATTGCTCGCGGAGTTGGGTGCGTCGTCGCTGCTCGACCTGCCGTGCGGCGACTTTCACTGGATGCAACACACCGATCTGAGTGGCGTGCGGTACATTGGCGGCGACTTGGTTGGCAACCTCATCGAGCGTAACCGGGCGAAGTACGCGAGCGATGGGGTGACATTTCAAAAAATCGACCTCGTCAATGATACGCTACCAGCCGTTGACGCGATCCTTTGCCGAGACTGCCTCGTGCACCTGTCGTTTGATGACGCACAGGCCGCCTTGGCCAATATCGCGCTCTCCGGGGCCAGGTGGCTGCTGACCACCAGCTTCCCCGAAGTGGCCCGCAACGACGACATCGTCACTGGCCAATGGCGTCCGATCAACCTGACGCTTCCGCCGTTCAACCTTTCCGAGCCAAAAAAAATCATCGCCGAAAACTGCGCCGAAACCGAGTTCGCCGACAAAACCCTAAGCCTCTGGCCGGTGGAAGACGTGAGATAATCAGGGGAAGATAGTTCAGAGGATCGATCAAACCTTACTACACTGCTGCTTGATAATTCGGTTGTGTTGAACCCACCATGCGGCTCCGGCGATCACGAACAGCATGGCCATGTGTTGGCTGGGCGACACGCCCGGGATGATTGCCAGCGTTCCCCGGTCGTCGCCGCGCAGGAACTCAATGCAAAATCGGCCCAGCCCGTAGCCAATCAGGTAAAACGTGATCCGGTGGCTTTGGGTGGTCCGGATTTGCGTAGCCACACCCAGCCCGATCAGCAGACACATTTCGTAAAGTTGCGTGGGGTGAACCGGAATGTCGCCGTGTACCTGGCATGCCTGGCTTTCCGGTGGGAATTGTATTCCGAGAAAAAGATCCGTCGGTGCCCCGTGGCAGCAGCCGCCGAGGAAACAGCCCAGCCGCCCCCACGCGTGCATGTAACAGATGAACGGGATGGTTAACTCAAGATAGGTAATCAACCGCACCCGAAACAGTTTCGCGCACAGGGCCAGCAGCAGGAGCCCGGCGATCAATCCCGGCATGGCGGCGATGGCTCCCCACGACTCGTCCCCGGGATAAAGCAGGCGGGTGATCAGCATGGAGACCAGCCAGCCGCCGGTGCTGGCGATCGCAAGGCAATACAGGTAGCGCCCCATTTCCTCCCTCGGTAGCCCGGAGCGTCGGCCCGCAGCGTCCACCCCGATCAACAGGTGACACAGCCCGAGCCCGACCATGAGCGAGTAGGTGTAAACCTGCGCTGTTTGGTCACCAAACGGGATCGAGATGCTGGGCCACATGGAAACGTTTCGCTCGCAAATAAAAACACCCGATGAACCAAAAGTCCATCGGGTGAAATGCAATTCAGGGATCAATCAAGCCTCAGCCATTACTTTTGGTGCCGCAACAAACGCCATAATCGCTGCGATCAAGTGCAGAATGGTAGAAATTCCAACGCCTGAGAACTCTAACGCCCAAAGGGACGCAACAACAGCTAGGGTTAGCAGAATCCCGCCCACGACCGCTTTATTTCCTTTGCCAAGGGCGATGAACGCGATGATACACCCTATCAAGCCCAATACACCCTGTGCGCCGGCTAGCATCGCGCTGTTTGCCACTGATCCGGTGACCGCATCGAACTCATTCTTACCTGTGTTATACGTGTCCTTAATTTCTTCTGTATCTTCCTCTGTGAGGTCGGTATTCTCTGTCAATTCATTGGCTAAGCCTTCTGCTTCCGCTTGCTCTGCTACTTCTTCGGCGAAATCACTCATTCCTCCCATTGCACCTGCTACCGTTCCGGCACATGCCGCGAAGGATATCGCCATTACACTTCCTATAATGCCTAGGACTAGGATTGCTACTCTCATTATTTGTTCCTTTCGTTTGGTTTTTATTAGCCGTAAGTCGGTCGAAGGGGGGATAATTGCAACACTTTTAATTTAGTCAACAAATAAAAAATATATTGGTAATTTAATCCTTAATTCTAATCTTATTCTGATTGGCTTAACATTCCTCCTCCTTAGCAGTGATTTCACGGCTTCGTGGCGGCCTTCTCTCAAAGGAGGGAAAAGAACTTATTCTTCTTCGTCCAATTTGGACGGTGCGATAAATGCCAAAAGCGCGGCGATCAAGTGCAGGACGGTGGCAACCCCTGTTGCATTGATGGTTATCACGGCCCAAATGGATGCAAGTACCGCAATCGTGAGCAGGATGCCACCCACGTAGGACTTGCTTCCATTGCCCAATGAGATGAACGACATGATGCATCCAGTAAGCCCCAATACCCCCTGGAGGCCTACTGAGAGGGCGACACTGCCCACTAAGGTAGTCGCTTCGCCCCCGCCTTCAACAGTCGCGATGCACCCGGCACATGCGCCCACGCACGCTGCAACTGAAAAAGCGATTACGCTTCCAATAATACCCAGAACCAGAATGGCTATTCTCATGTTCGTTTTTTTTGTTGACCGTAAAAGCAGTTGAAGTGGAGATACTCACTGTATTTCGAGTTGAGTTAAATAAAAAAATACATCGATAATTACTTCATGGTGTTGAGTGTGCCGTGGCGGCTAACCCCTATCCCGGGCCAAGCTATGGGCCAATCGCGGTGTTTAAACATCGATCACATAATCCGGGCCCAAAAAGCCTTGAGTCGTGGTGGTGGGCTCACCAAGACTTCCTCGCGTGTTCCGTACGATGTCCTTTTGCGTTTTGTTCGCTTGGCCAAGTTTGGTCGGGGCGGAGCATTGGGGATTTTTGTCGCCGAGGAAATCGGAACCCCCGGTGGTGCGGGATTCGACTTGGGTGCGGAACGGGATCGACCGGTTTATCCTGGCACGGCTGGAGTCGGAGGGGATTGCGCCGTCGCCGGAGGCTTCCCGTTCGACCCTCGTTCGTCGATTGTCACTGGATCTGACCGGGCTGCCTCCGACCTCGGATCAGGCGCTTGGCTTTGTGAACGACGATTCGTCGCAAGCCTATTCGCGCTTGGTTGAACGGTTGCTCGCCTCGCCTCATTTCGGGGAGCGCCAGGCGCAGGATTGGTTTGATCTCGCGCGGTTCGCCGACACGTCCGGTTATGCGGCGGATCGCACGCGCAACGTCTGGCCTTACCGCGACTGGGTGATTGCCGCGTTCAACGAGAACATGCCGTTCGACCGGTTTTCGATTGATCAACTCGCGGGCGATCTCCTGCCGGACGCAACGCCGGAGCAGCGGGTGGCCAGTGCGTTCCACCGGCACGCGATGCAGGCCAAGGGCAACAACCCGCGCAAGGAGGAGTTTCGTATCAAGGGCATTGTCGATCGACTCGAGGCTACCGGGCGGACGTGGCTTGGCCTGACGCTCGAGTGCGCGGAGTGCCACGACCACAAGCACGACCCGATCAGCCAGCGCGAGTACTACGAGCTGTTTGCCATCTTCAACAACGTGCCGCATCTCGGCACCGGCTACGGCGTGCACGGCCCTTTGATGAAGTACACGCCTCCGGCTGTTGGCTTGGCCAAGGCTGCTCCCACGATCGAGGTGCCGGTGATGGATGAGCTGCCGCAGCCACGCGAGACGCATCTGCTGGTTCGCGGCGATTTCAAAAACAAGGGTGAACGGGTGACTGCCGGGACACCGAAGATTTTACCGCCGCTCAAGGCGAAGGGCAGCGAACCGCCGAACCGGCTCGACTTTGCGCGGTGGCTATTTTCGGCTGACCAACCTCTGACCGCGAGGGTGGTGGTAAACCGGATCTGGCGGTACCACTTTGGTGAGGGGCTGGTCCGGACGGTGGCCGACTTTGGGCGTTACGGCGACCGGCCGTCCCACCAGGAGCTGCTCGACTGGCTGGCGGTGCGATTCGTCGAGAGCGGCTGGGATGTGAAGGCGATGCATCGGTTGGTCGTGAGTTCCGCCACCTATCGGCAGGCTTCGCGGCGGCGGCCGGATGCTGAATTGGTCGATCCGCAAAACCGTCTGCTCGCGTGGTTCCCGCGAGTTCGACTGCCGGCCGAGCAGATTCGGGACGGCGCACTGGCAGCGGCGGGTCAGCTGTCCACGCGCATCGGTGGGCCAAGCGTGTTTCCCGTACAGCCGGCCGGTTTGTACGAGGAGCGGGGGCAGGACCTGCCGGGCAACTCAAATTTCAAGTGGGTGGACACGACTGGCGAGGGCAGGTTTCGGCGATCGGTTTACACCTACTGGAAACGCATGATGCTGCACCCGGTGATGGCGACGTTCGACGCACCGACACGGCAGGTTTGCATGGCCAGGCGCGCGGTGACGAACACGCCGCAGCAGGCTTTGGTCGGGCTCAACGAGCCGGGGATGCACGCCGCCGCGCAGGACTTGGCCAAGCGCTTGGCCAAGCGCGGGAGCGACGCTGCCAAAGTGGAGCAGGCGTTTTGGATCTGTTTTTCCCGACCACCCGATGCGCTGGAGCGGGCCAAGTGTCTGGATTTCATCAGGCAACAGCGCTTGGCCAAGCGCGAGGAGTGGACGGCACTGGCTGCGGTGCTGCTCAATCTCGACGAAAGGTTGACCCGCGAATGAATTCGCCCAACGGACAGGCTGAATTTTTGGCAGACCAGACACGCCGTGCGTTCTTTGGCCGGGCCGCCGGCGGATTCGGTGCCCTTGCGCTGGGTTGCCTGCTGCGCGAGCAGGGTGTGGCCCGGCCAGCGCGGCCCCACTTTGCACCGCGAGCCAAGCGGGTGATCAGCCTGTTCATGTCAGGCGGCCCGTCACACGTGGACACGTTTGACCCCAAGCCACTGCTCACCAAGCTCGACGGCCAGCCGATGCCGGCGGACATCATCAGGAATCACGAGTTCGCGATGATCAAAACCAGGGAGCCGAAGGTGAAGGGATCACCGTGGAAGTTTCGGTCGCACGGCCAAAGCGGCATCGAGATTTCGGAGCTGTTTCCACACGTGGCCGGCGTGGCGGACGAGTTGGCCATCGTGCGTTCGCTGTACTCCGACACGTTCAACCACGACCCGGCGGTGACGTTTATGAACACCGGCAACGTGCGTTTCGGTTGGCCATCGCTGGGCGCTTGGGCGTCGTACGGGCTGGGCACCGAGAACAGCGATCTGCCGGCGTACATCGTGCTCGCCTCCGGCAGGAATATTCAGCCGCTGCTCGATAGCTATTGGGGCGCGGGCTTTCTGCCACCGGAACATCAGGGTGTGCCGCTGCGGACTCAGGGCGACCCGGTGCTGTACCTCAAGAATCCGGACGGGGTCAGCCGTGAGGCCCGCCGCGACCAGATCAACCTGCTGGGCGCGCTGAACCGTCGACGGCACGAGTTGGTGAACGATCCGGCAATCCTCGCCCGCATCAAGCAATACGAGCTGGCGTATCGGATGCAAACCGCCGTGCCGGAGCTGGCGGACATCGCGGCTGAGCCGCAGGCAGTACGCGAGGCCTACGGGGCCGAGCCGGCCGGGGTTTCCTTCGCCAACAACTGCCTGTTGGCGCGGAGGTTGAGCGAGAGCGGCGTGAGGTTTGTGCAACTTTACGAGAAGGGCTGGGATTCGCACGGCGAGATTGCCAAGCAACACACCGAGCGCTGCCGCGCGGTGGACCGTCCGATCGCGGCGCTGATCGCCGACCTGAAACAACGCGGCCTGCTCGACGAGACACTGGTGATCTGGGGCGGCGAGTTTGGCCGAACGCCAATGGCACAGGGCTCCGGCTCCGGATACGGTCGCGACCACCACCCGCACGGCTTCACCGTCTGGATGGCCGGCGGCGGCATCCGGCCGGGCATCGTTCACGGTGCGACCGATGACTTTGGCTATTTTGCAGAGCGGGACAAGGTGCACGTCCACGATCTCAACGCCACCATCCTGCATTGCCTCGGCATGGACCATGAACGGTTCACCCACCGGCATCAGGGGCGAGACTTCCGCCTGACCGACGTCCACGGAAAAGTAATCCATGACCTGCTGGCGTAACGGTTAACAGAGTTGACCAAACCCGCAATGCGTGCGGATGATTTCGCGCCGATGAGTTCGAACATTTTTCGTGGGTGCATTCCTGCCCTGATGACGCCCTGCGATGCGGACGGCATACCTGATTTTGATTCACTGGTGGCCACGGCCAAGCGCTTGGTTGAAACCGGAATGCGCGGGGTGGTGTACTGCGGTTCGATGGGCGACTGGCCGTTGCTGACTGATGAACAGCGTCAGGAGGGCGTGAGCCGTCTAGCCAAGGCGGGTGTGCCGGTAGTGGTCGGCACTGGGGCGCAGAGTCCGGGGCAGGCGGTCGGCCACGCGGCGCATGCACGTGAGGTTGGTGCGGCCGGGTTGATGGTGATTCCGCGCGTGCTTTCTCGTGGTATTTCGCCGGCGGCGCAGCGTGCCCACTTCGCCGATATTCTCAGTGCGGCTGGGGAGCTGCCGTCGGTCATTTACAACAGTCCCTATTATGGTTTCGAAACCAAGGCTGACCTGTTTTTTGACCTGAATCGTGAGTTCCCGAACCTGATTGGTTTCAAGGAATTCGGTGGGGCCGCTTCCTTGACTTACGCCGCGGAAAATATCACCAACCGGGATTCAAGCCTGACGCTGATGGTGGGTGTGGACACGCAGGTGTTTCACGGCTACGTCCGTTGTGGTGCAGCCGGGGCGATCACCGGTGTGGGCAATGCGTTGCCCGTCGAGGTGCTTCGGCTGGTTGAACTTTGCGAAAAAGCGGCGGGCGGCGATGCCGAGGCACGGCGCCTGGCCAGGGAACTCGATGACGCTCTGTCAGTGCTGTCAAAGTTCGACGAAGGGCCAGATCTTGTCTTGTATTATAAGGAACTCATGGTGCTGGAGGGCCATGTCGAGTTTACTCATCAACTGCATCCCTCCGACCGGCTCAGTGACAGCCAGCGCGAGTACCTTCATGCCCAGTGGAAACAATTCAAAAACTGGTGGGCTAGTTGGGACGGTAACCCGAAAAATGTGAAGGAGAAAACTGAAGAGACTTAGGTTTAATTTGTTCAGATTGAAGAGGTTAAGAAATAAATTAATTTTCGGTGAGTTATCCGATCTAATAAGTAAATTATAAAGTAAAAGAATGAGATCGTAGTAGATATTTATTAGATTGAGCGAAAGTGAGCTTATGAGAATAAATTTAGATAATGCCATAATATTTTATAGAAACATTGAGGATATGCAGTGTTTGTTAGTTGGATTTTTTTAAATTAAGAATACATTTCATTATTCTTAATGTTTAGTAGTAGATAGCAAAGAATCTAAAAAAAGAGGGTTATTATTTTAAGATTAGCGATGATCAATAAAGAAAAGTTTTTGTTTTTTGTAATCATCTTCTTGCTGATTTCAGTTTCTTTTTCAGCATATGTTATATTTGATAAGGAAGAAGACGCAGCAATTTTTTTTACACTAATAATAGTTTTTTTGAGTATTTTCCCTTCTATTCCAATTTGGTTAAATTTGAAGAAGAGAAAACATTCTTTTGTCCTAAAAAATCCAAATTACAGTTGGTACTGTATGTACGCTGCCACAATTCTTATTTGTATTTTAGGTCTTTGGATTTACTTCATAACATCAAGTTTTGAGAGGGAAATACCAATTGAATACCATAACGATATGGAAGAAGAGAATAACCATTCAGAGATTAAAAATGAGAAAGCAGGAGAGTTCACAGAGGAGAATTTTGAACCCGTCGAATAGATTTACCCTATTGTTTAAAAAATAAGGTTTTGAAAATAAGGATTAGTTTGTGTTTGGGAAATTACGTAGTTCAATCGGTCAGACCTTCGAAGATTCTGGAAAAGAATAGCCGCGGGAATCGTGAGATTGTCGTAGATATTTCGAAGATTAGGAACCATGCAAAACAAGTTTCTCAATGATACCGTGCTAGATCATGGTTTTAAATACGGGACGGTAACCCGAAAATGTGAAGGAGAAAACTGAAGAGAATTAAATTTAATTTGTTCAGATTGAAGAGGTTAAGAAATAAACTAATTTCGGTGAGTTATTGGATCTATTACGTAGTTTCTAAAGTAAATGAATGAGTTCGTAGTAGATATTTATTAGATTGAGTGAAAGATGTGATGTTGATCAAATATAGAAGATATTATAATTATTAAAATAAAAATTGAAAATATTATACTTATAGTTACTAAATTTAAACAATATCGAACGCCCAAAAACAGAGGTTAATGGAATACATTGATTTATATAATAAAGGAATAGATAGTCTGTCAGAAAAAGACTATTTAGAAGCTATTAGGCAACTCAATAAATCATATGTATTAAGCAATCAAAGATTAAATGAAGCTCTTTACTGTTTGGGGATAGCATATGAAAATATTGGCTCATTTGATGATGCAGAAATACATTATATCAAATATATAAATATACATAAAGATAGTATCAAAGGATGGATTCATTTAGGTTATCTATATTATAATAATAATAATTTATTACAAGCAGTTGATACCTTCAAAATGGCTATTGAAATTGTTGGTGTAAATAAGCAATTGCATCTTGCGATAACGGAAATCTTAATTAAATTAGAAATTTTCAATGAAGCTGAATATTATTATGAACAAATATTAGGTGAAATAATATACGATCAAAATAATACTAAAACATATATTTTTGTTTTAGAAATATTAGGAAAATACAATAAGGCCATTGAAACTCTGGAAGAGTTTCTTGTTAACAATAAATGTTTACCGAGACGCCATACAGCAGAATTACAATGCCTTCTTGGTTTTATGAATTTAAAGATTGGTAATTATAAGAATGGCTTTAAACTAATAGAAAATAGATGGGATACAGAAAAAGATGCATTTAAATTAGGATTTGATTTGTCTTTGATGTGGAATGGTTCACAGCAAAGTGCGCAGTGCGTAAAGAATAAAAGTTTGTTGCTTATTTGGGATCAAGGTTTGGGAGATACAATTCATTTTGCAAGATATATTAATAGTATAAATACAAAATTTAAAAATATATATATTTTATGTCAAAAAGAACTGAAAAGACTATTTATATCATCCTTTCCAGGAATTAAAGTGTTTACCAAAGATGACAACTTGCCAAAATACGATTATTTTATTCCTTTAATGTCTTTGCCATTTGCTTTGAAATTAAGTAAATCTAATTTATTTAATGAAAATACATATATATATCCGGCATACAAAAAAAATAGAAGTAGTAGTGCTCAGAAAATTATCGGAATAGTATGGAGCGGAAACAAAGATTCATATAACTATGAAACAAAGTCAATAAACATAAATGAAATAGAGAAGTTAATAAATAGAAATAATAAACATAAATGGATATCGCTACAGTATGGTTTTAAAGATAAAATAAAAAATCTAAAAATAATTTTAAATGATGATTCCGATTTTTTTGATATGTGCAATGTAATCAGCGATTTGGATTTGGTCATCACTGTGGACACTTCAGTTGCACATTTAGCTGGTGCTATAGGAGCACCAACTTGGATTATGTTATCGAAAAACTCCTGTTGGAGATGGGGTTGGGAAGGGTTGACCACAGAATGGTATAAATCTGTGAGACTTTTTAGGCAGAAGTCATTTAATAATTGGAATGATGTATTTAATGAAATAACAGCATCCTTGAATCATTAAAAATTTTATCTTTTACCCTATGGGTCCCATCGTGTAGAGAATAAGGTTTTAGGAATAAGGGTAAATTTGTGTTTGGGAAATTAAACGTTTGGACGGGTAATTTTTCGAAGATTCTGGAAAAGATCGAACAATGAGATCATGAGTTTGTCGTAGATATTTCGAAGATTAGGAACCGTACAAATTATAAGTTTTTCAATGATACCGTGCTAGATCATGGTTTTAAATACGGGAAGGTAAGTGATCCCGCCGCTTGGCCAAACGGCGGAAAATCGGGAGGCACAGATTTCACGGGTTCACCAGCAACACATCTGCGTCTCCAAAAAACAGCTCACCGTTTACTGCCAACGGCTTACTTCCCAAGCGCTTGGCCAAGCGGGGTTAGCTGGCGATGACGACTTGGGTGTTGGTTTGCTTTAGTTGCCCGACGAGGTCGGCCGGGGCTTGGGCGTCGGTGACGATGGTGTCGATGGCGTCGAGTTCGCAGAGGGGGGAGACGGAGCGGCGGTTAAACTTGGTGTGGTCGAGGCAGAATATGATTCGCTGGGCGGACTGCAGCATCGCCCGCTGAATGTCGATTAGCAGTGCGTGGGAGTTGGTGATACCGTCCATCGTGATCCCGCCTCCGCTCATGATCGCGACGTCCGCATGCATCTTTGAGAGGGACTCCACGGCGAGTGGGCCGACCAGCACTCCGAGCCTCGGATATATCACGCCTCCCGTCACCAGCACCTCGGCGCTGTTGTCAGAGCCAAAGTGGTTCGCGACCGGCAGTGAGTTGGTAATAATGTGGGATGCCTTTCCGCCCAGATGCTTGGCCACGTGGTAGGCGGTGGTGCCGGCGTCGACGATCACGCCCTGGTTTGGCTGAACCAACTCCGCTGCTGCTTGGCCAATGGCGTCTTTTTCCGATAGTTGATGGGTGTCACGCGCGGTGAAGGCAAACTCGTCTGACTTTGGCGTGACCAAGCGGGCGCCGCCGTGTGTCCGCCGGATGGTGCCTTTGGTTTCGAGCAGAGTGAGGTCTCGCCGGACGGTCGAAACCGACACGTCCACCTTCTCAGAAAGCTCTTCAAGCGAGGCAAATTCCACCTTTTGTAGGTGTTGTTCGATCAAAAACTGTCTTTCTTCTGCCTGCACGGGCGCACAATATGAAAACTTTTGAAAGTTTTTGCAAGTTTTTTATTGACGAAATTCCAAATAGGTGTTTTTTTGCCGCTGACGAGCGACTCGATATGGCCGTTCAACCTAATCCAGTACATCGCGCCGTGGTGGAGCATTTGGTCCGCCAGGCAGTTTATCAGCGTATGGGCAAGCCGGTGCCAGCCACCGGTCAGGCGCCCAATCCGCTGGTTGTCAACGTCAGCGCGCGGCACTGTCACCTCACGCAGGAGGCGGTGGAGGCACTGTTCGGCAAGGGGCACCAGCTCACGCCGATGAAGTGGCTTTATCAGGAGGGGCAGTTCGCCGCGAAGGAGACGGTGACATTGGTCGGGCCGCGCAGTCGGGTGATTTCCAATCTACGCATCCTTGGCCCGTGCCGGACGTTGAACCAGGTGGAGCTGGCCTACACGGACGCGATCGCGCTTGGCTTCGATATCCCGCTGCGACAGTCGGGCAAGATTGAGGGCACACCGGGCGGTATGTTGATGGGCCCGGAGGGATTCTTTGAGATGCCGGACGGCATCATCCGCGCCGAGCGACACGTGCACATGCATCCGGAAGATGCAGCGCATTACGGCGTGTCGGCAGGGGACCGCATGAAGCTGAAGATCGGTGGGCCGTGCGCGGTTACGTTTGACGAGATGCTGGTGCGCGTGGACGAGAGTTTCAAACTGGAGGTGCACATCGACACCGACGAGGGCAACGCAGTGAACCTCAAGCCGGACACCCCGTGTGAGCTGGTCAAATAATTCAATTTTTTAAACCCAAATAAATAACATCATGAGTGAAGCACTAGGAATGATCGAGACCAAGGGATACGTTGGCAGCGTTGAAGCCAGCGATGCCATGGTCAAGGCAGCCAACGTGAGTCTGGTGAAAACCGTCCCGATCGGGGGCGGCTTCATCACCGTGTTGGCCAAGGGAGACGTGGGCAGCATCAAGGCCGCCGTGGACGCAGGCACCAACGCCGCGGCCCGGGTGGGTGAGCTGGTCAGCTCGCATGTAATTGCGCGCCCACACGAGGACCTGCTGAAGGCGTTTAACAACCCGGCAGGCAAGGCGAACAAGTAAACCCGAAACGAGAAAAATATCATGGCTGAACAAGCAATTGGAATGATCGAGTGCAAGGGCTTCTGCGCGTTGATGGAAGCCAGCGACGCCGCGCTGAAGGCGGCGAGCGTGACGATGACCGGCTGGGACAAGGTCGGCAGCGGTTTGGTGACCGGTTTTTATCGTGGCGACGTGGCCGCGGTGAAGGCGGCCACGGATGCCGGTGCCGCCGCCGCTGCGGATGTTGGTGAAGTCATCAGCGTCCAGGTTATCCCGCGTCCGCACGAGGATCTCAAGGGACTCGGCGAGTGGCTGGCATAAGCCGCTTGGCCAAGCGCCTGGCCTGACCAACGTGAAAATTCTTATCGCCAACCTTGGGTCGACCTCGATGAAGTACCGCCTGTTTGATTTTGCATGCGGCGACGGAGAGATGTTGGCGCGGGGCGGCATGGAGCGGTTGACCGACCATGCCGGCGCGATCGAGCAGGTGTTGGCAGAGCTGAAAAAGGGCGGCTGGATCGCCTCCGAGGCGGACCTCGCAGCGGTAGGCTTCAAAACCATCATGGCCGAGGGTCGCACTGGCTGCCTCGAGTTGACCGCGGAAGTGGTCGACTCGATGGAAGTCTGCAACTACGTCGCGCCGGCGCACAATCCGCCGTACATCCGGGGCATCCGGTTGTTCGCGGAAAAGATGCCGGCGGTGCCGCTGGTGGGTCTGTTCGAGACCGCCTTTTACCAGTGGGCGCCGGAGGCCTCGAACCGCTATGCCGTGCCGAGAAGCTGGCACGAGGCCGGGGTGCGACGCTGGGGATTCCACGGGGCAAGCCACAAGTTCATCGCGGAACGCTCCGCGGAACTGCTCGGCCGCGAGGACGTGGCCAACCGCGCCCGCAATCTGTACGTCGACAACGCCGGCTCGCCGGTGGACGGCCCGCCGCTTCGGGTGGTGTCGTGCCATCTCGGTGGCAGTTCATCGATCACCGGCATTCTCAACGGCGCGGCGATCGGCAACAGCATGGGCCTGAGCCCGCAGTCCGGTCTGCCTCACAACAACCGTGTGGGGGACCTCGACTCAATGGCCGTGCTGCACATGATGCGGCGCGACGGCCTGTCGATCGACGAGGTCGAAAAAGCGTTGTGCAGCGAGGGCGGGCTGAAGGGTCTGAGCGGCGGGCACAACGACATTCGCGACATCCAGTCCGCGGCCGATGCCGGGGATGAGGATGCACAGCTCGCGCTCGATGTGTTCGTGCACTCAGCGCGGCACTGGATCGGCGCGTACTTCGCGCAACTCAACGGGCTCGATGCACTCGTGTTCACCGCCGGCATCGGGGAAAACCGAACCGGCACCCGCGCGGCAATCTGCGCGAATCTGGAGCAGCTGGGAATCCGGCTGGACCCCGAAAAAAACGAGGCGACCCAGGCCGAGGAAGCGGTCATCAGCGCCGAGGATTCACCCGTGAAAGTGATCGTCATCCCGACCAACGAGGAGTTGGTGGTGGCCCGCGAGGTGAAGCGATTTTTGGATCACAACCGAAACTGATTTTTAACCAACAAAACAAACAAAACTGATATGTCTCAACAAGCCATAGGACTGATTGAAACACGGGGCCTCGTTGCCCTGGTGGAAGGAACCGACGCCATGCTGAAGGCGGCCAACGTGGAGTTGTCCGGCCCGGTGCAACAGGTGGGCAGTGCGCTCGTGAGCGCCTGCGTCACCGGAGATGTCGCTGCCGTGAAGGCCGCGACCGATGCCGGTGCCGAGGCGGTCAAGGCCATCGGCGGCGAAATCGTCAGCGTGCACGTCATCGCGCGTCCGCACGGCGACGTCGGCACTGTTCTGCCCAAATCCAAGAAATAAGGAGGCACAGGCATGTTCCTTGCCCGAGTAGAGGGATCGGTCGTCGCGACCAAGAAGGACGACGGACTGAGCGGCCGCAAGCTGCTGTTGGTTCGTCCCCAACTGGTGGACGAGAGCGATCCGGCCAAGTTTCGTCCCGGAAAAAACACCATTGTTGCGGTGGACTCCGTTGGAGCCGGGGAGGGGGAGTTGGTGATGTTCACTCAGGGCAGTTCCGCCCGGCTGGCGCCAAACATGAAGAGCGCCCCGGTGGATGCCGTGGTGGTGGGCATCGTGGACTCCGTCGATGCGCTTGGCCAAGTGATCTACGACGCCAAGACAGACGGTCAGGCCTAGACCCGCTTGGCCAAGCGCTTGGCCAAGCTCGTGAAACCTAAATTGAAAGATTCAACATGGCGAATGCAGTGAATGAAGCACTGATCCGCGACGTGATCCAGGACGTCCTCGGGCGGCTGGGTGGCGATGCTCCCGCCGCTCCGGCGGCCGGCGAAGACAAGGGCTCCTGCGGTTGCAGTGGCAAAAGCGGCGGCAAGGACTTTGGTGTGTTCCAAAATGCGAATGATGCCTGCGACGCTGCGGCCGGGGCGTTCCTCCAGTTGCGCGAACAGGGCGTCGAGGCCCGGCGCAAAATCATCGAGATCGTCAAGGGCATGTGCGAGGCCAACGCCGATGAATGGGGTCGCATCGAGCTGGAGGAATCCAAGATTGGTCGTCTCGATCACAAGATCGAGAAGCTGCACATCATCCGTGACGTGCCGGGAGTCGAGTGGCTCAGCCCGGACGGCCGTAGTGGCGACCACGGAATCACGCTCGAGGAGTACACCCCGTTCGGCGTGGTCGGCGCGGTGACCCCGTCGACACACTCGATCCCGACTCTGGCCGGCAATATCGTCAACATCGTGGCGGCCGGCAATGCCGTGGTGTTCAACGCGCATCCGGCAGCTGCGCGCTGCGCCGCGATGTCCGTCCGCAAGTTTAACGAGGCGATCCACCGTGCCACCGGCATTGAGAACATCGCCTGCATCATCGAGCAGCCGACGTTTGATTCGTTTAAGGAAATGTGCGCCAACGAGAACGTGCGCCTGTTGTGCGTGACCGGTGGGCCGGGAGTGGTCGCCGCTGCGATGCAAACTGGCAAGCGCGCGATCTGTGCCGGGCCGGGCAACCCGCCGGTGCTGGTCGACACGACGGCAGACATCGACCGTGCCGCCCGCTGCGTGGTGCAGGGTGCGGCGTACGACAACAATCTACTTTGTATCGGCGAAAAACAGGTGTTCGTGCTGGACAGTGTCGCGGATGCGTTCATGTCCGCGATGGAACGCCACGCTGCCGTTCGACTGA
>DKGH01000190.1:31386-34154 GCA_002453165.1 Verrucomicrobia bacterium UBA6775
AGGGCGCAGGCTGCGGGCACGCCGCGACCAACAAGGATTTCATCGGCAAGGACGTTCCTGTGCTGGCGCAGGCTGCCGGGGTCAACGCCCCGGCCGGGACACAGTTGCTCTTCGCCGAGACGAGCGCCGATCATCTTTTTGTCGAGGAGGAACAAATGATGCCGATGCTGCCGGTCGTGCGCGTGCGAAGCGTCGAGGAAGGGATCGAGGCCGCGAAGAAGTCTGAGCACAACTACCGCCACACCGCCATCATCCACTCGCACGACGTCAACCACATGACCGCGATGGGCCGGGCGCTCGACACGACATTGTTCGTGAAAAACGGGCCGAGCATGGCCGGGCTAGGACTGGGCGGGGAGGGATATCTGAGCTTTTCCATCGCCACACCGACCGGCGAAGGCGTGACCAACCCGCGGACATTCACCCGGGTGCGCCGCTGCGTGATGGTCGATAACTTGAGGATTTACTGAGCATGCGTCTGGCTCGAGTCGAGGGCAACATCGTGGCAACCCGCAAGCATCCCAGTCTCGACGGCTGGCGGCTGGTGGTTTGTCAACCGATCAACCTCGAGGGCGAGGACGACGGCACGCCGATCGTTGCGATCGATCCCTATGGGTCCGGTATGCACCAACGGGTGATTGTGTCGTCCGACGGATTGGCTGCGCGCAAGGCGGTGGGCGACAACCGCAGCCCGGTGCGCATGATGATCACCGGCATCATCGACCGAATGGAGGAGGAAAAAACGGCATGAGACTGGGCAAGGTCATCGGGCGAGTGACGCTCAGCCAGACGATTCCCGCGTTCGAGGGGGCGCGCTGGCTGGTGGTCAACCCCTACACCCGGGATCAATTTCAGAGTGGAGAGGAGCCGCCGGTGGGCATGACTCCGGAGCCGAGCCTGGTGGTGTACGACGCACTGGGCGGCGACGTCGGCCAGACGATTGGGTTCATCGAGGGACGCGAAGCGGCATCGCCGTTTTCGGAACCCACCCCGATCGACGCCATCAATGCCGCCCTGGTGGACACCGTTTTTCACCAACCGAAGAATTAAATTTAACGAAGACAAATGAAGAAAGTTTATAGCGTAAAAGACATCGACGACCTACATCGCAGCGGTGCACTGGGCAGTATTCCCACCGATGCGGTTATCACCCCGTCGGCGCGCGATCGCCTGAATGAACTGGGCGTGCAACGAGCCAGGCGCACGGGGGCTGCATCGGTATCGGCATCGTCTACGGGTGGTGGGTTGGTGGACGAGCGAGGCATCGACCAGTCCGTTCGTGCCAACTCGCCCAAGGCCGACCTCGAGCGGCTGTTCAACAGTCCGGCGGTACACGAGTTGAAGGAACAGATTTGTGATGTGGGCCGCCGTCTCTGGCAACGGGCCTACGTCGACGGCAACGGTGGCAACCTCTCAATACGACTGACCGAGGACGTGGTGCTCTGCACGCCGACTCTTGTCTCGAAGGGCTTCATGAAGCCGGAGGATCTCTGTCTCGTCGACCTCGACGGCAACCAGTTGGCCGGGGTGAAAAATCGCACCAGTGAAATTCTGATGCACCTTTCGATTATGAAGGCGCAGCCCAAGGCCCGTGCCGTGTCGCACGCACACCCGCCATACGCCACCGGGTTTGCCGTGGCCGGCGTGCAGCCGCCGACCTGCATGATCCCGGAGATTGAGGTGTTCATCGGCCGCGTGCCGATCGCCCCGTACGAGACGCCGGGCACTCCGGAGATGGGGCTCAAGGTGGCCGAGTTGGTCGACAAGCACAACACGGTGTTAATGGAAAATCACGGCGTCGTCTCGTGGAGCAACACTATCGAGGACGCGTACTTCAAGATGGAGATTGTCGAGGCCTACTGCCGTACGGTCCTAGTGACCACGCAGCTTGGTGTGCAGCCCAAACAGTTTTCGCCCAAGCACTTGAAGGACCTGCTCGACATCAAGCAGAAGCTTGGTGTGCCGGACCCCCGCATCGGGCTCAAGGAATGCGAACTGTGCGACAACGACGAGTGGCGTCCGGGGGTCACCTGTGCCGTGCCGGCGAAGGGTGGTGAGAGTGCCTCTGCGACCGATCCCGAGGCTGAGACCGTCGTCAAAGCCGTCACGGACGAAATCCTGAATCGTCTCAAAGGCTGAGCCAAGCCCTTGGCCAAGCGTCAAATGAAATCGCTCGATGCCAAGCTGGCTGCCTACAGGGAAAACCCTGCTGCGCGCGGTTCGTTTGTTATCGCCGATGCCAAGGACCCGGACATGGCGTTCGGGATTCGTGCGCTTGGCCATCGCCGATATCTTTCTTCCCAAGGTGCGCACCCAGCGCAGTTCTCGCCGGAGATTTGGTCGCGCGATGAGTTTGGCTACCGGAACCTGCCCGAGTTTCTCGATATTATCCGCGAGGTCGTGGCGCAGGGGCTGGTCGATATCATGCTCATGTCGGCCCACGTCAATGAGCAGCTCACCATCAAGGAAGGCCTGTTTCAAAACTCCCACATTACCCCGGCTTCCCGCGCCAACGACGCCACCGACGTGTGGGCCGCGCGCCACGGCAACTACTTGAGCCACCCAGCGCAGCCGTTTCGCTCGGCGAGCATCGATCACATCCAGTGTGGTCAACTGGATTGCGACCGCAGCACCGACTCTTTTCCCGGCGCGAACCTTGGCCTGTACTCCGTCACCTACCTCAACGATCTCGAGCAGGACAAGCGCACGCTCGAGGCGTTCCATGCGTTTCGCGAGGAGGCCGAGCGCAAGCGGTTCCGCTACTTCCT
>DKGH01000174.1:0-407 GCA_002453165.1 Verrucomicrobia bacterium UBA6775
CCAAGGAGATCTGGGTTGATGGTAAGTTGGTTCATTCCGGCAACAACACCAGTGCCCTGCCATCGGACATCAGTCGTTTGGCTGTTGGAGCGATGATTAACTCCGCTGATAGTCAGGGAGGTAACAGCCTTAATGGTCAGATTGATGACTTCAAGGTGTTTGCCCAGGCGTTGAATGAAGCGCAGATTGGTGCTCTTACAGAAGCATCAGCTGAGCCTCCTGCGATTAGCGTAGTTCGCAATGCGGACGGGGGAGTGACAGTGACCTTTGAAGGTACGTTGCAAACTGCGCCGACTGTAAATGGTCCATGGACGGACGTTGATGCGGAAAGCCCGCTGACGCTTAATCCGGATCAGGCAGCCGCCTTTGGCCGAGCCAAGAACTAATTTGGTGAGTTTACCAAACTG
>DKGH01000174.1:771-5582 GCA_002453165.1 Verrucomicrobia bacterium UBA6775
AGTGCCCGGCCTCTTTTTTTGTGCCCAAGTGGAGTTGACGAGCCAGCGAGTCCACTTGGTTGCAATAGAGTGAAAAACCAAAGAGGCACCGAGCCAAAAGAGTATGAAGCAATTAGCTCTTTGCTCTCTGTGTTTATTATCGTGCTCTTCGTGGTTATTCCAAACCACGGCCTTGAAGGCTCGGCCCTCGAATAAGCTGCAACGCTAGGCCGCTTTGCCCAGCGCTTTGTTTGGCTTTATTCACCAGATAGGGCTTGCTTCGGTTGTCCAAGGGCGTAGGTTTTCCGGACAGCAATAAGTTTTAAGCTTTATGAAAAAACGTCGTTTATTTTCGAAGGGATTTACCCTTATTGAGCTTCTTGTGGTGATAGCCATAATTGCAATTTTGGCCGGCTTGCTTTTGCCTGCATTGGCAAAGGCAAAAGGAAAAGCTCTTGGAGCTAATTGTTTAAACAACCAAAAACAACTAGCCTTGGGTTTCACCATGTTTTCTGATGATAACAAGGAATCAGCCCCAGTAATATCACCCAACAATATAAAAGGTGATATTATTCCGAGTGCGGGCATGGGTAGAGGTGGCTTTTGGAGAGGTGCGATGCGCCCCAAAGATGGCTACACCAAGGGGGCGAAAGGAACTCAACTCAAGCTGGAGGGTGCTATTGCCGGATTAAAGGCTAGTCCACTTTGGGAATATTGTCCGAGTGCTGGGGTCTATCATTGTCCTGGTGATCAGAGGGCAAAGCAGGGCCGCAATAATAATCTTTGGGCTTGGGTAAGTTATTCCAAAGCCAATCCAATGAATGGTGGTGGTTGGCAGGGATCAACAGCAACAAGTGGTTCTCAGCCTTATTTTACTAAAATTGCCGAAATTCCTGACCCCGCTATGTCTATGGTATTTGTTGAGGAGCAAGATCCACGCAACGAGAATTTGGGAACTTGGGTGATAAATGTTCCCACGGGCTGGGTCGATCCTTTTGCAGTAGCCCATGGAAGTGATAGTTCATTTAGCTTTGCGGATGGTCACGCCGAAAATCATAAGTGGATAGATTCAAAAACCCTTAAGGCTGCGCAAGATTCTGCCAAAGGGCAAAATAGCTTCTATTGGCAGGGAGGGACTGCAAAGAACCCCGACTTCAAGTGGGTGCATGAGAGGTATCGCCATAAAAGATATAAGCCCATTTGATCGATAAAGATTTCTAAATCCCGCCGGTTCATGCGGGGCTTTTTGTGTCTCCTGTCTTAAAGTTACACTTGCTAGGCTTTGGCGGTTTTGGGACGTTCTCTTTACGTCCCATTTATCGGGGCGGGATAACCAGTAACAACTAAGATGTATCGCCTCTCATTTGGCGCACTGTTTTCAGCCTCGCTTGCTCTTTGGCTGGCAACATCCGCGGGATTCGCCCAGGGCTCTAAATTCGATGAAACCCGCGCCCATATTGAAAAATGGGTTCAAACCCGCCATTTAATTGCCCAAAAAAATGCCGATTGGCGTGTCGAGCAGGACAATATCCGGCAATCGATCGATCTGTTAATAAAGGAGATCACCCTGCTGGAAAAGGAGATCGCCAACGCCAAGCAGGTGGACTCCGAGTCCGATGCCGAAAAGCAACGCATCACACTGAGTCTGGAGGACCTGAAAAAGTCCAACAAGGTCGTGGACGATGCCCTTTGGATGATGGAGCGTCAGGCGCTGGCGCTGATGGCTCGTTTCCCCGAACCGCTCAAGGACCGCACCACCGGGGTTCGCACGCGCATTCCCCTCGAGGAGAAGGATCTTCAGGGTCGTTCCGCTGCGGAGCGGATGCAAAACGTGGTGGCCATGCTCAATGAGGCGGATCGGTTCAATTCTGCGATCACGCTGACGGTGGAGTTGCGCAAGGACGCAGAAGGCAAGGACCGGCAGGTGCAGACGATCTACCTCGGGTTGGGCCAGGCTTATTTTGCCGATAAAAAAGGGACGATAGCTGGAACCGGGGTCCCGGGGGAGAACGGTTGGGCGTGGGAGGCCAAGCCGGAGTTGACGGAGAGTATTCGTAAGGTCATCGACATTTACGAGAACCGCAAGTCGGCCGAGTTCGTGCCGGTGCCGGTGACTATCAAGTAGGAGGCGTACTGATGAGAAAGACTTTGATTCTCCTTTTGGTCGTCCTGCTTGTCCAAGCGCTTGTCCAAGCGCAGACGTTTGAGGCGGCCGCCGGTTCGGCCAAGGCGGATCTCGACAAGGCACTGACCGAATTGAGCGCGCTGGAAAAACAGATCGCCGACGAAAAAATCCCGCTCTCCCGCGAGATGAACAAACTGGAGAGTGACGTGATCGCCAAGCGCCGAGAGCATTCCGATGCCAAGCGACTGCAGGATCGAAAGGCGGTTGATCTAACCCGCCTGAAGGCCGAAGAAAAGGCGTTCAAGGATCAAAATGATTACCTACGTAAAACGTTACTGGAGGAATACATCCGCCGATTTGAAACCCGTACGCACGCGAGTGAAAAGGAGCAGTACACGACCCTGGTCAAGACTGCGCGGGCTGCAAATGAAAACCCCTCCGCCAAGTCCGAAGAGGTGTTCACAAGCCAGCTCGAGGTGGTTCAGGCCGCACTGGACCGGCTAGACAACATCTTGGGCGGCCACGTATACGAAGGCTCGGCTGTGGCGGATGGTGTGCCGGAGAAGGGCCGTTTCGTCATGGTCGGCCCGCTGGTGATGTTCACCGGTAATAGCGGGCAGTCCGGGCTGGCTGAGCAGTTGAGGGGCACGACCGAGGCGAGTTTGATCGACCTCGAGGATGAGGCATTTGCCACCGGCATCTCGAAGACCATCAGCAGCGGAGCCGGGGAGTTGCCGTTTGATTCCACCATGGGCAATGCTCTAAAAATCAAGCAGGTCGAGGAAACATGGTGGGAGCATATTAACAAGGGTGGGGTGGTAATCTGGCCCCTGCTTGGCCTTGGTCTGGCCGCTGCACTGGTCGCGCTGATCAAGTGGTTCCAGTTGTCGGCATTGAAGCAGGTGCGCCAAAGCGACCTGCAGGCGGTATTGGACAAGGTGAACGAGAACGATACCGCCTCTGCGCTCGCCCTGGCCAAGCGCATCAAGGGGCCAGCCGGAGAACTGCTCGAGACGGCGATTCAAAACACAGACCAGAGCAAGGAGATGCTCGAGGAAATTCTGTATGAACGAATGCTGCACACGAAACCTAAGCTCGACCGGTTTCTGCCTTTCATCTCGCTGACAGCCGCCACGGCTCCGCTGCTGGGACTACTCGGCACGGTGACGGGCATGATCAACACGTTCAAGTTGATCACCGTGTTTGGTACAGGCGATCCGAAGCGACTTTCGTCCGGCATATCGGAGGCGCTGGTGACAACCGAGTACGGGTTGATCATCGCGGTGCCCTGCCTGCTGATCTTCGCCTTTCTGTCCCGCAAGGCCAAGGGTATCCTTTCCAGCATGGAGCAGACTGCAGTGGGCTTCGTGAACGGGTTGACGCCGAGAAATTAACATCCTGATGGACGGTATGATCGAATTCGTTTGGGACACCTGGAAATCGGGAGGTGTGGTGATGTTTCCATTGGGGCTTGTGGCGTTGTTGATTTATACGGTCGCAGTCAGCTTGCTGATGAATTTCCGCCAACGCCGATTTCGCCATTTGAAGGATGAAACGATAACAGACTGGGTGGCTGAGCCGGAACGGGGTGAGGGCGAAGTGGGGGAGATCATCCGTTACACTCAGGACGACGTCCAAAAAGTGGACGAGGTTCACAGCCGGTTTTCCGAGGTGATCGCCTCGCGGCTACCGTTTTTTGAGCGGCGCTTGGTGTATCTGAACACGCTGGTCGCCACGGCGCCGTTGTTGGGCCTGCTTGGCACAGTGATGGGAATGTTGATGACGTTCAAGGGGTTGTCGGTTGGTGGCGGCAAACTGGTTGATGTAGTAGCCAGCGGTATTTCGGAGGCGTTGATCACCACTGAGATGGGATTGTTGATTGCGGTGCCCGGTTACTTCATGGCCTACGCGATCAAGCGTCGCAAGGACGAGTACGAGGCGTTTCTTGTGCGATTGGAGAGTTTGACACTGCAACAGTTCAATCGAAAGGAGTCGGCAGCATGAGGGCGCGACGATCCATCACAGACACCGACGAGGCGATGGACATCAACATTTCGCCGTTGATCGACATGGTGTTCATCCTCCTTATTTTTTTCATCGTGACCACGGTTTTTGTTGAGGAAACCGGGGTCGAGGTGGAGAAACCAGAGGCGGCCTCCGCTGCGCAGTTGGACAAAAACAGCATCCTCATCGCGGTGACATCCAAGGGGCAGGTCGTATATGGAGGAAAGGAAATCGGCGTGAACGGCGTGCGTGCCATTGTACGTCGATTGACGACGAAAGAGGATATGCCGGTGATCATTCAGGTGGACGAGGGCGCCAACGCCGGCCTTGTTGTTCGTGTGATCGACGAATCGAAACTCGGTGGGGCAAAGAACATCAGCCTGTCAGCCGATTTGCCGTAGATTATGAGGAAGGTTTTTCAGGCAGAAACAAGAAACAAGGGCGGTTTCGCGGCGGGGTTGCTCGGTGGGCTTGCGATTTCCCTCCTGCTGTTCCTGATCCTTCCGTTCACACAAAAACTCACCGGCTCCAATTCTAAGAACCTGTTGCTGAAGGTCGACGTCACGTTGCCACCACCACCTCCACCACCCCCGCCGCCCCCTCCACCGCCGGAAGAGGAGGAGGAAGATGACAAGCCGGAACTGGAGCAGGAGCAGCAGTTGCTTTCCCTGAACCAATTGGAACTGGCGCTGAATCCCGGCTC
>DKGH01000074.1 GCA_002453165.1 Verrucomicrobia bacterium UBA6775
GGGTTCCCAGCCTTTGAGATTTTTGCCGTTGAAGAGTGGCTTGAATTTGGCATCGGCCGCCTGTGTGGCGACACCAGTCACAAGGAACAGCCCGAGGATGAGCCGGAGGGTGAATCGATTTTTCATGTGCGAACGCCGAGAGGCTAACGCACGCGGGTGATTTGCCAAGCGCTGATTCCGCCGAACAGAGCATGCGGTGTCCACGCGGCGATGTGTGCCGAGTATTGGCCGACGAAGGCCATCGACATCTGTTGCACCATAAAAAACGCGAGGCAGACAACGATCCCGGCAGCCACACCGACTGCGGCGTTGCGCCTACCGGAGGGCGCGGCGAACGGGATGGCGATCAGCACGACGATCAGGCACGTCAACGGCTCGGCCAGGCGGGCCTGATATTGAGCGTCGAGGATGGCCTTCTTTTCCTTTTCCATCCCGGGATGCAGCCTGCGGTATCCGTCGATTTGCGCGAGGGAAACGCTCCATCGCTTGTGCGCACGCTTGTCGAACAGCGGCGTGATTTTCAACTCACCCTCAATTTCTCCGGGCGATTCGTCGAACTCGTCCATCACAAGTTTTGGGTGAAATTTCAAGGGATGAGATTCCGGAAAGCCCGCCGTGGGGCGATAGTCATTCACATTGTATAACGTCCATGCGCCATTTTCCCAGACCGCCTTGGCTGCCATGAGATCTCGCTTGGGTTGATCCTCGTCCCATTTCCACTTCACGACGATCGGCTTGTTACCCACTCCGTACATCTCTCCCGTGACAGGATTAAATGCAGGGATTTGCCAATCCCGATTGGCGGCGTAATTAAAGAAATCAGCATTGGTTATCCAGGGTGGCTTGAGTGTCTTATTTTCCTCTCCCTCTTCAACGGTCGCTTTGCCGGCGCGGATGGCGGCCCCGTCCCGCAGGCTGTTCGGCAGCCAGTATTCGTTGGAACAAAATAAGCTCGCAGAGAGCAGCGCTCCCACGATCAGGTACGGCGTACTCATTCGCAGCATCCCGACGCCGGCATTTCGGATGGCGATGAATTCGTTTTGTCGCGCGTGCTGGTTGATCGCGTACATCAACGACAGCAGCAGTGACACCGGCACGACGACGAAGAAATGTTCCGGCAGCGTGATCCAGTAGTACTGGGCGATCTCTCCTGTGCTCAGCTTGGCCTCAGCGAACTCGTCCAACTCCGCGATCAGGTCGAAAGCGATCCACAAAACCATGAACCCGACCAGACAATAGACAAATGGGAACAGCCATTCGCGGATGAGGTAGCGGTCGATCAGACGCATGAGCGCAGCAGCGTATCCACCGGCCTTGGCCAAGGCAAGCCGAGGTGGGGCAGGTCATACTTCACGGTGCACGTCCGCTTGGCCAAGCGGAGGACGGCTTGAGGCGGCCCTCCGCATGGTTTGCGCTTGGCCAAGTGCTAGAAAATTCCGGGGATGAGTGCCTTGCGTTTGGCCGGGTAATCGGGGAACTGCTCGCGGTACCATTGGTGGTGCGCACGCGACCTTGGCCCGAGATTAGCCAGCGTCCAGACTGCGAACGTCAGCCCCGGCAGACTCCACGTGAGCAGCGCCCAACCGAACCACTCGATGATTTCGCCGAAGTAATGTGGGCAGGAAACCCAGCGGAACAGCCCGCCCTGCGGCAAGGTGTAGCCGCCCGGGTTTTCCTTTTTCAGCCGTAGCAGGCGCGTGCAGGAGTCGATGTTCACGGCCATCCCGATGATGAACAGGTTTATTCCCGCGAGAAAATGTGGCGCGGCCCAGTCCAGCGCGATTGAGTCGTGAAATACGATCAGCCAAGTGCCGTGCAGGCCGCAATTGATGAAGTTGAAGATAGCGCCGAAACCGGCCAACGCGATTGGCATTGGGCTGCTTGTTCTCGCCAAGCGGAAAGGATACACCCATGCTCGGTGGACGTAGTGGGTCTGCCAGATCAAAAAGAACACGGTGATAGCCGTCGACTCCCAGCCGCGCAGGTAGATGAACACGCCAATCGGGATCAACACCGAGGGCGACTCCATGAGCAGCCAGCCAACCCGCGCGTTGACCTGTGGCCCCCAGCTCCCAGGGTTGTGTCGGCCGTACGGTGCGTTGATGAACCATAGACACACCGCTGTCGGCAACGCCGTGAACAGCCACGCCCATGTCAGCGTGTTGAGCAGTCCCGGCGCGGTCGCCGCGTTGGCTGTCTCGATCGTCATCCGTGGCGCCCCATCAGCGACAAACCGGCGGCTCTTTCAAGCAAAAAACATCGACGCTTTACAGGCTCGCGAGGGGGCGATAGTTTTCGTCTATGCCGTCCAAGTTCGACGAGTCGGATTTTGTGGATCGCGACCTCGAGGCCGCGCACGAAACGGCCGCCCCTTCCCCCGAGCCGGAACCGCTCCCGGAGGACTCTCCGCCTCCCCCCAGCGCAGAGGAACTCACCGAGCGCGTTTCCGAGACCCAGCACAAGCTGGCCGAACTCAAGCAGATGCAGGAGGAACTCGAGCGCGAACGCACCGAGATCGAAGAGGCCCGCAGACGCCGCTCCGAGCTATCCACCGGACGGGAGGAGATGGTGCAGAATCTCACCCGCGGCATCGGGTTGCTCGAGGAGGCCGAGCTTTCTAGCGGCCGCACTGCGGAGCAGCTCTCACGAACCGTGGCCGACCTTCGTACCTCGCTCGACAAAATCAACCTCATCAACGAGGAGGAGTGGACCGATGAAAACTGGAGCGTCGAACTGACCAAGGCATTGACCACCATCGAGAATTCGCGGATGGAATGGAACGGTGCCCGCCTGAAATGGCCGCTGCTCGACGGCGAAATCGAGATTGCCCCGAGCGTTGCCGCCATCACCCAACCCGTGCAGGCCGCCGATCGGCCCGGGCTGGATCAGCTCAGCTTCGGGCAACTCAGCAAGCTTGGCCTCGCCTTCACCTGGCCGCTCGTGCTGGTTGGAATTGCCATTGTCGTCCTTCTGCTTCTCAGCCGCAGTTAAAGACTGGGCGTTGCGCGCATCATGGGTTTGTTCCGGAAAAACAGGGATCCCCTCGACAACCGGGCCAAGTCGGTCCGGAACCAGCTCGCCGACCTGCAGTCGCAGATCGAGAAACTCGGTGACCCGAACCAGCCCTTTGCCAGCCAGCCGGCACCGGTCGTCCACGATCTCAAGCCCGACGATCAGCCGCTGCCGAGGCGGCCGGTCGAATCCGCCTCCACTCAGACTTTGGACACAAAAGCGGAACGTCCCGGGACGCTTTGGGAACGCATCAGCAGAAACTTTCGTAAACCCCCGGTCTCCAACAACCCGAAGTTGGTGAACTTTCTCGCCGCCGGTAGCATCCAGGGCCTTCGGCCGCTGCGCTACGAGCGGCGCGTGGCCCGCAACCGATTCCTCGCCTTCACCACCGTTCTCGTCTTCGTACTGATCGGGCTGTTCTGGACGCTTACCCAGCAATGAATCAGGACGACGATTTCATCTTCACGGTGCGGGTCTCGATCACGGTCATCGCGGCGGTCATCGCCATCTTCGTGGCCCTTGTTTTTGGCAAGGAAAAGGACGATGACGAATAGCTCGATCGGCATCCCGACGCCGCACGGCATCTTCGTCGCCACTTACAGCCAAACTGGTTTGAGCCGGCTTGAGTTTCCAGAAAAAGTCGCCCCTCCTAAAAAGAATCCCGCCCTCACCGGCTTGGCCAAGCGCTGGCACGCCACCACAACCAAGGCGCTCAAGACAATGCTGCTAGGCCAAGCGCCGACCGACCTGCCGCCGTTGGCCCTGTCGAGCGGCACAGAATTCCAAATCAGCGTGTGGCGGCAACTGCTGCAAATCCCGCTTGGCCAAGCGCGCTCGTACATTGAATTGGCCGGGCGGCTCGGCAAGCCCGGCGCATCACGCGCCGTGGGTAGTGCCTGCGGCGCCAACCCGATCCCGGTCATCGTCCCCTGCCACCGTGTGCTTGCCGCGCACGGCCGCATCGGTGGCTTCTCCGGTGGCCCCGGATGGAAACAGCGCCTCCTAAAAATCGAGGGCACTCCGTTTATCGAGTAAACGGGACGGCCCAAAACTTGACGCTCAAACAACCGGCTCCTACGGTGTGCCGCCAGCGACACGACTATGAAACGAATCCTATTTTTTCTCGCCACAGCCCTGCTCATAGCTGGCCCGAACTCGTTTGCGGAAAGCCCGCCTGCCGTAGACGGACATGACGCCTTCATCAAAAGCCTGCGCGAACGCAAAGGGAGCGATGCTCCAAAAGACAAGGGAGTCAAAAGCATGAGCAAACCCCGCACACTCAGCCCGGTGGTCTCCCGGTTCAAGGGCTGGTTCATCGACATCACCGACAAAGCCAAGCCGGGGAAACTGGACGGCGTCGGTGTGGTTGAAGGGATTTCGCTGGCCAGCAAATCACGGGACACGTCAGCGTGGCAGTTTGTCGAAACCAAAAAAGGCTACCTCGTCCGGGCCGCCGCTGGAAAATACAAGGGCTGGCACATCGTGGTTGACGATAGCGCGAAAACGCGCCCCGAAGGCCCGACGCTCACCGTGACTCCGGCCCTCCGTTTAGCCAAGCGCCCGACCGCCAACAGCCACTGGAAGCTAACCTTGGCCAAGCTGGGCCTCGTGCTGGAAGCCACTTCCGGCAAATATAAGGGCTGGTTTTGGGATTTTGGTGGTGGCGATCCATCCCACAAGGAGGGCGATCGCGAAGTCGCCGTCAACGTACTACTGGCCGAAAAAGTGGTCGCCGGCTCCTACTTCGCCGTCAAACCCGCGAAGTAAGAATCGTGAAGAAGATGGTTGGCGAAGAGGGATTCGAACCCTCTCGGGCATGTTGCCCACCTTGCGGCTTATTGCGTAACCCTTTGGCTTGTTGCGGGTTGATTCAAGCCTCTCATAAATCGTAATTGGAAGGAATGCGCACCATTGCGAAAGAAGTTTG
>DKGH01000126.1:0-2699 GCA_002453165.1 Verrucomicrobia bacterium UBA6775
GCAGGCATGCTTTTACCGGCATTGGCTAAGGCAAAAGCCAAGGGTCAGGGAATTTCCTGTCTAAATAATTGCCGGCAGTTGATGCAGGCATGGCATTTGTACTCTGGCGATTTTAACGACAGTGTGTGCAATAATTTTGGAGTAAATGAAACCATCAATGCCATCTCTGCCAAAAGGTATGACAACTGGGTTAACAATGTCATGACCTGGGGCGCTGGAAATAGTATTGCAGAACAAAGCGTGACCAATCGTGACTGGGTCAAAAACGGTGTTCTCGCTCGATATACCGCTTCTGCTTTCAACATTTATCGTTGCCCGGCTGACAATTACCTAAGTCCTCAACAAAAAAGAAAAGGTATCTCACAAAGACTTCGCAGCAACGTAATGAACGCTTTTTTCGGTAGGTTCAATTCTTCCAACCGAAACGATCCTACTTTATTTGGCCGAAACGCTCTTCTGCAGCAGTATCGGCAGTTCATGAAAATTGCAGATGTGCCTAATCCAGGTAACACTTGGGTAACTCTTGATGAGCACCCGGATAGTATTAACGATGGATATTTCATTAACGGACCAAATCGCAATCAATGGGGCGACACCCCCGCCTCCAACCATGGAGGAGGCAGTTCATTTTCATTTGCTGATGGCCACTCAGAGTTAAAGAAGTGGCTCAGTTCTTCCACTAAAATTCCAGTAAAGTATGGCTGGGGGACTCCTTCATTTGACGCTGACGGAAAAAAAGACTTCGCTTGGTGGAAAGAAAGAACGGCTTTCATACCTTATTAATTCCAACAAGCAAGAGGTTGACACCTAGGTAAGCGGAGAATAGTTTCGGTCGCACACCGTATTCTTTTGTCCTATGAAACTATCACGCTCTAAGTCGGGGTTTACTTTAATCGAATTGCTTGTGGTGATCGCCATCATCGCAATCTTGGCTAGCTTGCTGCTGCCCGCCCTAGGAAAAGCCAAGGAAAAGGCCCGGCAGATGGCCTGTATGAACAACCTCAAGCAATTTGGCCTATCCGTTGTCTACTTTGCTGACGACAATGATGACAGGCTTCCTCACATGCAAAATTGGCTCGATAAGGGCAACAATGGAAAAATTGAACAGGGACAGATGTATAAATACCTAAATAATAAAGACATCTACGTATGCCCAACTGACAGAATTGCACTTAAAAGGCCAGGCCAATGGTCTAATCGTAGAGATTTCAGCTATGCTATCAGTGGGCCAGGAATGGATGATAGAAATAAGAGAGTATACGCCGCTACACTATCCGAATGGGTCGAACCAGATAAATCGTTCACCTTTATGGAGGAAGCCTTGGATGCGCCACTGAACGACGGGCATATTTGGCCAAATACCTGGGACGTACTCGCCACACGACACAAAGGCAAAGGAAATGGTTTTGGAGTGAACGGCCAAGGAGATCCAAAAGAGGTTTCTGGACTTGGCAACATTCTGATGGGCGATGCGCGTGTGGAGCCATGGACAAAACAGAAGTTCAAGAAGTATGGCTACCAGAAAGGGCAAAGTCGTCTCTGGAAACCATACGGCAAGGTAACCCAACCAAGCCCCTAAATAACACCCAACCTAGATTACAATTAATTTTACAAACATTGACGCCCCAAACGCTTTCGCGTTTAGTGGGCGTCGCTTTTTTCTACCATGAACCAATCATTCTCACGCCGTTCGGCACTCAAGACAATCGCCGGCAGCACGGCTGCCGTGGGTGCCGCCCTAACGACTCCCTCGCTTGGCCAGGCGGCCGAGGGCAACGACAAGCTCAAGGGCAACATCCGCCACTCGGTCTGCAAGTGGTGCTACGGCAGCATCGGGCTGGACAAGCTCGCGGCCAAGGCGGCCAGCCTCGGGATGGAGTCGGTCGAACTGCTCGACCCGCCGGACTTCCCGACCATGCGCAAGCACGGTTTGAGCTGCGCGATCGTCAGCTTCCCCACCGGCACGCTAAAGGATGGCAAAACACGCGTGGGCGGCATCGGTCGGGCGTTCAACCGACTGGAGCACCATGACACGCTGGTGGAGATTTACGAGAAACGCATCAAGGAGGTGGCCAACGCCGGTTTGAAAAACCTGATCTGTTTCTCTGGCAACCGCGCCGGCATGGACGACGAGACCGGCCTGAAGAATTGCGCCAGCGGCCTTAAGCGCATCCTCTCCATCGCCGAGAAGCACAAGGTAAACATCGTGATGGAGCTGCTCAACAGCCGCGTGAATCACAAGGATTACATGTGCGACCGCACCGACTGGGGCGTGGAGCTTTGCAAGGCGATCGACTCGGAGCGGTTCGGGCTGCTGTACGACATTTACCACATGCAGATCATGGAGGGGGATGTCATCCGGACGATCCGCAACAATCACAAGTATCTTTTCCACTACCACACCGGCGGCAACCCAGGCCGGAACGAGATCGACGAAACGCAGGAGCTGTACTATCCGGCGATCATGCGCGCGATCCTCGAGACCGGCTACAAGGGCCATGTAGGGCAGGAGTTCATCCCCAAGCGCGAGGACAAGTTGGCCTCACTCGAGCAGGGCGTCCGCATCTGCGACGTTTGAGCTTTAAATATTTACCCCCTCACCCTACCCTCTCCCCCCATAGGGGAGAGGGAAACGCAATCAACCGGGAAAGAGATTTCCAAGTTGTCCGCTTGGCCAAGTTTATGCCCCGAAGGGGCGA
>DKGH01000126.1:3085-4374 GCA_002453165.1 Verrucomicrobia bacterium UBA6775
ACACAACCAACAAAGAATATCAATGAGCAACACGATTTCTGAAACCAAGCGGGAGGCGATCTCTGCTGCTGTGGGGCGTTCCGTCCGTGAGACGAGTGTCTACGACATCCACACGCACCTGTACGACCCGGCGTTTGGCGAGCTGCTGCTGTGGGGCATCGACGATCAGCTCGTTTACCACTACCTCGTGGCCGAGGCGTTCCGGCACTTTGACATTGGCTACGACGATTTCTGGCGCCTGGCCAAGGAGGACCAGGCGCAGATGATCTGGGACGCGTTGTTCGTCGAAAACTCGCCGCTCTCGGAGGCGTGCCGCGGGGTGTTAACCGTCCTCAACCGGCTGGGCCTCGACGCCAACCAGCGCGACCTGCCAAGCATCCGCCAATGGTTTGCCGAGCAGGATCCGAACGACTACATCAAGCGCTGCATGGAGTTGGCCAAGGTCAATACCATCTGCATGACCAACTCGCCGTTCGACGCGCTGGAGACGCCCAAGTGGGATGCCGGCTTCGATCGGGACGAGCGGTTCACCTCCGCGCTGCGCATCGACCCGCTGTTGCTCGAGTGGGACAGCGTGGCGCCACAACTGGCCGCCGCCGGCTACGAGGTGCAGGCGGATTTCTCCGGCAAGACGATGGAGGAGGTGCAACGGTTCTTGCGGGACTGGGCCGAGCGCATGGACGCGCTTTACGTGATGGTCTCCCTGCCGCCGACGTTCGAGTACCCGGCAGACACGCAATGTTCGAAATTGATCGACGGCGCGATCCTGCCGTTCTGCCGCGAGAGCGGGCTGGCGTTTGCGCTGATGATCGGCGTGAAGCGCGGGGTGAACGCGGCGATGCAACTGGCCGGTGACGGCATCGGCAAGCCCAGCTTGATTGGTCTCGAGAATCTCTGCTCTGGTCACCCAGACAACAAGTTCCTCTGCACCGTGCTGTCGCGCGAGAGCCAGCACGAGTTGTGTGTCATCGCCCGGAAATTCCGCAACCTGCACATATTCGGTTGCTGGTGGTTTACCAACATCCCCAGCGTAATCGAGGAGATGACCCGGATGCGGCTCGACCTCGTCGGGATGAGCTTCACCGCGCAGCACTCCGATGCCCGCGTGCTCGACCAGATCATTTACAAGTGGGATCACTCCCGCGAGATCATCGCCGGGGTGTTGACGGAGAAATACCTGAACCTCGCCGCCACCGGCTGGGAGCCAAGCGAGGCGGAGATCCAGCGGGATGTCGACGGGCTGTTCGGTGGCAGCTTTAGCCGGTTTCTCGGCCGCTGAACGCCGCGCT
>DKGH01000126.1:4717-13755 GCA_002453165.1 Verrucomicrobia bacterium UBA6775
GCGCTTGGCCAAGGCCACTTGACGAAAAGCCCGGAGGTGAATAGCTTTTCCGGCGCTGCCATGTTCCGGCAGTAGTTGGGGTTTATCCATGGAATTAAACAAAATCGGGTTGATCGGTGGTATGCTGTTGGCGTCTGCAACCACCCTTAGCGCCGCACCGACCACGGTGAATGACGGCAAAAACATGAACAATCTGACCAAGATTGAGAACAAGCTCAATGACGCCAATGCCACGATCGATCTCAAGGTCGCCCTCCGCCACGGCCGCTGGCCAATCGGGCACCTAGAGATGGTCCAATCCGCCGACATCACCTTTCCGGCCCTGCGTGCCGCGTGGTACTCGGAAAAGCTGATCCCGGCCGACAACGACTACACCCTGAGCGCCGAATTCCAGCCGGCTGCCGAGGAAGGAATGGGCGGCGTGATCAGCCTGCTCAACAATGAGACCGGCGTCGGGATCGTGTTTCAACTCAACAGTTTTGACGCGTTTCAGGTCGGCACAGTCTCATTTCTGGCAGATGAGGAGGACGCCAATTTCACCCTGGACGGTTTGTACAACCTCGACGGCTCACCGGCGGAGGAGGAACTCGGCTCGGCCTGGTCCGATCTCGGCGAGTTTGACTCGTCAAAGTTCACCATCATGAAGATGACCATTTCTCCGCCGACCGACGAGGATAAGGCAGCACTGGAGGACGTGACCGCGCGCATCACCGCCGTAGCACACAGGACCAAGACCAAGCAACTGGAGGGCACCACCGAGATCGTGCTCCTCACCAACCTCGCCCTGCCGGAAGGTGACAAACACCGGTTCGGCTACTTCGGCTTCTGGGACAGCATCTGGGACGATGGCAGTACGATTGGCAACTACCGCTACCTGCGCTTCGAGGGCGAACAGTACAACACCCCGCCAACCATCGAGGCCATCGCTGACGTGGTATCCAACGAGGACGAAGCCGTGGCGGAGATCGCACTGGTCGGAGACGACAAGGAGACCATCAAATCCAAGCTACAATACACGGTGGTCGCCACCAACGCAGACCTCGTCGCGCCCGACGGACTCGTCCTGCGCAAGACCGGCTCCCGTCGTTACCTCGACATCACCCCGCTGGAAAATGCATTCGGCGAAACCGACATCACCGTGACAGTGAACGACGGCATCGACGAGGTGTCGACGACCTTCAAGCTGACGATCAACGCCGTGAACGATCCCCCGACCATCTCTGCCGTCGAACCGATCGAGATCAACGAGGACCAGACGGTCAGTTTCACCGTCACCCTCACGGACATCGACACCGCGCCGGAGGAATTGAAGATCACCGGCAACGCAGCCAACGCGGCGTTGTTGCCCAGCGACAACATCACCTCCACCGGGGAAGGCCTCACCCGCACGGTCACCCTCACGCCCGGGGCGAACATGGGCGGCAAAACCAAGGTCACCCTCTCCGTCAACGACGGCGACAACACGGTCTCCACCGAGACTGAGCTGACCGTCATCCCGGTGGTGGACATCCCGGTGGCCCTGCCGCAGGAGTTGACCACGAAGTACGGAAAACACCTGCCACTGACTCTGGCCGGCACCGATCCGGACAGCCTCGGCCTCTCCTTTCACCTCGTCGAGATGCCCAAGAACGGCAGCCTCATCGGCACCGCCCCGAACCTGACCTACCGGCCCAAGGCCGGCTTTGAAGGCATGGACACATTTCAGTTTCGCGTGGTGGCCGGCGAGCACAAGTCCGAGCCGGAAACCATAGTGATCACCGTGCTGGGGCTCGGCAAGGGAGACCAACCCATCCTCAGCCTCGCGCGCAGTAACGACGGCGGCCTGACGATTTTATGGGTGGGCGAAGGCGTGCTGCAGTCCAGCACCGACCTGAAAAACTGGGAGTCGATCGAGAACGCAGCCAAGCCGCACGCAGTCGACCCAGCAGACGCCCGCAAGTTCTACCGCATGGTCCAGCCGTAATCGCAATCGCGCGGTTGAGGGTGGACCGGTTCTCAGTTCTCGGTTCGCTCAAAAAACCGATAACCGAGCACATTTCCTACTCGGTGTAGGCGTCCATCCCTTCGCAGGTGCAGACCGGGTTGCGGTCACCGTGGACGTTGTCGATGCGGTTTACCGGCGGCCAGTATTTTTGATCGCGCAATCCCGCAACCGGGAACACCGCCTGCTCGCGGCTGTACGGCCGATCCCATTCGCCCGTGAGGTCGCTCGAGGTGTGCGGCGCGTTTCGCAGCAGATTGTTTTCCGCATCGGCCTCCCCGTATTCGATCGCAACAATCTCGGCGTGAATGGCGATCATCGCGTCACAAAACCGGTCCAACTCCTCCATCGGCTCGCTCTCAGTCGGCTCAATCATCATCGTGCCGGCCACCGGCCATGAAATGGTGGGCGCGTGGAAGCCGTAGTCCATCAGCCGCTTGGCCACATCCTCCACGGTGACCTTTTCAAAATGCCGCAGGTCCACGATGCACTCGTGGGCGACGAGGCCGTTTTTGCCCCGGTACAAAATTGGAAACGTATCGGCCAATCGGTGGGCAATGTAGTTGGCGTTGAGGATGGCCGCCTGTGTGGCGCGGGTGAGATTCTCGGTACCCATCATCGTGATGTACATCCACGAGATGGGAAGGATGCCGGCACTGCCCCATGCCGCCGCCGCCACCGGAGCGCTGTTTTCCGCCAGCGGATCGCCCGGCAAAAACGGCACGAGATGCCCGGCCACACCGATCGGCCCGATACCCGGGCCGCCACCGCCGTGCGGGATGCAAAACGTTTTGTGCAAATTGAGATGGCAAACATCGGCGCCGATGTGGCCGGGGCTGGTCAGGCCGATCTGCGCGTTGAGATTGGCGCCGTCCATGTAAACCTGCCCGCCGTGTTCGTGGACGATCTCGCAAATCTCGCGGATGCCCCGCTCGTACACGCCGTGCGTGGAGGGGTACGTGACCATGATCGCCGCGAGGTTTTCGCTGTGTTTCTCGGCACGGGCGCGGAGGTCATCGAGATCGACATCGCCGTTGGCGGCGGACTGCCCGCAGGTCACCGGCACGACTTTCATCCCAGCCATCACTGCACTGGCCGGATTGGTGCCGTGCGCCGACATGGGTATCAGGCAGACGTTGCGGTTCCCCTCCCCCCGGCTCTCGTGATAGCGGCGGATGGCCAACAGACCGGCAAACTCACCCTGCGACCCCGCATTGGGCTGGAGCGACACGGCGGCAAACCCGGTGATGTTGGCCAGCCACTCTTCTAGCTGGCCACACATCCGGTGATAGCCAGCCGCCTGTTCCCCCGGCACAAACGGGTGCAGCGCAGCAAACCCGGGCCAACTGATTGGGAACATCTCCGCCGAGGCGTTGAGTTTCATCGTGCAGGAACCAAGCGGGATCATTGACGCTGTCAGGGAGAGGTCGCGCGCCTCAAGTTTCTTAAGGTAACGCAGCATCTCCGTCTCCGAGTGGTGCCGGTTGAAACTCGGATGCTGCAAAAAAGCGGACGTGCGCTGCAGGTCGGCCGGGATGGCGGTCGGCGGATTGGCCCCGTCCAGCTCCGGCACCTGGCCGCCGTTGAAACAGGCGAGCAAATCCGCAAGGTCGCCCTCGCTGACCGTCTCGTCGAGCGAGATGCCAACGCGCCCCTGGCCAAGCTGGCGTAGATTGATCCGGCGCTTGGCTGCCTCGGCCAGCACGGCATCCGCCGCTTGGCCAAGCGACACGGTCAGCGTGTCGTAAAAATGTTCAGTCTCCGGCGCTCGGCCGAGCTGCCGCAGCCCGTCGGCCAGGCGACAGGTCATTGCGTGCACGTGTTCGCCGATTGCCCGCAGGCCGGGAGGCCCGTGGTACACGGCGTACATCGAGGCAATGTTCGCAAGCAGCGCCTGCGCCGTGCAAATGTTGCTCGTCGCCTTGTCGCGGCGGATGTGCTGCTCGCGCGTCTGCAACGCCAGCCGTAGCGCGGAGCGGCCCGCCGTATCCTTCGAAACGCCGACGATGCGGCCCGGCAACCGGCGCTTGTGCTTGTCCCGTGTGGCAATGAACGCAGCATGCGGCCCGCCAAAACCGGGCGGCACACCGAACCGCTGCGCACTGCCGATGGCCACGTCGGCACCGAGTTCGCCCGGCGGTTTGAGCAGCGTCAACGCAAGCAGGTCAGTCGCCACGATGGCGAGTGCATCGTTCTCATGGGCACACGCGATGAAGTCACCCGGATCGGTCAGGCTTCCGTCCGTGGCCGGGTATTGCAACACGACGGCGAACACCTGTGTGCTGAAATCAAACGCAGCCTGACTGCCGACGACGACCTCGAGCCCGATCGCCTCGGCGCGCGTTCGCAACACGGAGATCGTCTGCGGATGGCAATCCTCCGAGACGAACACGGCGTCGGACTTGTTGCGCGACTGGATGTTGCGGCACATGGTGACCGCCTCGGCCGCGGCTGTGGCTTCGTCGAGCAACGACGCGTTGGCAATCTCCATGCCGCTCAAGTCGCAGACCATCGTCTGGAAATTGAGCAGCGCCTCAAGCCGGCCCTGCGAAATCTCGGCCTGGTATGGCGTGTACTGCGTGTACCAGCCGGGGTTCTCGAGGAGGTTCCGCTGGATCACCGGCGGGGTGATGCAGTTGTAATAGCCCTGCCCGATGTACGTGCGCCAAACCTGATTCTCCCCGGCCAAGTTGCGGAGCGACTCGAGGGCCTCAGTCTCGCTCTGGGCGGGCGGCAGTTTGGGCGGCTCGGGGGTGCGAATGCTGTTGGGCACACCGGCACTGATCATGGCATCAAGTGAGTCGTGACCCAGCGCGGACAACATCGTTTCAATGTCCTTTTGCCGGGGGCCAATGTGGCGATCGACAAACCGATCCGGGTGCCGTGGGTACGCGTCGTTTTCGGGTTTCAAAATGCTAAAAGCGGAGGGGGTGCTGCCTCCTGGCAACCAATGTACGGGACAATCCAAACCCTCCCAAGCGAGATTCCCCAATTGTGAATAATTTTTCGGCCCGTGGCCGCAACCGGCTATTCCGGCTGGGGTGGCCGCTTGAGGACGAGTACGCAGCGAAACCCGTAGTCCTCGGCGATGGCATGCGGGGCCACGAGCAATTGCCGACCCGGGGCGAGCAGTTCGGGAGCGTGATCCCGCCAGCCGCCGCCGCGAAGAATCCGGATTGCGCCCTCCTCGCTTGGCCAAGCGGTGCACCACTCCCAGACGTTACCGCGGAGATCGTGCAGGCCAAGGGCGTTCGACTGAAACGTTCCGACTTCGCTTGTGTGCGGGAAGGAATCGCTCTTGATAGCAGGCCCGAAGTTGCCGGAAATCGTTGAGGGATCACCGTCCTGCGCTTGGCCAAGCGCCGAGGTCCACTCGTCCGAGGTCGGCAGGCGGTAGCCTTCATTGGCGCCCAGCAAACCGGAGGCACGTTCACGTTGGCTCAGCCAGGCGCAAAATGCCTCGGCCTCGTCCCAGCGAACCTCCACCGCCGGGTGATTGGTGGTCTCCTGAAACCAGGCCGCGTGCCAGCCGTTGGTTGTGGCGGCGGCGAACGCGGCGTAGTCGCTCACGCGCGTTTCCCAGACGCTGACCCAGGCGCGCCCGCCCGGCAACGGGACGAACTGCATCCCGAGGCTGTTGATGAACAATGGCTTTTGATTGATTGCATGCAGGCCGGGCGTGAGTGCCTTCACCGGCCGGGGTGCATCGGAACAGCCTGCGACCAAGGCGGCCAGTAATACCCAGGGCAGCAGTGGCAGAAGACGGCGTCTTTCAGGCATCGCGGTAGGACGAAATGAGTTTTTGCGTACGCCGCCGCGAGGGCAGCACGAGGGCCGTCTGGCGGGTCATCCGCTTGATCTCCGGGCGGCCGACCTTGATCCGGTATTCGGCATCGAGCACGTTTTGCTGACGCAACAGCGTGACTGTTTTCAGGCCGATGATGACCGGCAACGTGCAGGCGCCGCGCATGCGAAACTGGCTGAACGGCAGCATGTCGATGTAGGCCGCCGCAGCGTCGAAGTGCGCCACCGTCTTAACAAGGTACGAATCATACACCGGACGGAAGCGTTCCATCGTCGCCGGCTCAAGCAGATTTTCCGGAGTGATATCGTGCTCGGAGAGGACCGCCGTCGGCAGGTAGCAACGCCCCATGCGCAAATCCTCAGGCAGGTCGCGCAGGATGTTGATCAACTGCAACGCCTTGCCGAAGCGCACGGCGTTCTCGAACAGCTGCGCCTCCTTGGCGGCGTCCACCTCGAACAGGTGCGCCAGCGAGACGTGCGTCCAGAATTCACCGACACAGCCAGCCACGCGGTAGGTGTAGTCGTCGAGTTCCTCCTCCCTCGCGAGCGGGATGATCGTGCCGGTGTTGGCGTAGGCGAACCGCTGCAGGTCGAGCGTCTGGCCGCCGATGATGATGTCGAGCACACGCCGGATGTGCTGCTGGTCCGTCGCGGAAAACTGCTCGAGATAGGACACCGGCGCAGCGGCGTTTTCCAGCAGCTTTGCCTCGTCTGGGTTCTGTTGCAGCCGGGCGAGCACGGACAAGTCGGGCATCGCAGTGCTCCGGCCCTGCAACCGTTCGTTGTACTGCTCGAGCGCCTCGAGCCGCTGGCCTGTCGGGCCGCCGGTGGAGTCGGCGATCGTGTCCGAGATGCGCGCCAGCAGGTAGCCCAGCCCGATCTGTGGCCGCACTGGCGAAGGCAGTGCCTTGAGCGTGAGATAAAAGGATCGGGAAGTGCCCTTAAGCAGGGAGTCGATGGCTTGATGGATCAACTTGGACATGGTGGTCAGGGAATCGCGATCCGTCCGCTATCAGGCCAACAACCAAAAGCCGCCGATGAAAATCGTGAGCGTACAGCAGGCCAAGCCGAACCAGTGACCCAACTGCGGACTCCGCTTGGCCAAACGCTTGGCCAAGCCGCCCAGCCCTGCGGTGAACAACGTCATCGCCGCCACCGTGGCCAGCGCATAGGCACCCAGATACAAAATCACACCACCCAGATGGCCGATGGCCAGCGCCGGCAGCAACACCCAGAGGTGTGTGCCGCCTGCCGTGCCGTGCAACAGGCCGATGCCCAGTGCGGCGTGAGAGTGCCGGTGTTCCGTACGACCAAAGTGGGAATGGATGTGCGAGTGGCTGACCCCGGAGTGGGCGTGTTCGTGTGTATGAATTTTTCCGCTCAACCGCGCATGCAAACCAAGCGCACCAACCGCAATCAACAACACCCCCACCAGACGCTCTGCCCAAGCGGAAAAGCCCTCGACCATGGCGGTGTCTTTCAGCAGCCAAAGGAGCATCCCGACTATCGCCACACCGGCCGCATGGCCCAGTCCCCACCGGAGGCCAAGCCGCCAAGTGGCAGCGTGACCGTCACGGGAGGCGAACGGTGTCAGCGCAGCCAGATGATCCGGCCCGGTGACCACATGGGCGAATCCCGCAACAAAACCGATGAGTAACAATTCCATGCTCCTTGTACGGGCAATTGCATTAACAGAGGGGCCGCGCTGGTGGAAGCGTAAAGGTGCCGGCTATCGTGCGCCGGTGCCGATGAAAACGACCGGGACGGTACGAACGAGAATCTTGATGTCGAGCCAGAGCGACCAGTTGTCGATGTACTCGAGGTCGAGGCGCACCCAGTCGGAAAACTCCTTTACCTCATTGCGCCCACTGATCTGCCAAAGACAGGTGAGGCCCGGCTTGACGCTCAGGCGGCGACGATGGGACAGATCCTCGAAGCGCTTGGTCTCGTCCACCGGCAGCGGCCGCGGGCCGACGAGGCTCATCGAACCCTGAAGCACATTGAACAACTGCGGCAACTCATCGAGGCTGTAGCGTCTGAGAAATCTGCCAACCGGGGTGATCCGGGGATCGTCCGACACCTTGAATACCGGGCCACTCATCTCGTTCATCGCCGCCAACTCGTGCTTGCGCTGCTCGGCGTTGGTGCCCATCGAGCGAAACTTGAACATCGTGAACGGCCGACCGTTGAGGCCGCTGCGTTTTTGCCGAAACAAAACCGGGCCGGGCGACGTGAACTTCACCGCCAGCGCACAGATCAGCATCACGGGGCTCAGGAGCAGCAGCATGAAAAATGCGCCGACGAAATCGATCCCCTGCTTGGCCAAGCCCTGCAGCGAGGCGGCCGGTGTGGTGTGAAAAACAAGCAGCGGCACACCGTGAAAATCGTCGACCGCCGTGCGGGCAATCTGCGTGTTAAAAAAGTCGGCCGCCAGCCAGACCTCTACCCCCTCGAGTTCGCAGGCGTTGATGACCTGCTCGATCACGTCAAACTTCGTGTGGCCGGCGCTGATCAAAACGACGTTGGCCGAGTGTTCGTGCAGGTGCTTCACGAGGTCGCCAATCAGCTCGCGGTTGATGTCAAACTCCTGCACCACGCGGAAACTGTTGTCCTGTCCTCCCCCGATGCGCTTGAGCATCTCGCCAGTCTCCTCCCCGGTGCCGAGCAAGATGAGGCGTTTTTGCAGATCGGCACGGTTCATACGGCTGCGGCGGATCAACTGCCACAACTCCTCTTTCGTCAAAACCGTCACCACACTGATGGCGGCAAACAAAAAGAGAACCGAGCGGGTTAGCTGAATCTTGAGCATGAAGATACCGAGAATGATACCAAGCGTGACAAGCATCGCCGCCTTGACCAGAGGCCAGAAGGTTTGTCCACGGCTTGGCCAGGCGGAGCGGGTGTAAAAGCCCTGAGTATCGAGCACGAACGGGGCGGCAAATAAAAGCAGGATACTGATCCACACATACGGCCGCCCGGTGGCACCACCCCAAAACGAGGCGATCTCCGGCTCGGCACCAAACCATTCGACATCCAGCAGGCCACGCATCCCATGGGCCAGCCAGAGGCTCAGGGCAAAAAACAGCCCGTCGAGCACTTTGCTGACGTTGGTCTGGAGTTGGCGCTGGTTACGAAGCATCGATTACAAGCAGTCGGTCGGCCAAGGGTCTACGCCCCTCCCGAACCAGCCGCAACCCAAAACAGGTTTGCTGCAATGCACTTTGACCGAGATTCAACGGAAATGTTCAAACGC
>DKGH01000126.1:14100-29145 GCA_002453165.1 Verrucomicrobia bacterium UBA6775
CGCTTGGCCACGCGCTACCACTCTTCCTCGACCTTCTCGCCGAACAGGTTGTTGAGTTCTTCCTTGAGCCGCTCGACCGGGAGGCCGACTACGTTGGAGACCGAGCCGGAGACGCGCTTGGCAATCATTTGCTTGTGCTCCTGAATGGCATAGCCGCCGGCCTTGTCAAGCGGGTCGATCTTGGCGAGATACTCGCTGATCTGCCCGGCATCAAGCGAGAGAAAAGTGACGTTGGTGATCACGGAGAACGATTTGCTGATCTCCTCGTTGTGATAGATCAGACTCACGCCGGTGGTCACCTGGTGGGTGCGCCCCTGCAGACGGGTCAACATCCGGTGCGCATCGTCGATATCGGTCGGTTTTCCGTAAAGGGTGTCCTCGAGATAGACCATCGTGTCCGCAGCGATCACAAGACACTCCGGATGTATGTCCGCAATCGGCTCGGCCTTGATACGGGCGTTGGCCTCGCAAAGGTCGGGGATAAAGTCGTAGCCATCGATCAGTTCCTCAACATGGCTGGGAACGACCTCAAAATCGATATCCATGGAGGCAAGCAGCTCCGAACGTCGTGGGGACGCGGAGGCCAGTATCACAGGAGGCAGGTTATCCATACGTTATGGTCGGCGTTGGGTGAGCCAACAGACGGTAAACTTACACGTTTTTGTTGTGATCGCAAGCGTGAGCCGCAGCGATGAAGCCCTGAAAAAGGGGGTGCGGCTCGTTGGGTTTGCTCTTGAACTCGGGATGAAACTGGCTCGCGAGATAAAACGGATGGTTGGGGACCTCGACAATTTCCACGAGGCCGCCGTCCGGTGATTGTCCGCTGAAGACCAGTCCTGCCGACTCAAACTGCTCGCGGTAAGCGTTGTTGAACTCGTACCGGTGGCGGTGTCGCTCGTGAATTTCCTCCGAGACGTACAGCTTCGCGGCCAGCGAGTCGGGAGTCAGTTTGCAAGGCTGCGATCCAAGACGCATCGTGCCGCCTTTGTCGGTGACATTTTGTTGCTCATCGAGCAGTGCGATCACAGGGTGCGGGGTGTCGGCGTCGAACTCAACAGAGTGGGCGCCTTCCAGATTGAGGACATTGCGGGCGAACTCGATCGTGGCAATCTGCATTCCAAGGCACAGCCCAAAATACGGTACGTTGTTTTCCCGGGCATATTGGGCGGCAAGGATTTTGCCCTCCGAGCCGCGCTCACCAAAGCCGCCCGGCACAAGGATGCCACCGTAACCCTTGAGCACCTTGGCCGCCCCGTTTTTCTCGATGTCTTCCGCCTCGACGCGCTCGATCTCTACGCCGCAGTCGTTAGCCACGCCGCCGTGGATCACTGCCTCGTAGACCGATTTGTAGGCGTCCTGCAACTCGACATACTTGCCCACGACGCCGATGCGCACTCGGTGTCGCGGCGCGATGAGTTTGCGGATGATCTCCCGCCACTCGGACATGTCGGCCGGCGGAGTGTCGAGTGCCAGCTTGCGGCAGATCAGGTCGTCGAGACCCTCGCGCTGCAGCATGAGCGGCACCTCGTAGATCGAATGCTCCACGTCGATCTCCTCGATCACCGCCTCGTACTGGACGTTGCAGAACAGCGAAAGCTTCTGCCGCAGTTCCTTGTTCAGCGGCTTCTCGCAGCGGCAGACGAGCACGTCCGGCGTGATGCCAATCTCACGCAGCTTGGCCACGCCCTGTTGAGTCGGCTTGGTTTTCAGTTCACCGGCGGCTTTGATGTACGGGATGAATGTGACGTGCAGGAACAGCACATTGCCCTGCCCTGCGTTGAGCGCAAATTCCCGGATCGCCTCGACGAACGGCAGCCCCTCGATGTCGCCGATCGTTCCGCCGATCTCAGTGATCACCACGTCGGCGTCGCCCTTCTCCCCGATCTCACGAATCCGGTTTTGGATTTCATCCGTGACGTGCGGGATCACCTGCACGGTTTTGCCGAGGTAATCGCCGCGCCGTTCCTTGTCCAGCACACGCTTGTACACCTGCCCGCTAGTGAGGTTATTGAAGCGCGTCAACTTGGTGCTGGTGAATCGCTCATAATGGCCGAGGTCAAGGTCGGTCTCCGCCCCGTCGTCGAGCACGTACACCTCGCCGTGCTGAAACGGACTCATTGTGCCGGGGTCGACGTTCAGGTAGGGATCAAACTTCTGCAGCGTGACCTTGAGGCCGCGACGCTCCAGCAGGGTGCCAAGGGAGGCTGCCGTCAGCCCCTTGCCAAGGGAACTCACCACGCCGCCTGTCACAAAAATGTGTTTCACGATTCTGTCTTAAAATGTTTGCGCACCTGCTCCAGATCCTCCGGGGTGTCGATGCCCACGCTGTCGTGGTCCACCACCGCGACGGCGATCGGGATGCCGTTGTCGAGTGCCCGCAACTGCTCCAGTTTTTCCGCCTCCTCCAGCGGAGAAACAGGGCACTCCACCAGCCGCAACAAAGTCTCCCGACGGTAACCGTAGATGCCAAGGTGCTTCAAAAAAGGAAACGCCGCCAACTGCTCCGTTCCGGGAGCATCGGCGGCGTCGCGCAAATACGGTATCGTACGCCGCGAGAAGTATAGGGCTTGGCCGGACGCATTGACAACGACTTTCACCGCGTTGGGGTCGCCCCACTCCTCCGGCTGCCGAATCAGCACGGCGGCGGTGGACATCTCGCTGTCATCCAACCGCGCGGCCACGGCGTCGATCACGCCCGGATCGATCATCGGCTCATCTCCCTGCACGTTGACGACCGCGCCCAACTCGCAGCGCTGGACAACCTCCGCCACACGATCCGTGCCGCTTGGGTGATCTTCGCGTGTCATCTCGATCCGGCAAATATCCGCCAACGCATCAGCGATCCGCTGGTCGTCGGTGGCCACAATCACGTCAGCCAAGCGCTTGGCCAAGCGGCATTTCTCGACAACATGCTGCAGGATCGGCCGTCCATCGAGCGGCTCGAGCAGTTTTCCGGGGAAACGCGAAGAGGCGTATCGGGCGGGAATGATGCCGGTAATCGTCATGTGTCGTCGCCCGATCCGGGTCGCCTGGCCAAGCGCTTGGCCAAGTGACGCCTTTGCGGACGGGGATTGATAGACCAACCGCGGCGCAGGGTCAAAACATCTCGGTCGGAAACAAAAAAACACCTGCTTTTGTCGTACGCCTGTGAATAAAACCGGGTCGATTGTGAATAGATTGAGGTTGCCCCCGCACGAACTGGCTGCTCTGCTGGCTGTGTAACAAAGTTATGCAGGCTCAGTTGGCAACCCAAGTGGAGCCGCCCTCTCTTTCCGACCGGGACAAGGCGGCCTTGGTTCGATTGTTGTCCGACCCCGATCCCCAGGTTTTCCAATCCGTCCGCCATACCCTGTTGACCTGCGGCATGGAGGCACGTCCATGGCTGCGCGCAGGTCTGCAAAGCAATGACCGGCTCGTGCGGCAGCACTCGTGGGAATTGATCACCCAGCTCGACCGCAAAAAAGCCGATGCGGAGTTTATCTCCTTCTGCAACAGGGGCAGCGAAAACCTGAATCTCGAAAAGGGCATCTGGCTCTTAACGCGAACCGTTTTCCCGCATTTCAACCAACACGAATATGAGGCCCTACTGGACAATTATGCGAAACACGTGAACACCACCTGCGACCCAAAGCAAAGTCATCCGGCGACGCTGATGGCGATCAACCGGGTGCTTTTCCGAGGCGAGCGGTTTCGGGGCGACAAGGCCAACTATTACGATCCGCAAAACAGCTATCTCAACCGCGTAATGGATCGGCGACTGGGCAACCCGATCAGCCTTTGCCTCGTGTACCTGTTCGTGGCACGGCGGCTGAATCTGCCGATGGTCGGGGTTGCGATGCCGGGGCATTTCATCCTCCGCCTGCAATCTGCGAAGTTTACCATTTTTGTGGACCCATTCAACGGTGGCAACTTCCTGACCCATGCCGAGTGTGCCGAACGCATAAAGCGCTGTGGGTATGGATTCGAGAACGATTTTCTGAACCCCGCAACGCCGCGCCGCATCCTGATGCGCATCTGCTCCAACCTCCACCAGATTTACCAAAAGGAGAAGCACCTCGGTGAGCGTGACCGTCTTCAGAAGTACCTGATCCACCTCGCAAACTAGGTTTCCCCCCCTTGACACCTTGTCCGGGCGGGTGTCTATTTTCCGTCTATTGCTTCCGCTTCGGAGGCGCTCTTCCGGAGCCTTTACAATGAACCGATCCCGTTTTTCCAAAAACACCCTCGCCCGAATCCCGGCATTTTTCACGTTGCTGGCACTGCTGCTCGGCATCACGGCCACCAAGGCGGCACCGGAAAACCCGGACGCACCGGTACGGCCGGAGATTGTCAGCATCCAGTTTGACGGAGGCGAAGTGGTGGTCACCGTGCGCGTGCCAAAGGGCATCAAAAAGGTGACGCTCGAGGGGAGGCCTCGCCTCGGTAGAGGCAACTGGACACCGCGCGCCATTAAGCGAGTGGACGGCACCGGCGGACTGCTAGTTTTTCGGCTCGCCAGCTCCAAGTCCAACGAAATGATCCGTGTTCGCGGCGATGAAAAAGAGACACTCCCCGCGGCCTTTTACAAGGGCACCACCGAGTTCAATAGTCAGGTTGAAAACGGCTCGAACGTCGCGATGGTCGAGGATGGCGGTGTCCCGGAGCCAGGCCGCGAAAACGACCTCACCAGCACCGACGAAAAGGGTGAAGTCGATGGAGGCGGATCGCGGGAAGTAGTCGAGTCCGACATCTGGAGCTTCCACAAAAACAAGCTGTATTTTTTCAACCAGCTGCGTGGGCTGCAGGTGATCGATCTAACGGACAAGGCCAACCCGGTCATCAAGGGTGTCCTGCCGATGCCGGCCTCCGGCGAACAGATGTACATGCTGGGGGACGACCACGTTATCCTGCTCGCTCGGGACGGATGCAACTGGTGGGGCAACAGCGCCGAGAGCCAGGCGATCATCGTCAACGTCAGCAACGACACGCCGACCGTTGTCGGCAGCGTACCGGTGAAGGGGTACATCCGCGAAAGCCGCCTGGTCGGCACTGCCCTCTACATCGCCTCGCAGGTTTACCGGCAGACGGAAGTCGTCAACAAAAACGGCAGTATTTCAATGCGCTGGGAACATGGCACGCAGGTCTCCTCGTTCGACGTGAAAAACCCGTCGAAGCCAAGCGCCCGCGACACGCTGTTTTACAATGGCTACAATAATGACATTTACGCTACGGACAAGTTTCTCTTCGTCTCCACGGCGGTTCCAAAACAGTATTACAAAACAGACCTGCGCTGCATCGACATCTCCGCGCCGGACGGCTCGATGAATGAGGCGGCCACCATCCGTACCGCCGGTCGGGTGGCGGACAAGTTCAAGATGCGCTTGGCCAAGGGCACACTCACGGTCATCTCCGAGACTTTCAACCGCAACGGAAACAACAACCGCGCGCGGTGGGAAACCACGCTCGAGACTTTCAGCCTGGCCAACCCGGATAAGCCGGAGGCGCTTGGCGAGTTGCGCTTGGCCAAGGGCGAGCGGCTTTTTGCCACGCGCTTCGACGCCGACAGGGTGTACATCGTGACCTACGAGCGCATCGACCCGCTCTGGATCGTCGATCTGTCCGACCCTCGCAAGCCGGTTATCAAAGGCGAACTCGAGGTGCCCGGCTGGTCGACCTACATCCAGCCGTTGGGCGATCGGCTGGTTTCGATCGGCGTGGATGACACGGACAACAAGCGCCGGGTGGCCGTGTCGCTCTTCGACGTGAGCGACGTGACCAAGCCGAGGCTGTTTGACAAGGTGACGATGGGCGACCGCTGGTCGTGGAGTGAAGCACAGTACGACGAGAAGGCGTTCACCGTGCTGCCGCACGCCGGGCTGATCCTCGTGCCGTACCAGGGCTACGAAGGAACCGGCTACGCCAAAAAGGTGCAAATAATTGACCTTAACGAAAAGACGCTGAAAAAACGCGGTGTCATTGAGCATGCATTGCAACCGCGCCGCGCCACCGAGTATCAGGATTTTATCATGTCCATCTCCGGACAGGAACTGCTCTCGGTCGATGCGACCAACCGCGACAAACCGGTGGTCAAGGGCAAGGTCGAACTCGCCTGGTTTGTGGATCAAATCATCCCGGTCGGCGATCACCTGCTGCAATTTGCACGTGGCTCCAACTGGTATTTTGGTGAGCAACGCGGCCCCTCCTTGCGCGTGGCCGCCAAGGCGGATCCCGACGACGCGCTGGGCAGCCTGATCCTCAAGCACAACGCCTACCTTTCCGGTGCAACCGTTCGCGGTGACAAATTGTACCTGCTGCAAACCCAGTCCTACCACGCCGCCAACCCCAAGCCGGTTCCGGAAAAGGGAGAGGAAGGCGACGAGGAAAACGGGGAGGAAAAACCGGAGCCGGAACCGAATCCGAACCTGTTCCTCACGGTGGTCGATCTGGCCAAACTGCCGGCGTTGTCCGTCATTAGCGAAGTGGTACTGATCGATGAACACATGGGCTGGAACAACCAATTCAAGGCCAACTGGCCGGGCGACGGCTCGCTGCTTTGGTCGAACAAGGGCGGCCACCGATACTGGGGTTGGCCATGGATCATGGATGACATCGGCGGTATGCCGGACATTTGGTGGCCCGGTTACGGCGGCGGTGCCGGGCAGTTGATCTGCTTTGACGTAGCCGACCCGGCCAAGCCGGCTCTGGCCTCAAACGTTAACCTTTCGGTCGCGGACGAAGACGAAAACGAGGAGGACAAAAAACGCAGGCGCTACGTCAGCCGCTGGAATTTCAGCGAAGCCATCCTCAACGACAATGGCCTCGTCTACCTGAGTAGTCAGCACAGCGAATACCTCGCCCCCGAGGAGGAAGAGGAAAAACCGAAGGACGACGACGAAGATGAGGAGGAAGACCCGGACAAGCCGATAGAAAAACCGAAGCCAAGGCCGGAGCCGATTCCGAAGCCGCACGGTTACTGGGTCACCCGCTACGAGCTGCACGTCGTGGATTACACAGACCCGGCCGACCCAGTCGTGCGCGACACGGTGGCCATCCCCGGTTCATTGATCGGCACGTCGCACGGCGGCGCATTGCTTTACACCAACGGCTCCCACTGGAACGAGGAACGCAAATGGGACGGCAACTGGTTTGACGCCAGCTCTTACGACGGCCTCGAGGCCCACCTCGTGGATTCCATCGAGCAGCCCAACTCCTGGCCGCAGTCGCACGTCGTGAAAAGCGACGGGACACTTTTCCTCTCTTTCACCGAGCGCACCAAGGTGCTCAAGGAGGACGGCGGTGTTTTGCGTTACGACACACAGCCCTATCTGCAATCGTTCGCCCTTGACGAGAATGGTAAGTTCACACTGCTCGACGAAATCGAGCCGGAGAAAGACATCCAGCAACTAAAGCTCATTGGCGGCAACCTAGTCGGGATGGACAACCGGCGGGGAGTAACCCTGTTCGACACCACCGACCCAGACGCCCTTCGCGTGGCTGGAAAGGCCAAGCTTGAGGGCTGCCTCTGGTTTAACCTCGAAAACACCGTCGATAACAACGGCGGTGGGATTTGGTTGCCGCTTGGCCAATATGGCGCAGCCCGAATCGACTGGGAGGACTGATCCCCTGGATCAAAATAATAAAACACCCTATTCTGCCTTTGATGACTTTGCGTCTTTTCATCTCGGTGCTGTTCGTCGCATCGCTTGGCTCCGCTTGTGTACATTCTCGTTTTTCTGCCGATGGAGTCTGGATTGGGACGGCTCGGACGACCATCGAGGCTGAAGGCCAAAAGTTGATGAAATCTTCTGTTTACCGGTTTGACTTAAAACCGGACGGAACCTGCTCGATTTCGGTGGAAAGTTTCTGGGAAGTTGATGGAACAAAAACGGTTGATGAATTTGAAGGCTCGTGGGAACAGAGATCCAACTTGCTAACCGTGAAATACAATTTGCTGGACAGGAAAAATGCCGATGCCAAATACGCAACAACGCCCCGGGACTGGAATGAAGTTCAGCATGTTTTCCACATCGATGCATCGGGCAAGTTGCTGAAGGGGACAATCGACGAGGCCCAAGTGGACCTCACCCTCAATTGAAATCCGGTGGGGAGTGGCTCTGTCGGATTACTGGTAGTCGGTGTATTTGTTGTTCCGGCCCCGAGCCTTGTCGGCGGGGTAGCGCTTCTCATTGATCGCGAGCTTGGTCTCGATCGCTTGGCCAAGGTCGATCCCGGCATCGTCTGCCATGAGCATGAGGTAAATGGCGATGTCGGCCATCTCCTCCGCAACTTCATCCCCATGCCTGACCAGGTGCTCGGCGCTCTGCTCGTGAGTTTTCCAAAGAAAATGCTCCTGCAACTCGGCGGCCTCGATGGCCACGGCAGCGGCCATGTCCTTTGGCTTGTGGAACTGAGCCCAGTCGCGTGCGTCGCGGAAGGCCCGAATCTTGTCCGTCAACTCCGCGATGGTCATGAGCGACTATTTCTTTTCGTGGCTGCGGAGGATCTCCAGGACAACGTCATCCTTCGCGTAGTCAAACACGTCCTTACCCCGAGAGTCCCTGACCGTGATGTCTGCCCCCTTGTTGAGCAGTGCGGTCACCAACTCAGGGCGGCGCATGCGGACTGCCCAGAAGAGCGGCGTCAACTTGTTGTTGTCGGCCAAGTTTGGGTTGGCGCCTCGATCGAGCAGGTGATAGACCACCTCGTGCTTCTTGTTGCGTATCGCCCACAGCAGAGCGGTTTTTCCGGTCTTGTCCCGGGCATTGAGTTTGATGCCGTTGGCCAAGTGATACTTTACCGTATCAATGTCGCCGGCACCGGCACTGCGGAAGATGTCAGCCCTCGGAGTCGGATTCTCAGGAGCAGGCGCCACAACTGCCGGGGCGTTTGTCGCAGGCGGGGCGGAAACCGCAGGCGCAGGGGTCGACGGCTTGGGTGCTGCTGCAGGCTCGACCTGCGGCTTGGCTGCCGGAGCATTGGTTTGCTGGGTAGGCTCGGTGGGTTCTGATCCGCATCCGATCGTGATCAGCGCCACCAACAAGCCAGAGTAAATCAAGTGAGCTTTCATCTGCCGCCGTTATTGTGGAGAGGGGGTTCACCTGTCAAGGGCGGGCTCACGGCCAAGCGCTTGGCCAAGCGCAAATCGCCTTAAAAAACGGCCATTTTCCGCCCTTGCAAAAGCAGCGAATCCCGCTACTATGCGCCGCCATTTGGCCAAATGGCCTGTTACGGACATTAAATTATGCCTATTGCATCTCCCCAGCAGTACGCCGCGATGCTCGATGCCGCCCAGCAGGGCGACTACGCCTATCCGGCCGTAAACGTCACGTCGATCGTCACCATCAACGCCGCCCTCAAGGCTTTCGCCGATGCGAAATCCGACGGCATTATCCAGTTTTCCACCGGCGGCGGTCAGTTCGCCTCTGGCCTCAACGTCAAGGACGCCGTCCACGGCTGCATCGTGCTCGCCGAGGCCACCCATCGCCTCGCGGAAAAGTACGACATCCTGATCGGGCTACACACCGACCACTGCCAACCCGAGGCGGCGGAGGGCTTCCTCAAGCCGCTCATCGAAGAGACCACACGTCGTCGCGCCAACGGCCAGTCCAACCTCTTCCAGAGCCACATGCTCGATGCCTCCATCCTTCCGCTTGAGGAAAACATGGCCATCTCCAAGGAGTACCTCGAGTTGTGCGCGAAGAACGAAATCATTCTCGAGGTCGAAGCGGGCGTTGTCGGTGGTGAAGAAGACGGTGCCGCCGGTACCGAAGACATGCCGGCCGAGAAACTTTACACCACACCGGAGGACATGCTCAGCGTGTACGAGAGCCTCAACGGCATCGGCCGATACATGTTTGCTGCCACCTTCGGCAACGTCCACGGCTCATACAAGCCGGGCTCGGTAAAACTTCGCCCGGAGATTCTCAAGCAGGGTCAGGACGCCGTGATCGGCAAGTACGGCGAGGCAGCCAAGTTCGACCTCGTTTTCCATGGAGGCTCCGGATCAGAGAAACACGAAATCAAGGAGACGCTCGAGTACGGCGTGGTGAAGATGAACATCGACACCGACACGCAGTACTCCTTCAGCCGCCCGGTGGTGGATCATGTGCTGAAGAACTACGATGGGCTGCTCAAGATCGACGGCGAAGTCGGCAACAAAAAGGTGTACGACCCTCGCTCCTACCTGAAGAAGGCAGAGGAAGCGATGGCCGCCCGCATGGTCGAGGCCTGCAACGACCTCGAGAGCACCGGCAAAACCATCTTCGGCAACGTCTAAACCGGGAGAAAATCTTCATGAAGCGGGCGCCCATCGGGCGCCCGTTTTTTGTGCACCCCGCTTGGCCAAGCGGTGTTACTTGCCCATGGCGATCACGTCGTCGCCTCCGCCGTCGTCATCCCCGTCATCAACGCTGGGTGCCGACTCGGCGGCGACCTCGGCTGGCTCGGCCGCTTGGCCGCGATTGGTTGGCGGCTTGGTTTCGCGGGCGCCGGTGGCATCCTCGTCGCGCTCGGTTTTCTGGAAGCGCGCCGAGACGATCTTGCTCACGCCATGCTCCTGCATGGTCACGCCGTACAACGTGTCGGCCATGCTGATGGTTCGCTTGTTGTGCGTGATGACGAGAAATTGCGAGTGGTTGATGAACCGCTTGAGCACACGAATAAACCGGTTGATGTTGGACTCGTCCAGCGGCGCGTCCAACTCGTCCAGCACACAAAACGGGCTCGGACTAACCTGATAGATTGAAAACATCAGCGACACGGCGGTCATGGTCTGTTCGCCGCCGGAAAGCAGCGAGATGCTCTGCAGTTTTTTGCCCGGCGGCCGGGCGACGATCTCGATGCCACTACTGAGCACGTCCTCTTCGTCGACCAGCACGAGGTCGGCCTTGCCCCCCTCGAACACCTCGGTGAACAGCGTGCGAAAGTTGTCCCGAATCTGCTCGAAGGTGGCCTTGAACATATCCGTGGTCTCGGTGTTGATCTGCTCGATCACCTCGAGCAACTGCTCTTTGGCTTTGACGAGGTCGTCATGCTGTGTGGTCAGAAACTCGTACCGCTCCTCGGTTTCCTCGTACTCCTCGATGGCGACGAGGTTCACCGGCCCCATGCGGTCGACGCGATCCTGTAACTCGGCAACCTTGTCCTCGACACTTTCCCAGTCTGTCTCCAACCCCTCGGCCTCCATCTCCTCGAGGGTGGCCAAGGTGATCTCGACCTCGCCCGAATCAGTCTCGGTGGTCTTGAGGTGTTGCACCTCCACTTCGCGCAGATCGATCTGGTACTTGGCCTCCATGCGTTCGCAAAGGTTCTCGACCATCATGTTGTTCTGCGCCAGCTCGACCTCGAGTTGCGAGCGGCGCTCCTGCGATTCGCTCAACTCGGCACGCACTGAGCGCAACGATTCTTCGCGCTCCTCGACTTTTTGGTCGGCAGCCGTTTTTTGTTCGAGCAACCCGGTGATCGCCTGGCTAGACTGTTCGCGCTCGACTTTCACCGCCTCGATGCGCTGGGTTGAAGTTGAAATGTCGTTCTCGGTTTGAGTCTTCTTTTCCCCGGCCGCCTCGATGTCTGCGCGCCGCTGGGCCACGCGCTGTTTCAACTCATCAATGCGCACGCGAAGCGGATCCAACTGCCGCTTGAATGAAGCCAGCAACTGCTCCTCCGACGCGAGGCCGACCTTGGCCTCGGTCAATTCGGTGTTGGCCTCGTCGCGCTTGCCGCGCAACCCCTCCACCACGGTGCCAACCTCGTCGACGCTCTTGCCGGAGGTGCGCTCTTTTTCCTCGAGCGAAACCAGCTCGGCCGCAAGTTGATCACGTTTGCCGCCGCCTTCAGATTCCTGACTGGCGAGGCCGTCCAACTCGAACGTGACCGCCTCGATCTTTTGCGCCAAAACGCTCTGTGAATTCTCCAGCGCCTTGAGTTCACCCTCGCTCGTCGCGATGGCCACCTCCTGCTGGCGCAGCTCGTTTTGATCCTCCTGCAGCCCGGCCTGCAACGTGGTTTGCTCCGCCTGAAGATCGCCCTTTTCCCGGCTGTGTTTGTTGACCGTTTCGCCCAGCCCCTCGAGTTCCTTCTCAAGGTCGGCAATCTCGTTTTTGCGGGCGAGTAGCGAGGCGGATGCGCTGCCGTTTCCGCGACCGCCACTGAACACGCCGTGACGCGAAAGCAACTCGCCGGCACGGGTGACAAAATCCAGGTCACGGTGCGCCGCACGGCCGCGAATCGCCGAATCCAAGTCGAGAACGATCACCAACCGGCCAAGCAGGCGGTCGAGTAACGGCTGGACATCGGCGTCGCACCCCACTTGGCCAAGCGCAGCCACTCCGCCGAACTCGTTCAGCTTGGCTTCATCGATCGACGGTGCCTCGCCGCCGGACAACAGGTCGAGCGCCACGATGTCGGCCCGCCCCTTTTTGCCCTCGCTGAGCGACTGCAAAATGGCCTTGGCCTCGGTCGCCTGCTTAGTAACAACCAACTGCAGGTGTCGGCCAAGCGCGGCCTCAACCGCACCGACCAAGTCCTCCGGCACGCGAATCTGGTCGGCCAACAGGCCAAGCGCTGTCTCCGATTCCTTGAGCGCGGCCTGCGCCCCGGCGCTAACCCCCTCGTTGGAGGCCTGCAACTGCTTGAGCACGTTGAGCCGCGAACGCTTCTCTGCTTGTGTCCGCAGCAGGTCGTCGAGTTCACCGGTGAGCTTGGCCAAGTGCTGCTGCAGTTCGGTCAGGCGCTGCTGGCGTTCCTCCACCGTGCCTCGGCGGTTTTGCGCGTTGGACTTGCGCGACGCCACCTCGCTCGAGAATTGGCCAAGCCGCTCCTGTAGCTTGGCCTGTTCCTCCTCGAGCTGGATCTTTTCCGCTGAAAGTTTTTCGAGCCGAACCGTGTTGCCGCGCTTTTGCAGGTCGAGCGCGTTCAGTTCGTTGCGCACACGGGTCAACTCCTGCGCCACGCTGAACGACTCGGTCTGCGCTTGGCGCAACGCCTCCTGCCGTTGGCCAAGCTCGGCCTCGATGGCCTTGCACGCTGCCTGTTTTTCCTCGACCGCACGCTGCTTGTCGGCAACGGCGTTGTCGGCCGTGCCTAGCTTGTTGGTCATCTCGGTCAGCTCCGCTTCAGAGTCGCTTCGGCGCCGCTCTGCCTCGGCGATGTCTTCATGCGCCTTGGCTGCCTGATCGTCAAGTTCGCCGATGCGTTCGCGGCTGAACTGGATTCGGCTTTCGAGCCGCTCCAGCTCGGCCTGCAGGTTGGCTCCCTTTTCCTGCGCCTCGGTCACCTGTTTTTCAATGGCGGCGCGCTGTTGCCGGGCCTCGTTAATCTGGCGTTCGCCGCTGGCGATCGTCTCGGTGTAGTCGTCGGATTTGTCCTTAAATTCAGCGATCGCTTTTTCGCTCAGCTGTACCTTGTTTTGCAGATCGCCCAGTTGATGCCGGGCGAGTTGGCCCTCAAGGCTCTGGAGTTCGCCCATGAACTCCTTGTACCGCTTGGCCTTGGCGGCCTGACGCTGGAGCGAACCGATCTGGCGCTTAACCTCGCGTATGGTGTCGGAAACGCGAAGCAGATTTTGCTCGGTGTAATCGAGCTTGCGCAGTGCCTCCCTCTTTTGCTGTTTGAACCGCGTGATGCCAGCGGCCTCCTCGAAGACCAGGCGCCGGTCGTCCGGCTTGCTGGAAATGAGCTGGGTGATGTTCCCCTGCGCCATGATGCCGTAGCTGGCGCGGCCCATGCCGGTGCCCATGAAAAGTTGCTGAATATCACGCAACCGACATGAAACCTTGTTAATGAAATACTCGCTGCCCCCGTCCCGAAAAATGCGGCGCGTGACCGTCACCTCGTTGTACGGCAAATCCACGCCGGCCGTCTTGAGTTGCTCAGAATCGATTCCCCCAATCGTCAGCGACACCTCGGCCATGCTCAGCGCCTTTCGCTTGTCAGTGCCGTTGAAAATGACATCGGCCATGCCGGAACCCCGGAGCGCCTTGGCCGATTGCTCCCCCAAAACCCAGCGCAACGCATCCGACACATTCGATTTGCCGCAACCGTTCGGCCCCACAATCGCCGTCACGCCTGGCTGAAAATCGAGCGACGTCTTGTCCGCGAACGATTTGAAGCCCAAGGCCGTGAGATTCTTCAGATACATGCCGCGCAAATCAGACCGAAGAATGGTGATCGAGTAAAGCCCGAAAACACAATATACAGCATGTCTTATTCACAGAACCACAATGGGTTGTGTTTTTACCGAGACAATCTGTCGCACCTTATTCTCAAATTGCCAACCCACACAGCCCGAAAGAGTTGCCATTTGGCCAAGCGACCAATTCAGAGATGCATCTTGAGACACCAACTACTTTTCCGTCGTTTAACTGTCTCCTTCTGTGATGGCAGCGACGGTAATCAACAATAGCGCGAGGAACATGGACGCGAGGAATAGCACACCAATGTTCTGACTTCGGGAACACAAACGGCAATACAGTCTTTCCGCCTCCTCCCCGGGGTGCATCCGAACCAATTTCAATATCCACAGGGGCAATCGCCACAGTTTCCTAAGTCGACTGCATTCGTATGGTTTCATGCATCTGCTACAGGACTTCTTCGCATCCTTGGCAGCGAGCAGGTTTGCCATCTCGACCATTTCCCTGCCCAACGCCACGTCCAACAGCGTTAACCCCTCGCCAACCTCAACCTGGGCGTCGAGATTCGCTCCATTGGCGAGGAGCAATTCGAGCATCTCTTCGTGACCGCTTATCACCGGTAACGCGATTAAGGGCGTATCATCGTTGAGAACCGAATTTGGATTTGCCCCGGCCCTCAAAAAACGGCTCACCGCCTCAATATCCCCGACAGCAGCAGCAGCAAAAATGGAGTTATCGGAAAAACTCCGGGCACCCACGCTCCGCAGATAATCAATGCAATCTTGATTCCTGATTAACGTCACGTTATCCAAAACGGATAACTCGGACTGTTTTGCGTTTACGTCCGCACCCTTCTCAAAAAGCAGCTTAATGATGCCCAAATGCCCATCCGACGCAGCTCCGTGCAACGGCGTTTGCCCGTAGTTGGTCGTGGTGT
>DKGH01000143.1 GCA_002453165.1 Verrucomicrobia bacterium UBA6775
TTTTTCTTGGCAGCCTTCTTTTTCACCGCCTTTTTCTTGGCAGGTGCTTTTTTCTTGGCAGCCTTTTTCTTCACCGCCTTTTTCTTGGCAGGTGCCTTTTTCTTAGCAGCCTTCTTCACCGCCTTCTTCTTGGCAGGTGCTTTCTTGGCAGCTTTTCTCTTAGCTTTCTTTTTTGCGGCCATTTGTTCTATGTCACCTCCTCGCTCTGGAGTCATTCCAACTTCGTTGGAAGTCTTACCAAAGGTGAAACCTAATGGTACTAAGAAGGACTCTACGCGTAGAGTTTACTTCTTGGGAAGGTGACTCTACTCGCAAATTTTTTTTTGACAACCGATTTTTTCAAAAAAAACATTTTTTTTGAACCGGTATTTTGACGAAGAAATCAACGCTTCGGCCAGTTCAAGTGACGATGCAAAAAATCGTATGTCCCCTTGCCGTTGATAGTGTGTGGTCCATCGAACCATTCGATCTCACAACGGTCCTTTAGTTTCAACTTTCCCTGGTAAAGGAATCGTACCTTGGCGAATTCCCAACCGACGGTTTCATCGGAGGCAACTCCATCGTAGTGACCGCGCTCGACCATGAACGGACGCGGCGCGATCAGTCCCGCCATCTCCGCGTAGTTGAATGTACTGCCAAGATCCCACTCGAAGATTTCGTACTCACCGCTGTTGACGTAGCTGTGCGGGTTGCGTGTTGAGGCGTTCTTGTCCACCCACTCGTTGAAGTCGGCTGAGCAAATGGAGAGGCAGTAGTCGGTGACGACAGGCGGCACGCGCATCGCGGTTTTCCCGCCGTAGCTCAGGCCGTAGAAGGCGATGCGTTCTTTGTCCACATACGACAGGGTTTTCAGCCAGTGCACAATTTGCTGATGTTGCGGAATTATCACTGAAAACAGGGTCTTTTTGAGCGGATTGGCCTTCCGCTGCAGGGTGCGAAAACGGTCGGTGAATATGTACAAATTCTGTGGTGAAAAGGTGATAAAACCACGTTCGGCGAGCTTGGCCGCAAAGTCGTGGTAGGCGCGGTGGTCGCCCTGGATGATGTCCTGTGGCCGTCCCTCCAGCCCATGTTGGCAAACGACGACCGGGCGCTTTTCATCGGCCTTCAAGTCACGCGGCAGGAGCAGTATTCCGTAGGCGATGACATTTGGGAAAACATCGAGGACTACTTCGTGGCCCACCCATTTTTCTGTGTCGTAGATTTTTCGGCTACGCGCATTGAGCGGCAGTCGTTTGCGATCGAAGCGACCGATCACATCGTCGTAAAACTGTGTGCGATATTTTTCGTTCGACGCCTCAAACTTGGCCACGGAAGACGTGTCCGGTTTGTAGAATTGCTTTCGCACGAATGGGCTCTCGCGGAGCAGCCACTGTGTGTGACGGTCGATCTCATGAAACTGCGCTGCGTGGCGCGGAGCCGCATCGAAGTTTTTCCGGAGGTGCGCGATGTTGTCTTCTCCCGCTGGGCCAAGCGCTGCGTCTGCAGTAAGCGACTTGAGAAATTGGCCAAGCGCTTGGCCGGTCAACGGTTTCTGTCCACCCTCAACCAGTTGCAGCTTGGCCGGCGGATTGAGCTTCTCGATAAGGCGCTCGGCACGGGCCAGCTCCTCTTTGACGGAGCCAAGCGCAGGAGTGACGACACGTGACGGGGCGCCGCGTCCGCCCGGGATGGTGACTTCCGGTCCGCGTGCGGCGTCCACGATGAACTGTCGAGGTGCGATGAGTGAAACCAACTCGGCATCCCCGTATTGTTCGAGCAATCCAAAAACATTTCGATCGATCGGTTCCTGCCAAATGTTTTGGCGGGAATCGAAGTAGCCACTGACACAGGCGGCATCGATGCGGGTATCCACGGCGGCGGCGTATTGGGTGATCAAACCGCCCTCGCCCCAGCCGATCACGCCAACCGGTTTGGCGGGCCAACTTTTCTTGTACCAATCGACCACTGCGAGGGTTTTTTGGATCTCGTATCCGACTAGTTGACGGCCCAGCTCGAAGGCGGAGCGATAGAGGAATTCGCGTCGAGTGAGGCGGCTGATTTTTTCCTGACGATCGATCAACATCGGCACGACCACCCGGCAACCGCTCTCGGCCAGGCGCCGCGCGTACTGTAGTTCAGGCGTCAGGCCAAGCGATAATCCGGCGATTTGCTCTGGAATTTGGGCGGAATCGGGAATGGCCACCACGTTGGCTACTACATCGCGCCCGCGTGGTTCAAGCAACAGGCCGGTGCCGGTGACATCTCGAAACGCAGGCCAACTGACTGCATGAATGGTGATGCGGTCGGTTTGACCCACGAGCGACGAAGTGGCGGTGGTGCCGTCCAGTTGCAGGCCGTCGAAGGCGGTTCGTGAGTCGCGCAGGCCGAGGATGTGGGCCAGGCGTTTGCGGTTTGGCTCGACCGATTTCACGTAAGCCTCATGAGAGCTAAAATCGCGATCCCAGTATGCCGGCCGCTTGGCCACGGATGCGGCCAGTTCGTCGAGGAGGAATTGATCCACCCCGGTGACGAGGTGCGATGCGATGTCACCCTCGAGAGTGAGCGGTTTTGTGTCGAGCTTGGGCTGGCCAGTAGACTGTAGAACGCAAAAAAACAGCGTAACGAGAGGAAGAAGAGTTCTTTTTTTCATGGATCGCGCGTCGAGTGTAGGCCGACAGCCGTGCCTGTCGAGGCGGAAGCGACTCAGGCGATCCACGCGATCAGGCCCACTACGATGTTCACGTAGAGAGCGGCCAGCAGGTCGTCCATCGTCACGCCCCAGCCCTTCGGCATCGACTGGCTTGGCCCGACTGGCCACGGCTTGGCGATGTCGAAGATGCGGAAGAGAAGGATGCCGCCTGCTGTCCAGCTCGCGTTTTGTCCGCTGAAAAAATGGGACCACTCCGGCATGACACCGGAGCTGAAATAGAGGGCAGACACCCAGCCCGCGAAGCAGAGCGGGACGGCGACAATTTCATCGATCACGATCGAGCCGGGATCGCGCTGATTCAAAATGACCTCGGCGCGTTCACAAAAATAAACAGAGGCAATCGCGAGAAAAACGAGCATGCCAACGAAGAACCCAAAGTTACCGGGCAACAGCAGCAGGATGAACAGCGGTAAGCCAAGCAGTGTGCCCACTGTGCCGGGGACCTTTGGTGAAAGCCCGGTGCCAAGCCCCTGGGCAACGAGAAGAATCAGTCGGTTCATCTCAGCAGTCGTTGAGGAAGACTTCCCGGTTTTTCCAGAGATAATAAATACCGGATGTGGCGGTCAGTGTGACGGCTGCCCACTTGGAAATCTCCGCCACCCACCACGCCCAAGCGTGTCCGGCGATTTCAAACGCGAACAATTGCCCGACAATACCCCAGTCACCGTGGCTGTGCGTAACCAGCAGTGCGATGATGGCGACAACCTGGGTGATGGTCTTGTTTTTGCCCTGTTTTTCGGCGGCCAAGACGATGTTTTTACTGGCGGCCAAAAGGCGTAGGCCGGTGATGGCCAACTCGCGCGCCACGATCACGATGACCATCCAGGCTTGCATCCACTCCAACTCGATGAACGCAATAAACGCCGAGCAGATCAGCATTTTGTCAGCCAGCGGATCCATCAGTTTTCCGAAGTCGGTAATCAACCCGCGCTTGCGGGCGATGGTGCCGTCGAGGATGTCGGTGATGCTTGCGGCGACGAACAACACCAGCGCCACCGTGTAGTGAAACGAAAATTCGACGAATAGCGCGATCAGAAACAGCACGGTCATCATGATCCGGCTGATCGTCAGTTTGTTTGGCAGGTTCATCGTGTGCGCTTGGCCAAGCGATCAGGCCGGCTCGGCTATCAAATCGTAATCCGTGTGGCCGGTGATTTTCACGTCGGCAAATTGTCCAAGCGGCAGGTCGCCGCGCACCAACACGCGGCCGTCAATGTCCGGCGCGTCGACTTCGCCCCGGGCAATGAGGCAGGGGCCAAGGCCCATTTCCTCGTCGCTGTCTTCACTGCGAATCAGGCCGTGCTCCCATGAGCTGGTGTTGGCCTGCTTCAGTTCCTCCTCGTCGGCCTGTTTCTCGACCAGTACACGCATAGTTTTGCCGACCTGCGCCGCGGCGATCTTCCGACTGATCTCGAGCTGGACGGCCATGGCGCGTTCACGGCGATCCTCTTTTTGTTCGTCGGTCAACTGGCATTCCATCGCGCCGGCCTTGGTTCCGTCCTCCTTTGAGTAGGTGAACACGCCCAATCGCTCGAACCGCACCTCGCGCATGAAGTCGAGTAGCGCCTCAAAATATTCCTCCGTCTCACCCGGAAAACCGACGATGAAAGTGGTGCGTATCGCGATACCGGGAACGCCCTCGCGGATGCGCCCGATCAGGTCGCGGATGTATTGGCCGCTGGTCTCGCGTCGCATCCGCTCGAGCATCGCGTCGTGAATGTGCTGCAGCGGCATATCGACGTACTTAACGACCTTCTCACACTCGGCGATGGCTGTGATGATTTCCTCTGTCCAGTGCGCTGGGTGGGTGTAAAGGATGCGAATCCAAAACTCGCCCTCGATCGAGTTGAGTTCGCGGAGCAGGCTGGCCAGCGTCGAGGCATCGGCCGACAGCTCATTGGCCGCAGCGGTAAATCGCTCAGGCGAGGCGATGTTGGCCCGATGATCCGGCCGCAGATCCAGCCCGTAATAGGTTGAATCCTGCGAAATGAGGTTCAGCTCCTTAACGCCGTCGGCCACGAGTTGGCGGGCTTCCTGCACGATGTCGGACTGGGTACGGCTGCGGTGCGAGCCGCGCATGCGCGGGATAATGCAGAAGCTGCAGGGATGATTGCATCCCTCGGCAATTTTCACATACGCAAAGTGGTTCGGGGTCAGCCGAAAACGGGGCGTCTCGAACTTGGGGATGTAATCCGGACGCGAATGTATGTCGACCAGCGGCTCGCCGGGAGTTGCCGGCTGTTCGCTCTCGTCATCGGCAACGAGTTCAGCAACCGCCCGCTTGGTCTCATCGTTGTTCGGTTTTTCCTCCGCTTGGCCAAGGCGCGATCCGCGACTGTCGACAGCTTGCCGGACGATGTAGCCGACCTGTTCCACTTGGTCGATCCCCATGAAGGCGTCAACTTCCGGCATCAGCTTGGGCAGTTCCTTGCGGTATCGTTGAGAGAGGCAGCCGGAAACAATCACGGCCTGGCCGGTGTTTGTATTTTCGCGGAACTCAGTCGACTCGAGGATGGTGTCCACGCTCTCTTCCTGCGCGGCGTCGATGAAGGAGCAGGTGTTGACAATGAGCGCGTCGGCTTCGGCGTTTTCATTTGTGATCTCGAATCCCTGTTTCAACAGGGAACCCATCATCACCTCGGCGTCGACGAGGTTCTTCGCACAGCCAAGAGAGATCATGCCCACCTTCAGGGGCGTTTGTTGTTCGGCGACATCACTCACGCGCCGCACAAGCTAAAGAGAATACAATCCCAACTCAACCCTGCGGACTAGGAACGCAACCGCTTGGCCAAGCGCTGGTAAGGATGGCTGTCCCAGCCGTCCTCGTTTGTCCCAGCATGCCCTACCTCGATTCAGATTCAAGGCGATCCTGGAAAAAACGGAGCAGTTGCCGGTAGGCGGAGGTGGCATCTGTTTTTTTGCGGATATGTTTTGTGATGTCACTCCCCAGCCGATTGCCGTCGGCGAACCACTTTATGTATTCGACAAACTCATTGTCCGACTTGGCCAGGCGACCGTTCACCCCATCATCGATGATCTCGTTGCAGCCAGAGATATCGTATGAAACCACCGGCACGCCAAGGCTGTTGGCCTCGCGAGGCGTGTAGGCGTACGTCTCGCCCCACTGACTGGTGCTGATGAACAGGTCTGCGGCGGCATACGCCGCCGGCATCGTCTCGCGGTCGATATGGCCGTGCGCGTGGACGTTGACGTGCCGCTGTGCCGCTTCAGACAACAATCCGCTCAACTCGCCTTCGCCGCAAATGTGCCACTCAACCCGAGCGGTATGCGACTCGTTCACGCGTTCGATGACCTTGAGCAGTTGCGCGAAGCCTTTTTGCCCGGTCAAGCGGCCGGCCCAGAGGATGTTGAATTTGGCCCGATCCACCGTGATCGGCGGCTTGGCTCGCTTGGCCTGTTCCGCGTATCCGACCGCGTCGAACGGGTTCGGGATTTGCACCACCGGATGCCCCGGAAACTGCCGCTCGATCGCCGCTCGATCGCCTCCAGAGATAGTGTGAAACCCGGCCACGCGCTTGGCCAAGCGGGTGTAAAGCGGCGAGGAGTAGAGGAGATTGTGGAGCCGGCTGTGGAGCGTGCTCGCGTCGACGTAACGGTGCGGGCAGTGGCAGCCGAAGATGACAGGCGGAACCCGATGATACCCGATGAGGTTGTGAAACAAAAACGCCTCCGTGATTTCGTTTCGACTGTAGACGAGGTCGTATTGGCCAAGCGCCTGGGTGAGTTCGCGGAAGTTTGCGCACTTGAGGTAGCGCGCTTGGCCAAGTTGGCTCTCGATTGATTCGCGTGACTCGCGATAAATTGTCGACCGATCGAAGAGTCGCAAAAAATAGAGCGAATGCAGTTGGCCGTAGCGGAGATTGAACGCGTCGTCCATCGTCACGCAGTCAGCCTGAACGCCGGGCAGGCTGGAGAGATGCGCTGCGGTCTGAATGCAAAAATGCTCCATCCCGCCCGCCGTCTCGAGCTGCACGGTGTTGAAAATCGCAATCCGCATTAGCGCTTGGCCGAGGTGCGTTTGGCCACTTTGCGGCCGGTCTTGATTTTGGTGACCGTCCCGGTGTCGAGGTATCGGGCCGTGAGTTTGCCAAGCAACCTGTCGCGCCGATCGTATAGGCGCTTGGCCTTGCGCGGTCGGTTGCGGGTCAGCAGATAAGCCGTGAGCAACGGCAGGGCCACGGTGGTGTCGACGTAGGCCACCACGCAGTCCGGCAGGGTGTCGGGATCCACCTTGCCCCAGCTCACCGCCTCCGCCGGCGTGGCGCCGCTGAGGCCACCGGTGTCCGGCCGGGCATCGGTGATCTGCAAAAAATAATCGTGCCCACTCTCCTCGATGCCCATCACCTCCTGAATCTGCGGCTCGGTCTGGAGGATGAAATTCTTTGGCGAACCGCCGCCAAGGATAAACACCGACGAGGCCAGCCCGCGCACCTTGGCATCGTACACGATGGCTGCCGTCTGGTTGACGTCACGGTTCGGATCGATGGTCAGCCCGGAATCGCGCAGCGCCATGGCGGCGACGTTCATGCCGATCGAGCTGTCGCCGGGGCTGCTGGTAAAAATCGGGATGCCACACTCATAGGCCGTCGCCAGCACGGAACTGTCCTTGAGTTTCAGTTTGCGCCCGCGCTCGTGGACGTATTTGCCGAGCAGAAAATGGAACTCGTCGCTGCCCATCGGCTTCTGGAATTCCGGGCCGCTGATCACGCGCCGCACGAAGGCATCCGTGTCGAGCAATACATCGTAGTCAAACAACACATCGTAAATACGGATCACTGACTGCTCGCGCAGCTCGAGGTCATCGAGGAACGGCGAGCCGGCGTAAAGTTTCATGTCCAGGCCGTAGTGGAGGTCGTGGTACAGGTTCGCCCCGGTCGAGACGATCCAGTCGATGAACCCGGCCTTCATCATCGGGATGAGACACGACTTACCGAGACCGGCTGGCGTCAGTGCCCCGGTCAGTGTTAGGCCTACCGTGCCGTTTTTAGGCAGCATTTTTTTGCTCAAAAGCTGCGCCGCTTCACGCAGGCGGCCGCCGTTGTACGCCATGAAAGTCTGGTCGATCAGGTCCGCGGCCGAGATGTCGCGCCCGATACCCAGCGGGTTCAGTCTCGGATAATTCGCGAACCGCCGGGAACCGGCCTTGCTTTTCGCTCCCATGCCCCAAGCGTCCACACCCGGCCCGCCGGTGGCAACCGCATTTTTCCGAATTGCCGTGCGCGGCCGGTTCCCGTTTCATTCGGGCCGCGTGAAAATAGTCATCCTTGATGCATACACGGCCAACCCCGGTGACCTCGACTGGGCTCCCCTCGAAGCGCTTGGCCAAGTGCAGACCCACGACCGTACCCCGTCCGGGTTGATCGCCGAGCGGGCAGCCGACGCCGAGATCGTGCTTACCAACAAAACCGTGCTGGATACCGAGAGCATCGGCCGCTTGGCCAAGCTCAAGTACATCGGCGTGCTGGCCACCGGCTACAACGTCGTCGACCTCGCTGCCGCCGGTGCCCGTGGCGTCCCGGTCACGAACATCCCGGCCTACTCCACGCCGGCTGTAGCGCAGATGGTTTTCGCGCACGTGCTTAACCTGACCCAGCACGTGGTATCCCACGCCGAGGCGGTTCGCCAAGGGGTCTGGGCTGACTGCCCTGATTTTTGTTTTTGGAACGCGCCGCTGACGGAGCTGAAGGGGCAGACATTTGGCATCATCGGTCTTGGCCAAATCGGCCGCGAAACCGCCGCCTTGGCCAAAGCGTTTGGCATGCGCGTGATCGCCCACAACCACCGGCCCCCACGCGAACAGCCCGACGGCATCGAGATGGTTGGGCTGGACGAAGCTTTTGCGCAAAGCGATGTCCTCAGCCTGCACTGTCCCTTGACCGAGAAAAATCTCCATCTCATCAACGCCGAACGATTGAAGCAAATGAAGCCAAGCGCGCTGTTGATTAACACCGCTCGCGGTCCGTTGGTCGATACGGAGGCGTTGGCCAGGGCCTTACACGATGGCGAAATCGCCGGTGCCGGGTTGGACGTGATGGAGACCGAGCCGCCGCCTGCCGGTCATCCGCTGTACAGCGCACCGAACTGCCACATCACCCCGCACATCGGCTGGGCCACCCAAGCCGCCCGCCGCCGGTTGATCGGCATCGCCGCCAACAATGTAAAAGCCTTTATCACCGGCAACCCCACAAACGTCGTCAATCAGGATCAATTGCCCTGACCCATTGACGTTTCGGTGATCCAGAGAAGGGTGTCGGGGGGAGTGCGGTCGTGGAAAGGGAGCAGGTCGGTGGCGGCCATGTGGAGGCAGCCGCGTGAGGCCGGTTGGCCAATCGTGGATTCGTCACCCACTCCATGGATGTACACGTAGCGCGCGTGGGTATCGACATTGCCGCCCTGGTTGAAACCGGGCTCGAGTCCTTCCAGCCATAGGATGCGGTGTGCGATGGCGGCGTCCGGTTCGTCCTCCACCGTGCCGGTCATCTGGCGTCCCTTGAACACCATCCCTGCTGGGAGGTTGTCCCCGAATTTTTCGGCGATGCGGTGCAGGCCAAGTGGGGTTTTCTCCGAGCCCTCCGCTTGGCCAACGCCGTTGCGCGAGGTGGAAATGATAATGCGCCGCTCCTCGACGAATTCCCATCCGGCGACCTGCCGGCATTCGATCAGGCGCTGGTCGGCCACGCTAGCGAAGAGCAGTCGCGGCGTCGGGTCGATGCCGTGACGCTCGCACGTTTCCCGGATCGGCTGGAGCAGCCCGGGATTCATTCGAGTGACTTGAAAAGCACCTTTGAGTTGCGGCCGTTTGAGGTGGCGGCGGCGTGGCGCGGCTCTGGCACGTTCGACAGTTCACCCTCGGCGAACCCGGCTCGCGACTGAAACCACTTGAAGGTCTGGGTCGAGAGGACGAACAGCCTGGTCAAGCCATGGTCGCGGCCCAGTTTTTCGGCGTACTCGACCAGTCGGCTCCCGATGCCCTGATTTTCATGGGCAGCACTCACGCAGACCGAGCCCAATTCCCCCATGTTGCTGTCAGGATAAAGCGTAAGTGAAAAGCAGCCGACCGGGTTGCCGTCGATCTCGAACAGGTGATACTCCGCGATGTTGGCCTCGATGTCGGCGAGGCTGCGATCCATCAACTCTTCGGCTTCGACCGCGTTTTTGGTGAGGGTGAGGATGCTGCTGAGATCGTTTTTTTTGGCCGGGCGAATCTGCCGATATTCGTTGGCGTAAACGAGTGTGCCGATGCCGGTGTTTGAAAACACCTCGGCGAGCAGGCCTTCGTGCACACTGCCGTTGATGAGGTGCACGCGCGGGATGCCGGCCCGGCAGGCGGTGGCGGAGTTGCGGGCCTTGGCCAATTGCTCCGGCTGGAGGCTGGCCGGTTCATGCTCAAGAATCTGGTCCAGCTCGCCGTTGGGAATCTGGCGGATGACCTCACTGTTTCGGATCAGGCCGTCGCGGGTGGTCACGTAAATCAGCTTGGTTGCCTTGAGCCGGACGGCGACTTCGCGGGCGAGGTCGTCAGAGTTTACGCGGTAGGTGTTGCCCTCGCGGTCGAAACCAAGCGGAGGGATGACCGGGATGTTGCCCTGTGCGAGCAGTCCCTCGAGGTGGCCAAGGTCGATCCGTTCCGCCTTGCCGGCGTACCAATAGTCGATACCGTCGATGATGCCGCGAGGGTGGGCGGTCACCGCGTTGGTCGACACGCCGCGCAACCCGTTGGCGGTGAAGCCCTCAAGTATCTCGTGCGTCAACCGATTGGCCGCCGTGAGCGCCAGCTCCAGCGTGACTGCGTTGACTGGCTCGGTGCCGTCGAGATCGGACGGCTCAACGCCGCGTTCGGCCGCCAGCGCGGCGATCTGGCTGGCCGCGCCGTGGACCAGCGTCACGCGGATGTTGAGCGAGCGCAGCACGGCGAAGTCGAGCAGCAGATTTGCAAAATTCTCATCGCTGACAATCGCGCCATCGATGCTGATCACAAAAATCCGGTCCCGAAACTTCGGAATATACTGCAGAATCCCCCTGAGATCGGTTGGTTTCACGTGGCTCTTTTGGCGCTTGGACAAGCGGCTGCGCCTCGACAGATAAGAAAAGCGATTCCCCGCCGGTTCAAACTAATTCTGCTGAACGACCAGCGCCGCCGTCTCCGCCGGTTTGGCCTCCTGCTTGAGCGGGAGGATTTTGGAGAAGATGAGCGTCTGCACCAGGCCAAGCACGGCGATGGCGGTCAGCAACACGCTCCAGGTCTTGAGCGTCTCTTTTTCCGTGAAGCCGCTCAGGCGTTGTACCACCCAGAAGCCGCTGTCGTTCATCCACGACAAGGTGATGGAGCCAAACCCGATCGCGAGGAAGATGTACAGCGGATGATAGTCCAATTCGATCCCACCGATCACTGCGCTCATAAGGCCCACGCCGGTTATCATCGAGACCGTGGCTGATCCCTGTGCGATCCGCACCACCGCCGTCGCCCCCCAAGCCAGGAGGATGTAGGATATTTCGAATTTAACTGCGAGAGCACCGATTGTTTCTCCAACCCCGGCGAGCCGAATCATCCCACCGAACGCCCCGCCGGCTCCGGTGATCAGGATGATGATACCCGCGGTCTGGAGCGGCTCCTGCAGCGCCTTGGCGATGGTCGACATTACGCCCTCCTTGGAAATCCTGCTCTCCCGAATCATTTGTGATGCGAGCGTGTACACAGCGATAATCCCAGCTCCCAGCATCGCAATAACGGGTTCACCGAAGAATTGCAAGTAAGGAAACCAGTCCGGTTTTGATCCGCTCTCGAAAACCAAATTCAGGATGGAAACCAGTGAGATCAAAACGACAGGCAAGACAATCGGCAACGCGGAAAGCAGGAGGTTTGGTAGTTCAGAATTCTTTTTGTTGAGAATACTATTCAGTTCACTCGTTGAAGTACCCGGCGCTTCACGCATGGGCAGGTTCAACTTGGCATCGAAGCGTTTGGCCATAAACAAAACCAGAACAGCTGGCAGAATGCTTGAAGCCAACCCTGCCATCATCGCCACGCCGGTATCTAAGCTAAGTCCCTCGGCAATCATCAATGGCCCCGGGGTGGGTGGAACCATCGAGTGCGTGATGGCCCCGGCACCCGCCATGGCGATCACGTACAGCGTGTAGCATTTTCCCGTCCTCAAGCTGAGCGCTCGTGCCAACGGAATCAGTAGGAAAAAAACCGTGTCGAAAAACACCGGGATGGAGAGTAGGAACCCGCTTAACAACAGGACAACCCCAGCGCGTTGTTCGCCGCAAAGATTCATCAGCGCTCGCACCATCCGGTCTGCCGCGCCACTCCCTAGCATGCACGTCCCGATGATCGCCGCCAGTGCGATGAGCAAGCACAACCCGCCGGCTGTATCACCAAATCCTCTCAACGACCAAGTGATCGTGTTCAACAGCTTGCTATCGTTCCCCAGTTTATCCCGGTGGCGAAGAGAGATCGGAACCTTGTTTTCATCAGCTGCTGCCATGACATCCAGTACCTCCTGGGCATCAGCGGGGAAGCCGTTCACCAGATGCAGTGTCAGGAACAACTTTTTATCGTATTTCTTTTTCAGTGCCCCAACTGTTTCCTTGATCTTGGCCGCATCCAGTGCATTCCCGTTAAAGAGTATGGTTGTATCGGCGTTGTCCTCGGTTTTGGAAAAGGAAATCGTCTGGATATCAACCCGTGCCTTAAAGATGCCAATGTTCTCGGTGGTGGCATCCGGCAAATCCTTCGAAAGCAGCCCGGCAATGAACGCAGACAGGATCAACGCCAAAAACGGGTGGATCCGCAGCTTGACGATGGAGACGACGATGAAAACTACACAGATCGCCAGAATACCCAGCGGCCAGTATGAGACGGAGTCAGCGGCTTGTGCCAAAAGTGAATGAGTCATAGTTTGCCAATTGCAGTTGTTCGGGTGCCGGTAGTCCCGCAAAAAACTGCTCCCCGGTCAAACCAAACCTTGGCCAAGCAAGTACATAGCTGCTTTATGGACGGTGGCTTGTATTGGAGCTTGGCCAAGCGCTGGCGGGGGCATAGACTCGGCCCTTCCGGTTTTGACTTGGCGCTTGGCCAAGCGCTTGGCCGGGGCGATTTTTTTCATGAAACAATTCATTCAAAAAACGTTGGCATTACTGGCTTTGGTGGTGCTGGGCGGCTTGGTGTCAGCACCACAGGCCGAGGCGGCTAAGCGGCCTAATGTGGTTTTCATTTTCACGGATGACCACTCGGCGCATGCGATCAGTGCCTACGGCTCGCGGATCAACAAGACACCGCACATTGACCGCATCGCGCACGAAGGGATGCGCTTCAAGAAATGCTACGTGACGAACGCGATCTGTGGACCAAGCCGCGCGGTCATTCTCACCGGCAAGCACAGTCACCTGAACGGCTTTATGAGGAACGGCGGCACGCCGTTTGATGGTTCGCAGCAGACTTTCCCCAAGTTGCTCCGCAAGGCTGGCTACGAGACGGCAATGATCGGTAAGTGGCACCTGAAGAGTGTGCCGACCGGGTTTGATCACTTCGACGTGTTGATCGGGCAGGGGCCGTACTACAATCCACCGATGCGTACGACCGATGCCGCCGGGGAGGTGGTGGTCGAGAAAAACGTCGGCTACACGACCGATATCATCACCGACAAGGGGCTTGAGTGGTTGAAGAACGAGCGCGAGGGCGACAAGCCATTCATGTTGATGCTCCAGCATAAGGCGCCGCACCGCAACTGGCAGCCCGGACCGGCTCACCTCAACACGTTTGACGACGTGGAGATCCCCGAGCCGGAGACGCTTTGGGACGATTACTCCGGGCGAACCAAGGCTGCCGCGAACCAGACGATGACCATCGCGCGGCACCTGTCCGCGAATGATCTCAAGCTTAACGCCGGCCCGAACAATCTCACGCCGGAACAGAAGAAACTTTGGGATGCCGCCTACGGGCCGAAGAATGAGGCGTTTCGCAAGGCCAACCTGCAGGGCAGGGAGCGGATCAAGTGGATGTACCAGCGTTACATCAAGGATTACCTGCGCTGTGTGCAGTCGGTCGACGACGGCATCGGCCGCGTGCTGAAGTATCTCGACGACACCGGTTTGGCAAAGAACACCATTGTGATCTACTCCTCGGACCAGGGCTGGTATCTCGGTGAACACGGCTGGTACGACAAGCGCTGGATGTACGAGGAATCGCTCGTCATGCCGTTCGTCGTGCGCTGGCCGGGTGTGATCGAGCCGGGCTCAATCAACGACGACATCGTGTCGAATCTTGATTTTGCTGAGACGTTTCTCAACATCGCCGGGGCGCAGATCCCGGGCGACATGCAGGGCCGCAGTTTGCTCCCGCTACTCAAGGGCGACACTCCGTCAGACTGGCGTAAGACGTTTTATTATCACTACTACGAATTCCCCGGTGCCCACAGCGTGGCCCGCCACTACGGCGTGACGGACGGCAACTATAAGCTGATCCATTTTTACCAGAACGAGGACTGGGAAATGTTCGATCTCACGGCCGATCCGAACGAGTTGCAAAGCATCTATGGCCGCAGCGAGTTTGCCGGCATCCAGTCGAGGTTGGAAAAGGAGTTGAAACGCCTGCGCGCACACTACAAGGTGCCTGAGCAGGATCCGGAAAATACCCGGCCCAATCAGCGCCGTAATCGGCAGAACAATCGGAAGAAATAATTTGTAGCAACCCGTTAACCCAAAAACCAAAAAAAACAGAAGCCGGCCGCTTGGCTGGCTTTTGCTTTGCACTTGTCGCTCGGCCAAGCGCTCGGCCAAGCGCGCAGCGGTCAGTAAAGCAGGGTGGGTGAGAGGAAGTAGAGCCGGCCGGCCTTGAGCTTGGGCAGCTCGACACCCCAGTCGATCTTGATTTGCTGTGGATCGCTCTTGCCGAGGAACGGAAACATCATCGAGAAATTCATCGGCTGCTTGAAGCGGATGACGTTGGCGTCTTTGATGCCGGCAATCTTGAGCGCGCGAGCGATGCCTTCGTCGAGGTCGCCCAACTCATCCACGAAGCCCTGCTCGAGCGCAGTGTTGCCGGAGAGGATGCGGCCGTCCGCGAACGACTCCCAGTCATCCGCAAGCACTTGGCCATTACTGCCGTCCCGGTTATTTGCATCGCGGCCTTCACGCACGACTTTTTTGAATCGGCCGAACGTCTCGCCGATCATGTCCTGTACAATTTTGCGTTCCTCGTCGGTGATGTCCTCCTCGCGCTTGTTCATGCTAAGCATGTCCTTGTTTTTGCCGCTCTTGAAAACGATCGGCTGCACGCCGGCCTTGTCCATCAGGTTGCGGACGCTGTAGCCGGACATGATTACGCCGATGCTGCCGGTGATGGTCAGCTCGTGCGCGACAATCCAGTCGGCTGGCGCGGCCACGTAGTAGCCGCCGGACGCCGCCACAGCGCCCATCACCGCGATGACCGGCTTGTCGCTCTCGCGCACGATGTCCGCGATTTCATCCGAGGCCAATACCTCACCGCCGGGTGAGTTGATTCGAAAGAGGATGGCCTCCACCGAGTCATCGTTGTTGGCCCACTTAAATTGCCGCTTGAGTGACTGCACCTGGTTGTGGCCGTTGGCATCGACGGCAAAGCTGGCGATCATGCCGTTGAGGTCGATCAGCGCGAGGTCATTTTCGCTGCCGTTGTTGCGAACCGTCTGCTTGTCATAGGTCGGGTTGGTTTCCAGATCGCCAGCCGCGGCACCGATCATTCCCACCAGCATAAAGAACCCACCACCGCCACACAGCATGCAGAACAGCAGGAAAAACGAGAACCACATCCAGCCTCTGCCTTTTTTTTGTGGGACCGGCCGCCGCGGCTGTGCGGGGTTGGATGGAATTACCGGAGGTTCGTTTTCAATCATGACTGGCGGTAAACTAGCGTCACTGGCCAAGCGCGGCAAGTGGCTGTTTGCGCTTGGCCAAGCGCTTGGCTAACGTCGCCGCGTGCCGCGCAAAATCTGGCTGCCCCTGTTGCTGATGCTCATCTTCGCCGTGAGCCGCTGGCCCGGCATGCTCCCGCAGAATTTCAGTGCCGCCCACGCGCTGCTGTTTTGTGCGGCATTCTGGCTGCCCGGCTGGATGGGCTGGGTGCTGCCTCTGGCCACCATCATCGTCACCGACATCCTGCTGAACGTATTCGCCTACGACGTGACCGTGCTTGATCCGAGGCTGGTCACGAACTGGATGGTCCTTGCGCTGTTTGTCGTCCTGGCCAAGTGGCTGGCTCGGCGCCGAAGCTACGGCCGGGTGTTCCTCGGGACGCTATTTGGGGCGTTGCTGTTTTACCTCGTCAGCAACTCCGTCTCGTGGATGGTCAACCCGGCCTACGCCAAGACCATCGCCGGCTGGGTGCAGGCGCTGACGGTCGGGCTGCCCGGCTTCCCGCCGACGTGGATGTTCGGCCTCAAGACACTACTGGGCACCGGGTTGTTCACTGGCCTGTTCGCCGGCGCGATGAAACTCAGCGAGGCGATGGACGCAACCGAGCCGGAACCGGAGGCTGAAGACACCGAGGAGGATGAGGCGAAACCCAGCGACCCATCACCGGAACCGGCATGACGACGATTGGCATCCTTTCAGACAACCACAGCGACTGGTCGCTGAAGATTGCGGAGGCGCTGGCCGGGGTGGATGCAATCATCCACGCCGGCGACATTGGTCCGTATCAAATCATCTCAGAGCTGGAAGCCATTGCCCCCTCGACGGTCGTGCTGGGCAACACAGACGGCGATCTGCCGATCAACGAGACCGCCGTGGCCACGCTTGGCGGCAAAAAATTTTTTGTGCAGCACATCGTCGAACCGCACCGCCTTGAGGCGCCGCTGCGCGAACGACTCAACCGCGTGCAGCCGGACGTGGTTGTTTTCGGGCACACTCACAAGCCGTTTTGCGAAACTGAGAACGGCATCCTGTTCCTTAACCCCGGCTCCGTCACCCGCCCCCGCGGGCAGCACCCTCCGAGTCTGGTGCGGCTCACCATCGAGTCCGACGAACTAAAACCACAGTTCATCGAAATGTAATCAACCAAGCGCTTGTTCAAGCGGGGTGGTGGCTTGCTTTTGAAATGGGGCTGGCGGATGTTCGCTGCGGTTCATCTTTGTCGTGAGTTGCAGATTTTTTTGTTCCGCTTTGTTGTCGGTCACCGTGCTTGGCTTGGCCAAGCGGGTTGATGCAGTTGAAGCTAAGGCTAAGCCAAACGTGGTCATCATTGTTGCCGACGACCTTGGGTGGGCCGACGTCGGATTTCACTCGGATCGCATCCCCACGCCGAACATCGACCGCATCGCCCGGGAGGGGGTGGAGCTGGATCAATTTTACGTGTTCCCGATGTGCAGCCCAACCCGGGCCGGGTTGATGACTGGGCGGTATCCGATTCGGTTTGGGATGGCGCGCGCGGTGATCCCGCCTTGGCGGCACTTCGGTCTGGACCCGGCGGAGCTGACGTTGCCGGAGGCGCTGGGCAAGCTGGGCTACGCGCACCGGGGTATTTTCGGCAAATGGCACCTCGGCCACAACGACCCCAAATGGCACCCAAATAATCAGGGATTCACGCATTTTCACGGTCATTTTAACGGGGCGATCGACTATTTCGACCTCACTCGCGAAGGGGAGCGCGACTGGCATCTCAACGGGAAAACCAACCCGGAAACCGGCTACGCCACCGACCTGATCGCCGGTGCGGCCAGCCAGTTCATCTCCCGGCATGCCAAGGGCGAAGCGCCGTATTTTTGTTACGTACCGTTCAACGCGCCGCACTCACCGTTTCAGGCATCGGATAAGTATTTGAAGAAGTTCGCGCACCTGGTGTCCCCGGATGCGAAAGGGAAAAATAAAACGCTACGTCAGACGGTGGCTGCGATGGTGGCCTGCATGGACGATGGTATCGGGCGAATCCTCAAGACGATCGATGCCAGTGGTGAGGCGGCGAATACGATCGTCCTGTTTTTCAGCGACAACGGCGGCGTGGGTGGACTACCGAGAAACAATCTGCCGCTGCGCGGCAACAAGCTCGACGCGTGGGAGGGTGGCATTCGCGTGGCCGCGGCGATGCGTTGGCCAGGCGGCGGCGTGGCGGATGGCAAAAAAATCACCGTGCCGATCTCGTGCATCGACGTGATGCCAACCCTGGCCAGGCTTGCGGGGGGAACGGCTGAGCTTGGTAACAAGCCGTTCGATGGTCGTGACGTCCTTGACGTGCTGCAGGCGAAGCGCGGGCAACTCGATCGTGAACTTTATTTTTACCACGGCCAAGGGGGTGAGGCTAAAGAGAAGATCGCGATGCGAACAGCGAAGTGGAAGTTGCTCATCAACGGACCGAATATTTCCAGCGGCAAGTGGAAGACGAAGAAGCACGAGCGATTTCTCTTTCGCATCGATCGCGATCCAAACGAGACGACTGATCTACTCGGGCAGCATCCGAAAGTTGCCGCAGACCTCGCAAAAAAACTGATCACCTTTCGTCGTTTGCAACCAGAGACCAGCGTCGAAATTTACGGCGCGGGCAGGCGGCAGTTCAAGGCGCCGAAAGATTGGCGCATCAAATGATTTTGTGCGCGCCTCAATACGAATTAAGTCTTGTTATCGGCGTGCGTGAGAGTCATTTTCGCCGACCGGTTTTTTGAAACCGCAACCCGACAACACGGATAACCATCCGCATCATGAGTGATCAAGAAAACACCGATCCGTTGAAGGATCTGGAGATGGCATTCCTCCCCCAGTGGGCACAGGAACCGAACGACGCAAAACCGTACGCCGACTTTTCCGGTGACGACAGACCACGCGGCAGGGGCCGTGGCGACTGGGGCGATCGCCCGAGGCGACGCGACGACAATCGCGGTCGCGACTTCAAGGGTCGCGGCGACCGGCCACGCGGCCGGGATGAGCGAAGAGACGGAGGAGACCGGCGTCAGAAATTTCAAAACCGTGACGGCAAGCGTCCGCAAAACCGGAAGGGCAACTTCCGTCGCAACGACGGCCCGCCGCGTCCGCCACTGGAGATTGATGCCTCCATTCGGCCGGAGAAAAACGGGGTCGAAGCGCTGGCGAAACAGATCAAGAACAGTGGCCGTGCGTATCCGTTGTTCGACATCGCCCGTCTCATCATTGCCAAGGGTGAGCGCTACGAGGTCGTATTCCAGACCAAGCGCAAGGAGGACGGCACCGTGGCTCAACCGCTGTTTTTTTGTCAGGTCGACGAGACGGTTTGGCTCTCCGAGGAGCAGGCCATAGACCACGTTTTGAGCCGGCATTTTGAAACCTTTTACAAGACGGAAAAGACCGAGATTGACCCGCCGAAGGGCACCTACACGTTTGTGGCCCAGTGCGGCATGAGCGACGAAATCCTCGGTCCGCCAAACTACCACGGGTATCAGGAAAAACTCCGCAGCCTCCACGCCGAGCGGTTTGCACGGCTACCGTTTGACGTGTTCAAGTCACGTGTCAAGATCGTCCATGACGAAGAGGTGGTGAACAAATGGATCGAGGAACAGAGCTACAAGACCGAGTACATCACGATCAATTTGCCGGAGGAGGCCCGACTGGATTCACGCGACGCCGTCCGCAGCCATTTCCGTGAGCATCATCTCGGCAACCTTATCGCCAGCGTGGACAGTATCGCCCTCAAGGGCAACGTCTACACCCGCAAGTCGCCGCCGCGCATGCAAAACCTTGTGCGCCGAGCGTTCGAAGAGCAGCGCCGGTTTCCGATAAAGGTGGTGAACATGTTGAGCCAGGAATTCAGCAGCCACGGCCTTCAGTTTTTTAAGCGTAAAAAGAGCGTCACGCATGTCTCTGTTTCACGGCCGCACCATCTCGACCTCGAGAACACGCCGGTCAGCGAGAGCATTAGGGACATCGTCTCGTTCATAATCGATACGGAAAACTGCACGCGCCGCGATGTGCTCGAGAAATTTGCTCCCCAGCCGGAAGCGCCCGAGGCAGCCGGGGAGGGCGACGAAAAACAGGACGCACCCCTTTCGCCCGAGCGCACCGCTGTGCTGAGCGACCTGCACTGGCTCGTGCATCAGGGTCACGTCATCGAGTACGCCAACGGCCAGATGGAAGTGGCTCCCAAGCCGCAACCGCCGCAGCAGAAAAAGAAGAAGCCCAAACCGGAGAAAAAAGAGGAAGCCCCCGCCGCGGAAGAGGTCAAGGCCGAAACGACTCCGGCAGAGCCGGCGACCGAGCCAGCCAAGGAGGAAGGTCAAGCGCTTGGCCAAGCAGAAAGCACCGAGCCAAGCGAGCCGGAGCCTGCCGAGGACGAGCCGGCCAAGGAGGAAGCGTCCGCACCCGCTGCTGAGTAAGGCAACGCGATGGCCAAAAAATCTGCATACGCCTCAGCCGGGGTGGACCTCGAGGTCAGCAACCGGCTCAAGGACGATCTCCCAACATTGCTCGCTTCAACCAAGCGCCCTGAGGTGCTTGGTGAAGTTGGTGGCTTCGGCGGGTTGTTCGCGTTCAACACGCGCAAGTTCCGCAATCCGGTGCTCGTCTCGAGTGTCGACGGGGTCGGCACCAAGCTCAAGGTCGCCTTCGCGGCCAGGCGGCACGACACCATCGGGCAGGATCTCGTCAACCACTGCGTGAACGACATTGCGGTGATCGGTGCCGAGCCGTTGTTCTTCCTCGACTACATCGGCACCGGCAAGCTGCAGAAAAAGGCGTTCACCGACATCGTCCGCGGGTTCGCCATCGGCTGCCGCGAAAACAACTGTTCCCTCGTCGGCGGCGAGACCGCGCAGATGCCCGGTTTTTATCAGCCCGGCGAATACGACGTGAGCGGCACCATCGTCGGTGTGGTGGAGAAAAACCGCATTCTCGACGGCAGTACCGTCCGACCGGGTGACAAAATCATCGGCATTGCCGCGTCCGGTTTACACACCAACGGCTATTCGCTGGCCCGCAACATCCTGTTCGATAAAATGAAGCTTAAGCCGTCGAGCAAGATTCCCGGGCTTGGCATCAAGGCGGCCGATGAATTACTCAAGGTGCACGTCAGCTACGGGCCGGTTGTGCAGAAGCTGCTCAAGAAATTCAACAAGGGTGCGCGTCGCTCGTGGGGTGTGAAGGGCCTCGCCCACATCACCGGTGGCGGGTTCATCGACAACATCCCGCGCGTTCTGCCGGAGGACTGTAACGCCGTGATTCTGCGTGGCACATGGGACGTGCTACCGATCTACGAACTGCTGCAGACCAAAGGCAAGGTCTCCGAGACCGAGATGCATCAGGTGTTTAACATGGGCATCGGCATGATTGCCATTGTGGATGAGGAAAGTGCCAAGGGTGTACTGCGAACCATCCGCGCCAACGGCCACAAGGCTTGGGAGATTGGCCTTATCGACAGCGGCACCAGCAAGGTGCAGCTCGCCTAGTTTTCTCCCCGCTTGGCCAAGAGCTTGGCCGTTAGGCGAGACATTGGCCAAGCGCATCGAGGAAGCGCTCGACGTTGGCATCGGTGGCATTGTGGCCCATGAGGCCGACGCGCCAGATTTTTCCCTTCATCGGCCCCAGCCCCGGCCCGACCTCGATGCCAAATTCGTTGAGTAACTGCCCTCGCACTCCGGCCTCGTCCGCTCCGTCCGGCACACCCACAGCATTGAGCTGCCATAGCTGGTGTCCCTCCTGCGAGGTGATCGAAAGTCCCAGCTTGGCCAAGCCGGCTTTGAGTTTCTCATGCGCTCGCTGATGCCGCGCCCAGCGAGCCTCAAGTCCCTCCTCCAGCACAAGCCGCAGTGCCTCGTGCAGGGCGTAGTTCATCGTAATTGGTGCGGTGTGATGGTACACGCGCTCCGACCCCCAGTAGCTGGCGAGAAAATTCACGTCGAGATACCAGCTCTGTACCTTGGTTTTACGACTGGTGGCTACCTCCATCGCGCGTGGGCTGAAGGAGACCGGCGCCAGCCCCGGGGGACAGCTCAGGCATTTTTGGGTGCCACTGTAAACCGCATCGACCTGCCAGTCGTCGATGGCGACCGGGCAGCCGCCGAGCGACGTCACCGTGTCGAGCAGGAACAACGCCCCGGCTTCGTGTGCCAGTCGCGAAATTTCCTCAACCGGAGTCAGCGCCCCGGTGGAAGTCTCAGCGTGGACGACGGCGACGAGCTTGGGCTTGCGCCCTTCGAGCGCGGCAGCGATGGCGGTCGGCTCAACGATCGTGCCCCACTCGGCCTCGACCTTCGTGACCGTGGCGCCGCACCGTTCGGCGACGTCGCACATGCGAGTACCGAACACGCCGTTGACCCCGATGACGACCTCGTCTCCCGGCTCGAGCAAGTTGACAAAGCAGGCCTCCATGCCGGCGCTACCGGTGGCGCTGACCGGAAAAGTCATCTCGTTTTCCGTCTGGAAAATCTGTCGGAGCATCGACTTTATCTCCTCCATCATGCCGATGAAGGTCGGGTCGAGGTGGCCGACGAGCGTGTGCTGCATGGCCTGCAGGACAGCCGGGTCGGCGTTGCTGGGTCCGGGGCCAAGCAACAGTCGATCGGGCGGGGAGTAGGATGCGGGAACTTGGGTTGAACTCATCGCGGAGGCGAAGCTAGTGGCCAAGCGCTTGGCTTGTCAAAAAATTACTCGCCTCGCCTGGCCAAGCATTTGGAGTGGGCCGGCAGAGCGAAGCGGCGACGGCGCTTTCCGGTTAGTAGGTTCTCAGTGCGCGGTTATCAGTTGGATGGATTGGTTGTAACCGTGCACTGAGAACCGAAAACCGCTAAACCGCTCAGAAGCGGTGTCGCGCTGCGCTTGCCACCGCAATCCAAAAGGCGCTTGGCCAAGTGGATTTTTTTACAAAACGAGGACGGCTGGGATAGCCGTTCCCACCTGCTAAGTGCACGATCGACTTAGCCGAAGAGGCTTTCGATCGGTTTGCCGAGGCCGTCGCGGGTGACGTAGAACGGCCGTTTTTCCACCTCATAGGCGAGCTTGGGCGAGATCCCCATCGCCTTGTAAATTGTGGCGTGCAGATTCTCGATGATGACCGGGTCTTTAATCGTCTTGCAGGGGCGCTCGTCGGCAGTGACGCCATGCAGATGGCCCTTTTTGATGCCGCCGCCGAACATCAGCACGGAGCCGGCGTCGGTGAAGTGGCGGTGCATGCCGTAATGTTTCAGCTCGTTGATCGTGTCCGGCACGTGCACCTGGTCGCGCACCTTGTTGCCCGGTTTGCCCTCGACGAGCATGTCACGACTGAACTCGCTGGCCAGCACGATGAGAGTGCGATCGAGCAGGCCGCGCTCCTCGAGGTCGAGCACGAGCTGCGCGATCGGGGCGTCGATCTGGCGCTTCATGTCGGTGAGGCGTGTGTGGCCGTTTTCGTGGGTGTCCCAGTTGAGGAACGGCACGTACTCTGTGGTCAACTCGATGAACCGCGCGCCGGACTCGACGAGCCGCCGCGCCAGCAGGCAGCCGCGCCCGAACTGGCCGGTGTTGTAAATGTCGTAGGTCTCCTTTTTCTCGAGTGACAGGTCGAACGCCTTGGCGGATGGAGAGGTCAACAGACGATGCGCGTTGTCGAGCGAGCGCAGGAGTGAGTCTTTTTGATAGTCGCTGCCGGCAAGACCGATCGGGCTTTGGTCGACCAAATTCTTAAACGCCTTGTAGCGGTTGGCGAAGCGCGACTTGCTCATGCCCTCCGGCGGCCGAACGGTGTTCAGTGCGTGATCTGGGTTGGCGATGTGGAATGGCCCGTACTCACTGCCGAGGAAACCGGCGGAGTGGAAGGCCTTGAGTTCCTCGCCTTCGCCGACGTCGAGTCGCTGGCCGATGTCGATGAACGCCGGCATCGCGGGGTCTCGCGGGCCAAGCGTGCGGGCGATCACCGCGCCGATATGTGGGGCGGCCACGGAAAGCGGCGGCGCGTAGCCGGTGTGCCAATGGTACTGGTGGCGCGAGTGGAGAATGAAGCCGAGGTCGCCGGCCTTGTAGGTGCGGATCAACGTGCCTCGATCCATCACGTTGCCGACTTTTTCTAGGCCCTTGGTCAGCTTGATGTTGTCAACCGAAGTATCGATTGCAGGGAAAGTGCTGAGGACTTGGTCGGGCGACAGGCCCTTTTCGTAGGCGGTGTAGCGCTTGGGATCGAACGTCTCGGTGGAGGCCATGCCGCCGCCCATCCAAAGCACGATGACCGAGTCGGCCGTTGCCTCGATCTTTTCATTACCGGCCTTGGCTAGGATTTGGCGCGGGTCTCCGGCGGCCAAGGCGCCCAGAGTTGCGGCGCTGGCGGTCTTGAGGAAATTTCGACGGTTTAAATTCACCTGTTGAGTCATGCGGGGAAAGTTGGCCCAAGCGCTCCGGCTTGGCAAGTACCGAAGGGGATAGGGGGCAGGGGTGAGGGGTTAGCCTCGCTTGGCCAAGCGCTTAGCCGGGCGGACGTCAGGCTTTTTCCTGTATGAGTTCGCGGCGGCCGCCGCCAAGGAGTTCCTCGACGAAGTTGGTGGAGTAGACGCCCCGGCAGAACTCGGGGTCGTGCAGCACGGCTTTCTCGAACGGGATGGTGGTCTTGATTCCCTCGATGATGTACTCGTCGAGTGCCCGGTTCATTTTGTCCATGGCATCGCGGCGGCTGGTGCCGAAGGTGATCAGCTTGGCGATCATGGAGTCGTAATGGGTCGGGATGGTGTAGCCGGCATAGGCGTGGCTGTCGAGGCGCACGCCGCGTCCGCCGGGGGCGAAGTACATATCAATCTTGCCGGGGCTGGGACGGAAGTCATTCCACGGATCCTCGGCATTGATGCGGCACTCTATGGCGTGGCCACTGATCTTGATGTCGCCCTGTGAGAGTTTGAGCGGTTCGCCCATGGCGACGAGGATCTGCTGCTTGATGAGGTCGATGCCGGTGACCTCCTCGGTGATCGGGTGCTCGACCTGAATGCGCTTGTTGACCTCGAGGAAATAGAAGTTTCCCTTGTCGTCGACGATGAACTCGACAGTGCCAGCGTTGGAATACTCGGCATGCTGGGCGATACGCACGGCGGCCTTGCCCATCTGGGTGCGCAGTTTCTTGTGTTTCTCGAGCAGGGGCGACGGGGTTTCCTCGATGAGTTTCTGGTTGCGACGCTGGATGGAGCAGTCGCGTTCGCCGAGGTGAATGATGTTGCCCTTCGTGTCGCCAAGGATCTGGAACTCGATGTGGCGCGGGTTCTCAATGAACTTTTCGATGTAAACACCGCTGTTGCCGAAGGCTTTCTCCGCCTCGTTGCGTGCGGTGTGATAGCCCTTGACGAGGGAGATGTCGTTGTGTGCGGTGCGCATACCCTTGCCGCCGCCGCCGGCTACGGCCTTGATCATGACCGGGTAGCCGATGTCCTTGGCAATCTTCAACGCCTCCTGCTCGGTGTCGATGACGTCCTTGGAACCGGGGGGGATCGGCACGCCGGCCTTGCGGGCCAGTTCGCGGCTGAGCGCCTTGTCCTCGAGGGCGTTCATCGCGGCGGATTTCGGCCCGATAAAGCGGATGTTGCAGCTTTCGCAAACGTCGGCGAAGTGGGCGTTCTCGGAGAGGAAGCCGTAGCCGGGGTGAATGGCGTCGACGTCGGTGATCTCGGCTGCGCCGATGATGCGGTCGATGCGCAGGTAACTTTCGTTGCTGGCGGCGCCGCCGATGCAGATCGCCTCGTCGGCCATCTGTGCGTGCATGGAATTCGCATCCGCCTCTGAGTACACGGCCACGGTTCGGATGTTGAGTTCCTTGCAGGCGCGGATGATGCGAACGGCGATCTCCCCGCGGTTGGCTACCAGTATTTTTTCAAACATGCAGTGGAGCTTGGCTAACGATCAAATTGCAATCAGGCAGGGCGCACGCGGAAAAGCGGCTGGCCGAACTCAACAGGGTTTCCGTTCTCGGTGAGAATCTCGGTGATCACACCGCTCATCTCGGCCTTGATTTCGTTCATCACCTTCATCGCCTCGACGATGCAGACGACCGTGTCCGCGGAGACGTGGTCGCCGATCTCGACGTACGATTCAGACTCGGGCGAGGGCGCACGATAAAAGGTGCCGATCATGGGTGACTTGATCTCCGGGTCGTTGGACGCGGGCGGCTCCTCCGCCGGTGCGGCAGCCGGTGCTGCGGCTGGCATCGGGACGGGCGCCGCCGAGGCCGGGGGCAGATAGTGCTGCACCTGGACGTCGTCCGTCTTGGTGCCGTCGGTGCGACGCAGCTTGATCTTGAAGCCTTCCTTCTCCATCTCAAAATCGGAGATGGAGTTCTTCTTCATCAAGTCGACAATGCTTTTGATGTCTTTGAATTCCACTATGGTAAATCGGTTTTGGGCTCGGGGCCCCGGGTTGTTGCTCCTTTTCGGCGCTCACGCACCGCATGCCAACGTCGAATAACGTTAACGAGGCGGAGGCTAGTCCTCGCCTCGAGAGGGGTCAAGGGAGTTTCCCGGGGTCGGGGCGCGATTCCGCGTGACGCCGCGCCGTCCGGAATGTTAATTCCCAGCCGGTGATACCAGAGGAAACCAGCCAGCTTTTGCAGCGATTCAAGTCCGGCGAAGTGGACGAAGCCGCCGTGCTCAACGCCCTCCGCGCAGAGCCGATCGACGATCTTGGCTTCGCGCAGGTCGACGCGCACCGCGCGTTGCGGCAGGGATTTCCCGAGGTCGTATTCGGTGCCGGCAAGACGCCGGAACAGGTTGCCTCCATCGCGGCCAAGGTCATGGACCGGGAGGATCGCGTGCTGGTGACCCGGGCGGACGCTGCCCACGCGGTGGCCGTGGCGGCCAAGCTGCCGGAGGCGAGGTACCACGAGTCGGCCCGCTGCATCACGGTCGAGGCCAAGCGCTTGGCCAAGCGCGGGGGAAGCATCGCCGTGCTTTGCGCGGGGACGAGTGACCTGCCGGTGGCCGACGAGGCGGCGGTGACGGCGGATTTCATGGGCAACGAGGTGCTGCGCGTGAACGACGTCGGCGTGGCCGGTCTGCACCGGCTGCTTGCGAGTATGCCCAGAGTGCGCGAGGCCAGCGTGATCATCGCCGTGGCCGGCATGGAGGGGGCACTACCCAGCGTGGTGGCCGGGCTGGTGCACCGACCGGTGATCGCCGTCCCGACAAGCATCGGCTACGGGGCGAACTTCGGCGGGTTGGCGGCGCTGCTTGGCATGCTCAACAGCTGCGGCAGCGGCGTGACGGTGGTCAACATCGACAACGGTTTCGGGGCCGCCTTCGCCGCGAACCAAATCAACTGCCTGGCCAACGAGTCGCCAAGTTGAGTTCGCAATCTTCCGCGAATTATCAATTCAGAAATATTTTTTTTGGGCTTTGACTTGGATTTGGTTTTTCTCCATTTTCCGCGCCGCGTGACTTGGCCGCGCTTGGCCAAGCGCTGAGTCGTTGAATTTTACCAACAAAAGTCGTGGGAAAAACACTGGTTATCGCAGAGAAACCGTCGGTCGCAACCGATATTGCCCGTGTACTCAAGGCGCCGCGCGACAAGTCGAAGGACTTTTTTGAGAACGACGAATACTTTGTTTCCTCCGCGGTGGGCCACCTGCTGGAGCTGATCGTCCCGGAGGATCAGGACATCAAGCGTGGCAAGTGGACCTTCGACAAGCTGCCCCACATCCCCACTTATTTTGACCTTCAGCCGATCGCCAAGAGCGAGTCGCGGCTAAAGGTACTGATGCGCCTGCTCCGCACCAAGGACATCGACACCATCGTCAATGCCTGTGACGCCGGCCGGGAGGGGGAACTGATTTTCCGCTACATCATCCAGTACGCGCAAAAGAAGCTTAAGAAAAAAATGGCGGAGAAGACTGTCACGCGGCTTTGGCTGCAGTCGATGACGCCGGACGCTATCCGCAAGGGCTTTGCCAATCTGCGAACCGACGAGGCGATGATGCCGCTCGCAAACGCCGCGAGCTGCCGGAGCGAGGCGGACTGGCTTGTGGGCATCAACGGCACACGCGCGATGACGGCGTTCAACTCCAAGAGCGGCGGCTTTTACCTGACACCGGTCGGCCGGGTACAGACTCCGACGCTCGCCGTGGTGGTCGATCGCGAGAAGGAAATCCGTGCATTTGTCCCGGAAGATTACTGGGAGGTGCACGCCACGTTTCAGGCTGAGGCTGGGGAGTACACCGGTCGGTGGTTCGACGAGGGATTCAAAAAAGACCCGGACAACGCCCACAAGCGGGCGGAACGCATCTGGGAACAGGCCAGGGCGGACGGTATTCAGACCAAGTGCGACGGCCAAGCGGGCGAGGTGACCGAGCAGAGCAAGCCGTCGAAACAGGCTGCCCCCATGCTCTTCGACCTGACCACGCTGCAACGCGAAGCCAATGCGCGGTTTGGTTTCTCGGCGCGCAACACGCTTGGCATCGCGCAGGCGTTGTACGAGCGTCACAAGGTGTTGACCTATCCGCGAACCGATTCGCGCTGCCTACCAGAGGACTACGTCGACACGATCAAGGAAACCATCGGCGCGCTTGGCCAAGCGAACTACGGCAGTATCGCGAACGACATTCTCAAGAACGACTGGGTGCACGGTGGCAACAAGAAGATGTTCAACAATGCGAAGATCTCCGATCACTTCGCGATCATCCCCACCCTCAAGCCGGCGCCATCCACGCTCAAGGAACAGGAACTGAAAGTGTACGACCTCGTCGTGAAACGGTTCCTCGCTGTGTTTTATCCGTCGGCGGAATTTCTCGTTACCACACGTATCACGCGGGTCGAGGGCGAGCCGTTCAAGACGGAGGGCAAGGTGCTGGTCAAGCCGGGTTGGCTTGCAGTTTACGGGCGTGACCAAAGCAACAAGGAGGACGCCGGGCATCTCGTTCCCGTGGCCGAGGCCGAGTCGGTCAACGCCAGCGAGGTGAACGTCGAGGCCAAGGCCACGCGGCCGCCGGCACGATACACCGAGGCCACATTGCTCAGCGCGATGGAGCACGCCGGCAAGCGGGTCGACGACGAGGAACTGCGCGAGGCGATGAGCGAAAAGGGTCTCGGCACGCCGGCTACTCGCGCGTCGATCATCGAGGAATTGATTCGCCACAAGTACATGGTGCGCGAGATGCGCGAACTGATCCCCACGGCGCAGGCGTTCTCACTGATCACGCTGTTGATGGCACTGGAGGTGGATGCGCTGTCCAGACCGGAATTGACCGGCGATTGGGAGTTTAAGCTCAAGGAGATCGAGCGCGGGAATTTCGACCGGGAGTCGTTCATGAACGAGATCCGCTCGATGACCGACCGGATCGTCACGGCGGCCAAGGCCTACGACGGCGACACAGTTCCCGGCGACTATGGCAAACTCGAGACCGCCTGCCCGAATTGTGGTGGCTTGGTCAAGGAGACCTACAAGCGGTTCCATTGCGAGTTTATGGACTGTGATTTTGGGTTTTGGAAAATCATGGGCGGCCGACAGTTCGAACTGGCCGAGGCGGATGAACTGGTTGCCAACCGGCGCATCGGGCCGCTGGATGGGTTTCGCAGCAAGATGGGCCGCGCGTTTTCCGCCGAGTTGAAGCTGACCGCCGAGCACAAGGTCGAGTTCGACTTTGGCAACGACGACGATGACGAGGAGGAAGTCGACTTCAGCGGACAGGAATCGATCGGCGATTGCCCCAAGTGCAAAGGGCTGGTCTACGAACACGGCCGTGCCTTCGTCTGCGAAAAGAACACCGGCAAGGACCGTAAATGCAGCTTTCGCACTGGCAAGGTCATCCTCAAGCGCGAC
>DKGH01000122.1:0-8229 GCA_002453165.1 Verrucomicrobia bacterium UBA6775
CAACACCACGTTGAGCAGCGCATCCTCCGGCAGTGCCTGCCCGGCGACGGCCATCTCCAGCAATTTCATCTCCAGCTTGTAGTACGGCTCAAACGGTAGCACTGACTGCGTACCCGGCCACTTGGCCAAGCGATCAGCCCCGCCGGAATCCAAGCGGACAAGGTAGGCGTTGTTCGGGATGTAGGAAACGATCCGTCCACCGGCCGAGGTTATATGCCGGCGGAATGCCGCCGTGACCGGCCCGCGCGCCTGTGCGATGTAAGTCTTTGGATCGGCCCCGGCGCGAAGCGAGTCCGGGATGTCCAACTCGGTGCCAAGCGAGGTGTCGATCAAGGCGTTGCGCAGCAACACTGCCTTCTCGTTGCGCACCAGTTCGCCGATTGACTCTTTTGTGTTGCGGAGCCGATGCGGATATTGCTCCTCTACCGCTTCAGAGTTGGCAGTTTCCGGCGCCGTGGCCGGGAGAGCTACTGGCTTGGCCAAGCGGGCAAGTGTCGCGGCCTCCGCGGTAGACGCTTGGCCAAGCGGCCCGGCCGGCGACTCGATCGACGCCTCCTCCGGCCCATGCCGAAAACTCAAGTACGCCAAGCCGACGATGACCATCGTCAACAAAACCGCGGAGAGTGTCTGCCTGTTTTTCATCTTGTGCTACAGCTCGTCCAACACCTGGTAATCCTCCACCACGGCGCGGTAGACCTTGTTTGTTCCCTCCCACTGCTCCTCCATCCGATAGGTGGTCTTGGTGAAGACTTCACCGGTGATGGTGTAGTTAGTGCACATTCCGTAAAACTGTCCCGGTCGGGTCACGATAGACTGCTCGGCCGGCTTGAGCGTCTGCCCAAAACCGTACACCGTCACCCTCGGTTCGTCCTCCTTGACGAGGGACAAAATCTGCTGCGGCAGCCACTCCATCAGGTTTTCGTGAATAGCATATTTTTGCTGCTCCGTCGGCACGCCGCTGACCGCCAACTGCTCGCGGCCAAGGTTGAGGTACGGTGAAAACTCGGTGAGCGTTGGCGTGGAGAGAATGTCGCCGAGATTCCGGAAACCGCCCATGGCCGCTCGCTGCTGGTAAAGGCCGTTGATCACATTCGACCGGCCGTTGACCCAGAACGTCGGCAGCCCGTGTGTGCCGTGAAGGATCCAATCCAACTGGGGATACTGGGGATTGTAAGGCGGGATGGACGGCTGAATGATGTGTGGCGTCTCCTCCGTGCCGTTGTATGCCACGTATGCACCGAGTGTGGGGCTGTCCGGCAGGGAATTGGACAAAACCGGGATACCGGCGAAGACAGACGCCCAGGCCGCCGAGTTGGTTTGGTTGACGGAGAGCAGACCGCGTGCGGCATTTTCATTAGGTGCCGCCGTGAACAATTGGAGCAGACCCCAGTCGTTGGTCGGGTGCGTCCCAACGCTGCCAGCCCACGACCACCAGTTGGTCCACGAAGCCACGCCTGACTTGAGATACATCGTCTGCCACGGCGTGCCGCGATGGACACGCCCCAGCCAACCGATGCCGGGGAACTTGTTCGCCGGGAATTTCCACGCATCGCTGTTCACAACGAGCGGATCCTTTACGTAGTAATTAAAGGCGTTAATGCCAGCCAATTGACCGCCGCCACCCCACGGTTGGTAACGCTCATTCACTCGGCCGAGATTACTATTTTTGGCGATGACTTCCGCTGAGGAGACGCTTGGAGGGCGAATCTGGAGCACATTGTTCATGCTATTCGCATCGGTTATCAGCGGATCGGTCAGATCGTTGATCGTGTAGTGCACGAGCGGATCGTTGGCCTGCCACGAGGTGCGCTTGTAAAACTTCCGGGCCGGCGTGTATGGCGCCTGTTTGCGAATCAGGTCAGATGGGCGCCGCGGGCGATTTTGCCCCTGAAGGAATGCCTCAAAATCCTGAATCGCCTTGTCCTTATTTCGGCCGGCGTATGGATCGCTGTTGTAGCTGCGCCAAAAACCCTGGCTGACCTGACGGTGCCCGCGCGAAACCTGAATCTGGTCAACAATACCCAATGTCGGACTCGCATTGCCCTGCGAAGGATTGACGCGGTTGGTTTTCCAGAACGAGCCATCATTTAATCCACTACCCGCAAACAAACCGGCCGACCCCGGTCGCTGACCACTCAACTGCGTGGTGATATCCATCGACGTCACCATGTCGTCGAGATTCACCACATCGACCACGCGATTCAGATCGAGGTCGAGCAGGAAGTATTGCACGCGGTTCGTGATATGCAGTTTCCAGTCCGGCACTGCGAACCCGGATTCGAACACATTCGTGAACGCTCGATTCGCTGGATAAAACCGCTTCCGTGCCGTGCTATAGATCGAGTTGGTGACCGTGGTGGTGGCGGCCCGCAGCGGCACCTTGAATTCACCACCCAGCCAGTTGCTCTTGAGCGTTGTGAAATTGCGGTACGGTCGCGAAACGAGATTGGTGATCAGTACCGGCAAAACCTGCCCGGCGCGGTTGGTGATGCCGTGATCCCACAGGCCAATCTGGTAGGATTGCCGCACGTCCATCGCCAGGCGGCGCGGATAGGTGCTGGTGTAGGAATTCCACGCCTCCATGCCGAACACGTTCGTGATGCCAAGCGTATACATTTGGTTCGTCCGCCAATTGGCACTCATCGACGGATGTATGTTGTTGATGTGCTGCTTGTTGACCTCGAGCCGACGTGAGACTTGAACGAGCGATTCCACCGAGTACTCGTTGAAATTCGGCAGCCCCTTCTTGGCCCCCACGATCCACGGCATGCCGTGAATACTTATCTCGAGATCAGTGGCCGGCGTGCCGTCGTAGAAAGGAAAACGCGGTGACCACACCACGTTGGTCAGATCATAAAAACGCTGCGGCCTTGCCCATTTACGCCAGTCATTGGTCACCTCAGCATAGTGCGAAATGAACACACCCGGTGGGCCGTTGGTGGGACTCTGGAATTTACGGAAAACCGGCCGCATGACGGTCGGCATGAACGGCCCCGCCCTGCTCGCGGCAGCAAGATTAATGTGGTTGGACGTAGCATCGTAAATATTTGCCGCCAGTTGCACCAAACGGTGGATGTTGGCCGAGTAGGCGTTAGTCGGATAAATCTGAATGCCAGTGGAGACTGCATTAGTCGGGCTGAAGAAGAGGTAGTTTTGCGGGATCGGAAATTTCGGATGCCGCAACCCGGCGATGCCGATGTCCGGGTTCACCAGCGTCTCCCCAATCGAGTAGACATTGTAGGCATCCTTGGTGGTTGCGTTCGTCAGAACCTGTGACTTTACACTGGCCCGCAGCATCGCGTGGGCGGCGCGATTGATAAACTCGTTCGCCGTCCAGTTGGTCTGGGTGTTGTAGCCAGTATGCCAGTCGTTGGCATGGTTGATGTTGATCTTGCCCCGCAACGCTGGCGCGGAGTCGACGCCCAACTGCCCAAGCAACCGGTAAAACGTGTAGCGATCGTAAGAGTCCAGCCTCTTGCGGGCACGGAAATTCCTTGGGTTCACCTCCATCGACTGGCGAAGACGACTGACGAAGTTGGTCGCCCGCATCGGCGGCTCAATGTATTGCTGGAAAGTCAGGAGTTGCTGAACGTCGGTGAATCGTCGTGGGTTATCCGCGCCCGGCCAAGGGGCGGTCACCGGGTCAGTTCGCAGCCCGTCCTCGCTGTCCAGCATCGGCGTGTCGTTCAACACCAACGGCCCGTCGGAGTAGTCGTCCACCATGTTAAACCCAAACCGGGACGCCTCGTTAAACGGCAGTCCAAGCGATGTCACCATGCTAGCCAAGCCCTGTGGCACGTTGTCGCCCGGCACCCAGTCACGACGGGAGCCGTTGTAACGGTGCAACAGAATATCCCGGGAGTCGGAGAAGGAGAGCCGATCGGCCCGCGGGTATTCGAGACCGTTCGCGTTCACAGGGCGACCAAGCCAGTCATAGTAGTACCACCACTGGATCGGGTTTAACTGTGCGAGAAAAGCCGCCAGATTCAATTCCCACGAGCCCACGCCCTGGTTGCGCATGTAAAGGTACTGGTTACCCCGGCCGCTTGGCCTGTCGAGGTTGCGCTTCATTGGGTCGCGCGCCTGATTGTGGATGTAGTTGATATCCAGCGATCGCCCGGTCGGCAGCACCATGTAAGCATAGCGACCGATGAATTTATTGGTTGGGCTGTGAGGCGCATCCGGATTGTCAAGTTCCCCAATCCACTCGGGGTCGCCGACAAAGTAATCGGTCATCAACAGACCATCCTGCCCCACGACCGGGCGGCCCTGAAAGTTGGTCACCACCTGCAGTCCAGTCGGCTCGTAGGCCCGGTTACGGTTGATATCAAGAAAGAACCGGAAGTCGTCTGTCCTGGTAAAATTTTTCGGTCGCCAGCCTAGCGCATTGGTGTCAACGAACACCGGCGGCCGAGGCAGATGCTGCAGCTTGGCCAAGTTCATCAACAAGTCGTTCTGGTTCAGCGGCTTACCGTTCGGATAAACATAACCCACGTTCGTAGCCGACAAGTTTCCTGGAAGATAACCAACGCGGTTGATGTAGTTGGTGGAAACAGACAAGCCATAAGCCAAAGGATTCTGCGTGGTCACCATCCGGCTGACCACCTTGGAGAGCGCCTGTGCCGTGGCGGTCTCGGCCATCAACTGGGCACCAGCTTGGTCGGTGATCACCGAGACCGAGGCCCGCTCGCGACGGCTGATCGAGAGAAACACCACCGCCATCGCGGTCACCATCCCCAACATGATTAGGGTGATGACCAGTGCCGCGCCGCGTTTTGCCCTGAAAAACTTCACCGTGTCTGCCTGATCGGTACGCGCTGACGAAACAGCGTGACCTTGTTGATTTTCTGCCCCAGAAAATTCGCCTGAAATGCTGGTGCCATCTGCCTGACCTGTGCGAGAACATCTGGCTCTATGACCGCCATCTCCACGTCAAAATAAGCCGGCAACGCCCCGTAAAACCAGGCGTGCTGCTGATGGGCTGGTTCCTGCACCAGCGTGCCGTCCACCGGCCGGTTAGGAAAGGGAATGAACAGCGCTTGGCCCTGAGAGTTGAGCCGCTCAAGATTTAGGCCAAGCGGATCAGGCCAAGCGGCGGTCGCCAACAGTTCGCGGCCATATTGGTCGAACGCCGTGATGCGAAAATGAATCACCCCGTCTGTGATCGGCTGGAACAGGCCGGAATCCGATGGCTGCGCGACAGCGGCGTCAAAGTGCAAATTAAATGCCAGCGACTTGTTGACCATCGTGGCACGAGGATCCGTCGTGTGCAGCGACCCGGCAGTTCCGTAGCGACCCAGCATCCCAATCCCGTTCTCCACATTGACCACACGGAAACTCGTGATGTCGAAGCCAAGTTCGCCACGACTGGTAAAAGTAAAGTCCTGCAGAACGTTTGTCCTAAATCCCTGAGCCAGATCGGAAGCTGTGGCCTCCGCCGTCAACGCGTCGGACTGATAGGCGAGCAGCAACGGCTGGGTACCCGGCGTAGGGCGGGAATGAAAGCTCTTGCTGCCGGACAACACGCGGCCGCTTACCTGATCCATTACCGGCGGATAACCGCTTACCTCCATCTGAGACAGTTCGCGGACGATCATTTCCATTGCCGCGCGACCGCCCTCGTTGACGTCCACCTGTGCTGCGTTCTTACGCAGTGCGCTCTGTGTCGTGTCGAACAATGCATAGAGCACGTAGATTATCATCGTCATCACCGACACCGTCACGAGCATTTCGAGCAGGGTAAATCCCCGCTTGAAGCTGGCCTGCAACGGCCTGTTGGTGGATGCGATTATCATCTACTGTGTAACGAAATTCGGTGTGCTGAACTTGTGCGGTTCAAAAAAGAAAAACGGTGAGTTCGGATGCTCTGGAAACTGCCCGGTATTCCGATCCGACATCAGACGGTTGATCTGACGGTTCACCAATCGACCCGAAACCATCGAGCGAAACACGCGCTTGTTCGGCCCCACCCTCTCCTTGCCGCCAAACTCGAACACAGGCCATTCCAGCGTCAACTTGACCTCGAAAAAATTCAACTTGCGAAACCTGTTGACGTTCCCAACCCCCGTGCCGTCATACCCCGCCCAATCTTCCACAGTTCGTACCGGACGCACTTCCGATGTAAGCCGATAGGAGAACGCCATCTCACGGGCAAACTCCGCATGATCAACAGCGCTGCCAGTGATCGCTCGAACCTTGGCCCGGATGTAATTGTACTCCCCGGAACGGGTGTCGACCTGCGGCCAGTTTTTCACCGTCACCGGACCCACCAGGTCGGCCTGCACCGGCATACTCAGCAGCCCGATGATCTCCGCACCTCCCGGCAGAAAAAAATGGTTGTCCCCCGCCCCGGCCGGCACCGGTTCCCAGCGATAGCCCGCACGGTTCGAGGTCTCGTCGATGCGGATGTAGTCCACATGGTTGGTCAGGTTATCCAGACCGGTGGCACCACTCCGGATCGCCTCCATCCAATACATCCCATCCTGCACGATGATCGTCTCCTCGCGGTTGTCCTTCTGCACGTTGATCCCCACCGGCAACACACCGATGATGGCAACCAACGCAAACGCAATGATTCCAAGACAGATGACCAACTCGATCATCGTAAAACCAGCTGTCCACTGGCGTTGATTTTTTGGAATCTTCAGGTTCATTTCAAGTCTTCCTCACTAGGCCATTCCTCAAGCAGGGCACGACCTGTCATGGAGTTGATCCGGATTTGATGATGGTAAGCAGGCTTGAACTGCCCGTTTTCGACTGTGTCCTCGTACCCACCGGTGACCTGCACATCCGGCCTCGACGGCCGGTAATTTCCAAATCGATCCTGCTCGTGCATCACGCTGCCTGACACCAGCGGGATGACCTCGTCGCGTCCGGACTTGAGTTGGCCGCGAGAGTTGAATCCCACCGCCGGCAATATCGCCGGGCTGCTATCTGAAATGGGAAACGGGATTGACTGCGCCTGAAATCCGCCAGCTTGGCCTGCCAGGGTGATCTTGTGGGGCGCGATCAACATTCCCGATGGCAGTTTTTTCCACTCGGTCAGATAGTTGGGAAATTTTTGGCCGGGCTGATCCCCAACCGTCCGCATCGATACGATCGCGTATCCGCTGTACTGCTTCTCAATCATGTTGGTCAGCGACAACAACCGGGGATCCTTTTTACGGGGTGGCAATTTTTCGCGGTCCACATTTCGAATGATGCTCCAGACGTTCGACGGCGTGAAAACCATGTACACGTCCGACCGGTTTCGCAGGGCAACCTGCCGGGCATAACGTAAATCCTCCAGCACTTGCCGCGCCGCCCCGGTGTTTTTGCCGGTGCGCCCCAACCCCTGCAACGCTGGCAGCGAGGTGCTCACAATGATGGACATGATGGCGATGACAACCAGCAGTTCCAACAGCGTAAACGCACTCACCCTGGTGCGCTTCGCTTGGCAAAGCGCTTTACCAAGCGCCGCTCCTTGCTGTTGTTTGTAATTCGTGTCGTCCATCACATAGGCCAAGCGGCCAGGCGTTACTGCCAACTCAACACATTGTCGTCGTTGACGCCGGCGTTGCCTTTGGCGTCCGCGCTGGCCATGCCATCCGGACCAAACGACCAGACCATCACCGGGGTGTTCGCATTGTAACCAACCTTCGTCTTGGTCAGGCCATTCAATCCGGCTCCCTTCCCTGCCGCGGAGACAGAGCCCTGACCATAAAAAGCATCAATCGTTTTACCGTCGTGATTGCCATCCACCGTCACGATGTAAGGGTTGCCCCATGGATCGCGGTAAACACCGTCCACTCCCACGCCGGGAGCCGACTCGGAAGTGGCATTCTTGGCATTCAAAAATGCAACCTTGCGTGGGTTCATCTTGTGATTGCTGTTCGAGGTGCGCCGACCGTTCCGGAACACTTCCAGTCCCTGTAGAATCGCCACCAACTCGGCGTTGCTCACCTGATACCGGCCCGGCGACGCGATCTTCGGCAGACTCTCGCCACCCTTGTTTTTCAAGAGCCTCGCGCGACTGCCGGTCGAGTGCATCGTGCCAAACGTATAATCCGGCGCAGCCATGGTGAGCGACTTAGCCACCTGCGAAGGGATCGGGGAACGCGTGTACTCAGCGATGTATTGGCGAACCGCCCCGGCGATGTTTTGCATCTCAGTCTTGGCCTGAGCCTTCTTGGCAGTGTCCTTGGCCTTGCTCAACGTCGGCAAAAGCATCGCGGCCAGGATGGCGATGAT
>DKGH01000122.1:8571-19285 GCA_002453165.1 Verrucomicrobia bacterium UBA6775
GCGATCACCACGAGCAACTCCACCAGTGTAAAACCGCGCTTGGCCAAGCGCTTGGCCTTCCAGTTAATCTGCATCTTTTTTGACTTCATAAATTGTAAGCTCATCGTAGTTTCTTTTTGTAGTACCGGGATAGCTGTGCTTTCGGGAACGGTTCACTCTTCCAATTGCTGATCACCCACACCTCGTCACCTACCACGTACTCGGCCCAAAGGTCATACTGCTGCACATTGTTCACTGGCCCGCCGGAAACATACCTCCAAGGGTTGATCCCCTTGGCCACCTTGCCGTGGTGTCGCACTGGATGGTCATCTCGGCTCAATGGCCAAGGTGACGGAACGCAGAGGACATGCACTTCATCCGAGTGATGGTTCTTGTGGCCGTGCCCCTCGTCATCATCGTCATGCTCCTCGCTGATGTGACGAACGTTCTCAGGGCGTGGTTCATAAAATTTCTTCAACTCGCCATCGGTCTTGCTGGCATTCACGAATCCCTCCACCCCAAAGTGTTCCTTGATCAATTTGGGATCCATCACGTTCCCTGACATGGGATCCCTGAACGTCCTTCGTGTGGGACTATAAAGCGCACCGGTCAACTCGTAATAAAGCCCATTGAGGATCGGCGTGTCAGGGTTGTCGGGTGGGTAGTGGCCAAACTTCTGCTTGTATGCCTCGATTGCTGTCTCGATCGCAGCCAACTCCGCCTTCACGCGGGACTCGGTTGCCTTGCGGCCCGCCGTACCGCTCAGACCCACCACGAGTGAAGCGAGAATCGCGATGATCGCAATGACCACCAGCAACTCGATCAGCGTAAATCCGTTTTTTCGTTTCGGTCGTTTCATTGATCTTTCGTTTCCTGTTCCAATCGTTCGCTTAACCACTGTTTAATCATGCTTTGGTAACCAAGGTACCGCAACCGGGCCAGCCGCTTGATCTTGGAGAGCATGCGGGGATCCATCCGTAGCGAAATGGTGACCGACTCGGTGCTCTCGCCACTCCGAACCAACGCCAACTCCATCAACCGCGGCGCAATACTCGTGCCTGCCCAATAGGCGGCCTCGGCCACTTCGTCCTCGAACTGCGGTACGTGTTCCCAATCGGTTATCTGGTTCATTCCGGTAAAATCTGGTTTGTCGTCTCATGGCGCTTAACCGATCAACTGATTCATCTTCCTCTGGTAAAAGAAGGTTTCATCCTCCGTGAACCCTCTCGCCATGACCACTCGGATTTGTTTTCCATTCGTCCGATACACGCTGAATATTCCATACCCGGACGTTGACATGCCCAAGTTAAAATAACGCGATTGCTCTGAAAAACGGGGCGAATCTGGCAAAAACTTGCAGGAAAACGGATCCTCGAACGACTCCTCCACGTCCTTCGAGGTCAATCCTTCCCATTCAAACGGCAAATCTGCCCAGTCAAATTCCATATCCGCTGGCCCCAACCTACTCTCGTGCTATACATTGTCAATACATTGTCAGTACATTTTTGAACAATCTCCAGCCGGTTGCATCCATGTTTCCGTGGTTTCGTTTGACTCCCCAGTTCGGCTCCCCGACCATGTGCCCGGCCCCGAGATGCGTCTCACTCATTTTTTCACATATTTCCGCAATTTGGGAGGCGTCCAATCCATCCTGAAACGGCACCAACAAGACGACGAGGCGCGAGGCCATGATTCCCGTTTTTTGTTCGGTTTCGAGCCGAATTCCATTGCAGAACCCAACATTACCGGCCTCGGACTTGGTGGTTGGGATTCCATCCGCGGCATCCGGGCAAAATTCAGCCGAAACTCGGCCTCTTTCGCCGATTCCGTGGCGATTTGTCACAATATGTGGGGATTGCAGTTTTTGGCCGACCTCATGCCGGCACAGCGGCGGATCGGCTTGCTCCATTCCGATTGGACCGACCTGCGGCCGTTTTTACGATCCCAACAGGGACTGCTCGACGGCGTACTCTGTGTCAGCAATGCGCTGGTCGAGTTGGTGGCCGAGTGCCTGCCGGAGATGGCCAAGGGAGATCGAATCCGGCTCATCCCCTATCCGGTCGACGGCCTCGCCGAGATGCCCACGCGGGAGCCCTTGGCCAAGCGACCTGTTGTCATCGGCTGGGTGGGTCGTATGCAGGACGAACAAAAGCGGGTGGAACGACTCCCCGCCCTATTACAGGCGTTTGACGCAGCGAAGATCGATTACCGCTTCGAATTACTCGGGGACGGGCCGAGGGAAACTTCGTTGAGGCAGCAATTGCCAAGTGACCGGACTGTTTTTCATGGCCGCAAATCCGGGGACGAATACTACTCCGTTCTCAGTGGCTGGGATTTTATCACCAGCGTGAGCGACTACGAGGGACTGCCGATCTCGATGCTCGAGGCGTTCAGCGCCGGGGTACTTCCGCTCTGCCCAGCCATCGGCTGTGGTGGCGATGAGTATGCAGCCAAGCTTGGCCCTGACTTTATCTGGAACGCGTTCGACTTTGGCCAAGCGGCAGATCGACTTAAATCACAGTTGGCCAAGCCGGAGGATGCACATGGCCAAGCGCGTCAGGCGGCCCGCGAGTTGACCACCCGACACAGCGAGAACGAGTACTTCCGCATCTTCGATGAATTCGTTCGGCACATCGCCGATGAGCCGCGCATCACACAGGAGCGCTTGGCCAAGCGGCCGTTTTACTTTTCCGATCAACTGCCCTTTGGTCTAATGACCCGCCTCTGGCCCAGCGGATGTTACCGCCGCAATGAGTGACCCAAGCGACAGGATCAAAGCTGCAGTGGAGCGTGAGTTTTTGCACCCCTCCAAGCGCCGACCGCATTACCTCGAGCGGGTCAGTATCGTGCTGGCATTGCGCGAGCTTCGGCATCGGGTGAAGCCCGGTTTGATCCTCGACGTTGGCTGCGGCATGAAGCCTTACGAGTCGCTCCTTAACACCTCCGGCTCGAAGTACTACGGTACGGACTATCCGATCACGATGGAGGGATCTTACGGCGATTCCACCCGGGCCGACTTTTTTTCAGACAGCATGGTGCTACCATTCCGTGAGGGCACATTTGACACTGTCATTAGCACGCAAATGCTCGAGCACGTGCGCAAACCGGAGGTGGTTGTTTACGAGATGTCGCGCGTGCTGAAGCCGGACGGTATCCTGATCCTCTCCGCGCCAATGACGTGGCCGCTGCATGAGGAACCGTACGACTTTTACCGCTACACACTCCACGGCCTGCGGCACCTGCTTGAGGAGGCGGACTTCGAGATTCTCGACGAGGTACGCCGCGGAAACAATCTGACCACACTGGCGCAGATGTTCCTCGACATCCAACTCGCCAACATCGGCCAGGCACTGCCGCAGCGGGTTTACTCCACCCTGTTAAGCCTGGTCGTCAACCAGGCGTGCAGCGTTGGCAACCTGTTCAATCCAGTTCGGCGCCTTTGCCTTGGATGGGTGATGGCCGCAAGAAAAATGTCCGCCGTGGAATTAACCCCGACGGACATCAAACAGTTTAACTGAGGAACCGGTTTAGGCGTTCTGATACAGACTGCTCTTCCAGTTTTTGCCACTCAAGGAACGCTCAATAATCTTGAGGTTGTTGCGACGACGATTCAGCGCCTTCTCCACTTCGCGCGAGGCCGTGGTCCAGTTGATCTTCTGGAGGCTCTCTACGAAGCGCTTCTTCTCCGGGAAAATCTGCCCGGCGGTGCGAAGCGAGTAACCGTTGGACTTGAGGCGAACGATCGCCATCTTGCGGAGCATCGTCAGCGCATCACGCGGTTTGCCGAGGGCCGGCTTGTCCATCATCTTGCCGGAGCGTTCCTTGCCCTCCAACCATTCGCTGAACTGCTCCTCCAACACCTCACGCGGCTGGGACCAGTCGATGCGGAAGTTGAAGCTGTCCTCAAACGGCAGGGTCTTCTCATTGGCTTTACCAGCCTCAACCACACCGGAAGCACTGCCCTTGAAGCCGTTGCTGGCTCCACGACGGTACTCCCCAGATTTCATGTAAGGCTCACGGCCACTTCCCAGTTCGCGATCCAATTCCCAGAGTAGGGCCCGTTGGATAGTTGTGCGGGGGGCTTTCTCCATCGGAGAAAAATCCCATTCCTCATTTGCTAGTTGATTTTTTTTGCTCATTGCTCGTATTTTTGTTCTCGGGTTAAGTTTAAAAACACTACCTACGTAGTTCCACGTAGAACCGGTTGCGGCGGTTCTTTTACATTTTCAAATCGTAGTGTCAACACCGCAAAAAAGAAAAATATCACTAATCCATCATTGCGCAAATATTTTTTTCGAAATTGTTTTATTTAATCAATCCGGCTTGCGTTGGTATTGAGTTCGCATTACACCACTTCCCGCCAATTCTGGCGTTTTGGAGAAATGAATCTTCACGAATATCAAGCCAAGCAACTGCTGGCTCAGCACGGGGTCGAGGTGCCCGGCGGGGAACCCTGCACCACCGCCGACGAAGCACGGTCCATCGCGGAAAAGCTGTTTGCCGACGGCCACAAGATGGTGGTCATGAAAATTCAGATCCACTCCGGTGGACGGGGCAAGGGCGTGTTCAAGGACGGGTTCAAGGGTGGCGTTCATCTCTGCAAGACAGCCGGCGAAGTCCACGAGAAGGCCAGCGCGATGCTCGGCAACACCATCGTCACCAAACAAACCGGGGAGGCCGGACGTAAAGTGCATACCCTGCTGGTCGCCAGTGCAGAAAAAATAGTATCCGAATTTTATCTCGCCGTGCTTTTGGATCGCGAAACCTCCCAACCACTCATCATGGTCTCCCGCGAAGGAGGCGTGGATATCGAGGAGGTCGCCGAGACAAACCCGGACGCCATCGTTAAGCTGCAGGTCGATCCGCTGCTTGGCCTGCAACCTTTTCAGGCGCGAAACTTGGCCAAGGCGCTTGGCCTAACCGGCAGGTTGATCCACTCCGGGGCCAAGCTCATCGCCGGCGTCTACAAGACCTGGTGGGAATGCGATGCCTCCATGGTTGAGATCAATCCTTTGTGCATCGTGGAAAATCCGGACGGCTCGCAAAAGGTTGCCGCTGTGGATGCCAAGATTTCCATCGACGGTAATTCCCTCTATCGCCACAAGGACATCGCTGAAATGCGCGACCTCAATGAGGAGGCCGAGCTGGAGGTTGAGGCCAGCAAGTTTGATCTCAACTACATCAAGCTCGACGGCAACGTCGCCTGTCTCGTCAACGGTGCCGGCTTGGCCATGTCTACAATGGATGCCATCAAGCATTACGGCGGCGACCCGGCAAACTTCCTTGATGTCGGTGGCGGCGCAACAAAAGAACAGGTCACCGCAGCTTTCCAGATCATCCTCAAGGATCCAAACGTCAAGGCGATCCTTGTAAATATTTTTGGTGGCATCATGAACTGCAACACGATCGCTGAGGGCGTGGTCGCCGCAGCAGAGGAAACCCACCTGACGCTGCCACTAGTCGTGAGACTGGAGGGCAACAACGTTGAAGCCGGCCGGAAAACATTGTCTGAGTCCGGCATCTCACTCATTACTGCGGACAGCATGGCGGACGCCGCAAAAAAAGTCGTTTCCGAGGCCGCCGCCTAACCACTTAATTCGAATCACATGGCCATTCTTGTCAAACCAGACACCAAGGTACTTGTTCAGGGCATCACCGGCAGCTTCGGCGGACGCCACACCCAGCTCAGCCTGGAATACGGCTCACAAATAGTCGCCGGCGTCACCCCCGGTAAAGCCGGTCAAAAATTTGAAGATCAAGTGCCAATTTTCGACAGCGTGAAGGAAGCCGTTCAGGAGTCCGGGGCAACCGCATCCGCGATATTCGTCCCTCCCCCATTCGCGGCAGACGCGATACTGGAGGCGGCCGATGCCGGACTCGAACTTGTCGTCGCAATCACCGAAGGCATCCCCGTGCGCGACATGATCGAGGTCAAGGCCGCTCTCAGGGGTTCGGCTACACGCCTTGTCGGCCCAAACTGCCCGGGCATCGTCACACCGGGAACAGGCGAAAATTCTCACGGCGGCTGTCGCATCGGCATCGCTCCCGGCTACATTCATAAGGCCGGAGACATCGGTGTCATTAGTCGCAGCGGCACGCTCACCTACGAGGCCGTCTGGCAGCTCACCTGTAACGGGCTTGGCCAATCCACCTGCGTTGGCATCGGTGGCGATCCCGTCCCCGGCAGTACCCACCTCGATATCATTAAGCTGTTCAACGACGATCCTGACACCCGCGGGATCATCATGATTGGTGAGATTGGTGGCTCAGCCGAGGAAGAGGCCGCCGCTTGGATCAAGGAGAACTGCAAAAAACCGGTCGCCGGTTTTATCGCCGGAACCACCGCTCCTCCGGGACGCCGGATGGGTCACGCCGGGGCGATCATCAGCGGGGGCAAGGGAACTGCCGAGGCGAAGATCGAAGCGATGGAAGACGCAGGAATCAGCGTTGCCGAGACACCATCCCAGATGGCCGAAGCCCTGATCAAGATTCTTTGAGAAACCAAGCGCTTGGCCAAGCACACCAAATCGTCAGGCCGACTTGGCCAACTCTTCCTCGAAGTCGACGATCTCCTTGATTTGCGTGAGGAACCAGCGATCGATTTTTGTTAACTCAAAAATCTCCTCAATGGTGAACCCGGCCCGCATGGCGTGGCGCAGGAAAAAGATGCGTTCCGCGTTTGGCACGCTCAGTTTTTGAGTGATCAACTCGCGCGGCAGGATATCGCGATCGCCGTAGACCTCCTGCCCGATCCGCCATGGTTTGCCATCGCCGCCCAGTCCCGAGCGACCGATCTCAAGTGAACGCAGCGCCTTTTGAAGTGACTCCTTAAACGTCCGTCCAATCGCCATCGCCTCCCCCACGGATTTCATCTGCGTATTCAGTGTCGGGTCGGCTGCGGGAAATTTTTCGAAGGCAAACCGCGGGATCTTCACCACGCAGTAATCGATGGTTGGCTCAAAGCTCGCCGGTGTTTCGCGGGTGATGTCGTTCTGAATCTCTTCGAGCAGATAGCCCACCGCCAACTTGGCCGCGAACTTGGCGATCGGGAACCCGGTCGCCTTCGATGCCAGGGCTGAGGAACGCGACACACGCGGGTTCATCTCAATGACGATCATCCGGCCGTTCTCCGGGTTGACTGAAAATTGGATATTCGACCCACCCGTCTCGACGCCGATTTCACGAATCACCGCAAACGAGGCATCGCGCATGATCTGGTACTCCTTGTCGGTCAGCGTCTGAGTCGGAGCCACGGTGATCGAGTCGCCCGTGTGCACACCCATCGGGTCAAAGTTTTCGATCGAGCAAATGATCACGCAGTTGTCGGCGCGATCCCGCATGACCTCCATCTCATATTCTTTCCAGCCGAGAAGCGACTCCTCCACCAGCACCTCTGTAACCGGCGAGAGGTCGAGGCCTCGCTTGATCATCTCCTCGTACTCATCGCGGTTGTAGGCGATGCCACCACCGGTACCCCCAAGCGTGTACGCCGGACGGATGATCAACGGAAACGAACCAATCTGCTCGGCGATCTCCAGTGCCTCATCCAGTGTATGGGCCACGCCACTGGACGGCACATCAAGGCCGATCCGCAACATGGCATCCTTGAACGCCTGTCGATCCTCACCTCGCTCGATCGCATCCGCGTTGGCTCCGATCATTTCAATACCCAACTCGTCCAGCTTGCCGGCTCGATGGAGCGACATTGCGGTATTGAGTGCCGTCTGCCCACCGAGCGTCGGCAGCAATACCAACTTGCCCTCGGTGCCGCTTTTCTCGATCTCCTTCTTTTCGATCTCAATGATTTTCTCGACCGTCTCTGGCGTGATCGGCTCGATGTACGTCCGATCTGCAAACTCCGGGTCGGTCATGATCGTCGCCGGGTTGGAGTTAACGAGTACCACGCGGTAGCCCTCCTCCCTTAACGCCTTGCACGCCTGTGTGCCGGAGTAGTCGAATTCGCAGGCCTGGCCGATGATGATCGGGCCGGCACCAATGATTAAAACGGTGTTGATGTCAGTGCGCTTTGGCATCCAAGTGGCGGGAATGTAAACCAAGCCACTCCTGGCGTCGAATCTTACCGAAAATTGGCTCAGGCGCTTTTTTTGACCGCTTGGCCGAGGAGAAAACCCAGCCATGTGCCGAGCAGACACCCCGCCACCGACAACACCACGTTCCCTCCGGCTTTCAACCACGCCTGCTGCTGCATCAAGACGAGCGTCTGCAGGCTGAACGCGGAAAACGTAGTGAAGCCCCCACAAAATCCAACCATCAGAAACAGCGCAGCCGGCCGTCTTTGATCGCCCTCGAACATTCCCGCACAAACGCCGATGAGCAACGAACCAAGGATGTTGGCCAACAATGTCGCAATCGGAAACGCTTCGTACCGTGTCAGCGCCAGCCCGACCCCGTAACGCCCCACGCTCCCAAGCGCACCACCCAATGCAACCATCAACCAACTCATCGGCGGTAACTATAGCAACTGCTCACGCAGAAGCATCTCCCGAATTTCCGCTTCAGTTGAATCCAGCTTGGCGGCCGCACCAAATAGATCGTCTAAATCCACCGGGTACCAGTTGCGCTTGGCTTGATCCGCAAGGCCGGCGACATTGATCGGCTCAATCGTCGCGGCGATTTTCGCCAGCACCTCATTCCGTCTGGCCCCGTTCACGACCGCTTCGCAGATTTCCCGTGTTGCCTGGCCAAACGCCGTACGATCACAAAGTAAAAATGATCCCGCCAACTCCGGCTTTGCCAAGCGATGCGCCGTTTCCGAAAAACTGACCGCAGCAAAATAAAGCTGGGTCAACGCAGTGAACAACTCAAAGTCATCCATGCTTGCATAGAGCGCACCCACCAAGCGGGAAACCTGATCCAACTCGGCAAGTGTCTTGCATCGATACGCTGACAACTCAGTCTCGCTTGGCCAAGCGCTCAGCAACTTGGCCAAGCGCTGGATGCCAAGCAGCGTCAGCGGGAAACCGGTCGATAGCAACGGATCCACAAACCCCACCGCCGAAGGCAGCAGTGCCCAACGCCTCCCTACGACGTCGCCAGTGCTGTAGGACAGCGTACGGGCAAAGACAAAATCGTTTACGGGTGTTGAACCGGAAAACTGCTTCGCCAATGACGGCAGCTGATCCAGCAAGCAATCCCAGCCAGCGCGCCCCTCGCCCAACCGCAATGACTTCGCTCGTGTTTCGTTCGCTGCGATTCCGGCGCTCGTGATGCCATTGTTGAATTTCAACACCCACACCCAGCCGCCATTAAACACATGATGCACTGCCGCATTCTCCACCGGGTAAGGCACACCTTCCGCGCTTGGCCAAACGCCGACATTTCGGAAATGAGCAAACAACCCACTCGTCGAAGGCATTGATGGCAGCTTCCGCTTGGCCAAGCCGAGCAACCGAAAAAGACACCCACGAGGCCCGGTGGCATCCACAACAAAGCCAACCCGAAACTCGACGGGTTCACCTTCTCGTTCCCCGCGCAGCGTAACCGCGTCCGTAGTTTCGCAAAACGCGGTCAGCTCAGTTCGATCAAAATACTCAACACCCAGTCGCTGGGCTTCTCCAACCAAATGCTGATCAAAATCAGCTCGAAACCAGTGCGTATCAGCCACCTCATCCCGCGGACTGGCCGCAACGAGTAGTTGGCGCTGCCGTTTCTCGTCGTCGGAAAAATCCCGGCCAAGATTATGATGAAAAAAGGAAAACCCCCGCTTCAAACCGCAACCGATCGCCGGAAATTCACGCTGCCATTCCCCCCAGCGCCGGAACGGGAGCAACTGTGGAAGATCGAACTGTTCAGCCAGTTGTTGAAGAAAAAGATTCGTCAGTGGCGTGGAGGATTCCCCAATCGCGAACCTCGGGTGCGTACCCCTATCGATGAGCACAACTGTTCGCCCCATCTGTCGGGCAACCATCGCCATGAGCGCCCCGCCGAAACCGCTGCCCACGACTGCAATTTCCGCTCGGTGCTCCATGCTATTCACCGCGGGCGAGCCTGCCCGATTAGAGGTCCAGTGGGCCAATCATTTTATCGCCCAACATCTCGTAAATACCCACGAGGTAATCGTTCTCCATCACTTCGCCCACCTTCAACTGGCCCATGAGAGTCACGGCCTGATCCATGATCGGCTCCACGCCCTCGCCCTCCATTTTGATGCTGATCCACTCGTTGATTTTTGGCACGGTGCCAAAGCAGCACATCGACTGATCGCGCATAATCAAAAGTTCGGTTACCTTGCCTTGTTCGACTTTGAGCGGAAGCATGAAACCTTGTATGGCTACAGGCTTTTCATTAAAATTTTTTATACCTTCAGGAATCTGAGCATTGAGTTTTGCCAACTCTACCTTATTCGTCACCGGGTCTAGCGGGACCTCATATGCAAAAGATGCCAGTTTATCAAATGTTACTGTTTTGTAACCATCGATCTCATCCGGTAATGGGGGAAGTTCAACAATAGGTTGCGCTAACTCGATGAGATTTGTGCCCACTACTGGTACTTCTTCCGATGTGATCAAGTTAGTAGTTTCTGAAGGCAAAGGAATCTTTTCTAGCAGAGGAGGTACAGACACAGACGGCTCATTGTTTTCCAAACCGGTCACTTCGGTAACTTGTTCCTGTTCAGCATTCGCCAGTTCGGTGATGGCATCGCTTTGGCTGTCGAGATCATCCCGTGTCAGCACGGGCCCTTCAGCCTTTCGAACAGGGGGATTGATAAAAACCA
>DKGH01000148.1 GCA_002453165.1 Verrucomicrobia bacterium UBA6775
ACCAAGTGCAAAACTGGAGGGACGAGCTTGCGAGTCCGCTTAGCCAAGCGCTATTCGCCGTACTCTTTCAGTACTTCGAAGCGTTGGCTGCCCTTGCTGTTGAGATGCACGAGTACACCTTTTTTCAAATCCAACTCCCCGGTGGCTTCGTTGAATGTCTTGATGGATTTAACCGGGGTACTGTTGATCCGGGTGACAATATCGCCGGGAGCAATGTTTTTCCCCGCTGCCACGCTCTCGCCCTCCACGGCCACAACGATGACTCCTTCCCCTTCTTCGATCTCAAATCTCTTGGCCAAGTCTGCATTCAAGTCTTGCACAGTCATACCAAGCAGATTGGCCTTGGCCGGTTCGCTTGGCTTATCCTCGGCACCGCGGCCGGCGCGCGCCACGGCGGTGAATTCATCCGGAAACGCCCCGGTCTTCACGTCGATCTCCTTGGCCTCACCGTCGCGCATCAGGCCCACCTTCACCGTGTCCCCGGCGCTCTTGTATCTCAACGACCGCTTTAGTTCCTCGGCGGACTTGACCAGCGTACCGTCAACGGAGGTGATAATGTCTGCCAGTTGCAGATCGGAGTTTTCCGCCGGGCCACCCGGCACAAACTGCCGAACAACGACGCCGTCCTCCACGCCCTTGGCCAAGTCGCGCAGATCGGTGTCCTCGCGAAGTGTTGTAATACTCACACCGAGCCAAGCGCGAGTAACCTTGCCGTCCTTGATTAACATGTCAGCCACACGCTCGGCTAGGTTTACCGGAACAGCGAACCCGATACCGGTGTTCATCCCGCGGATGAGGGTGTTGATGCCGATGACCTCCCCGTAGATATTCACCAACGGCCCGCCGCTGTTGCCAGGGTTAATGCTGGCATCAGTCTGGATAAAATCCTGATCGAACATGAATTGATCGGAGAACACGCGGCGACCCTTCGCGCTAACATGCCCGACGGTGACGCTGTAATTCAGTTCGAACGGCGAACCGATTGCGATCGCAAACTCGCCGACCTTGGTTTTCGACGAATCGCCGATTTTGGCCGGAGTCAGACCTGTTGCATCGATCTTCACCACGCCGATGTCGGACTCGCGGTCCACCCCGAGCACTTCGCCGTCGAATTCCTTGCCGTCCTTAAATACAATCTTTACCTTGTCTGCACCGTCGATGACATGGCGATTTGTCATGATAATGCCGTCCTCACGGTAAACGATCCCGGATCCCTGCCCGTCAAATATCGGCTCGCGAGAGCGAGGGCGTTGAGGAGACTCGCGACGCTCCGGTTGCTCGAAAAATTTTCGCAGATCTTCAGGCAACTGATCAAAGGGACTATTACGAAACTGCCCATTCATCTGGCTTTCAGCACCCGGATTTTTAGCCACGCGCACCACCACAACAGATTTTGATACTTTATCGGCTACTTCTACAAATGCTTGATTAAGCTGCTGTGCAAGCTTCAACGCATCCGAAGTCTCTGCCGCTTTAACGTTAATCAATCCCCAACAAATTAATATTGAGCAAAGTATGAAGCTTTTTTGGGTTAATCTTTTAACAAAAGTAAAAATCATGCGCAAAAACTTTACCATTTTGATTGCAATAAACAACAAAAGTTCAAAAAAAAGTGATTAATGGAATCGCTCGACACACCCCTAGGTTTATGGATTACTGTGCGGAGTTTGCCCGGCCCCCTGCCGAGTTTTTGAAATGTATAAGGATTTGTTAGCCCAGGCTAAGTCGCTCGGATTCTCCGACCGACAGATCGCCCACCTCACGAAACGCACCGAGGACGAGGTGCGCGCCGAGCGACAGAAACACGGGCTCGAGCCCAGCTACCGGCTTGTCGACACTTGTGCAGCGGAGTTCGAGGCTTATACCCCGTACTACTATTCTTCCTACGACCGGGGGGACGACGAAGTCACGCCCAACGAAAAGAAGAAGGTGATGATCCTAGGCGGCGGGCCGAACCGCATCGGTCAGGGAATCGAGTTTGACTACTGCTGTGTTCACGCCGCATTCGCACTGAAGGAGGAAGGCTTCGAAACCATCATGGTCAACTCCAACCCCGAGACCGTCTCCACCGACTACGACACGAGCGACAAGCTTTTTTTTGAGCCGCTTACGCTCGAGGATGTCCTGCACATTTATCATCGTGAAAAATGCTGGGGCGCCATCGCCCAGTTCGGCGGCCAGACACCGCTCAACCTCGCGCTTGGTCTGCAGGCCAACGGCGTCAACATTATCGGCACCTCGCCCCAGAGCATCGAGCGCGCGGAGGATCGCGAGATGTTCGCCGACATGCTGCACAAGCTCGAGATTCCGCAGCCACCCAACGGCCTCGCCACCAATGAGGAGGAAGCCATCGAGGCAGCCAGCCGGCTCAGTTATCCGGTGCTTGTGCGGCCGTCCTTCGTGCTCGGCGGCCGCGCGATGCAGATCGTCTACTCGGACGCCGAGCTGCGGGAGTACATGCGCTCCGCCGTCGAGGCTTCGCCCGAGCGCCCGGTCCTGGTCGACAAGTTTCTCGAGGACGCCGTCGAGGTGGATGTCGACTGCATTGCCGACGTCGGCCATTACGACGATCCGGCCGAGGCCACCGTCGTCGTGGGCGGCATGCTCGAGCACGTCGAGTTTGCCGGCGTGCACTCCGGCGATGCCGCGATGGTCCTGCCGCCACACACGCTGTCCGATGAACTGCTCGACACCATGCGCCACTACTCCGACGCCATGGCACGTGAGCTGAAAGTCACCGGCCTTATGAACGTCCAGTACGCCATCAAGGACGGCACCGTCTACGTGCTGGAAGTCAACCCGCGCGCCTCGCGCACCGTGCCGTTCACCAGCAAGGCCATCGGCACGCCATTGGCCAAGCTCGCCGCCAAGGTCATGGCCGGGAATACGCTCAAGGAACTTGGTTTCACAGGTGAAATCGTGCCGAACTACTGGGCGGTCAAGGAATCGGTCTTCCCGTTCAACCGTTTTCTCGGGCAGGACATCCTGCTCTCGCCTGAGATGAAATCCACCGGCGAAGTGATGGGGCTCGACACCGACCTCGGCACCGCCTACGCCAAGTCGCAGATGGCTGCCGGGGGTTCACTGCCGCTAACCGGCCGCGTGTTCATCAGCGTGAGCGACAGCCACAAGAGCGCAGCTATCGACCTGGCCAGGCGCTTCACCGAGCTGGGCTTTGAACTGATCTCCACCAGCGGCACCGCCGCCGTGCTCAAGGAGGCCGGGCTGGAAGTCGAAAGCATCTACAAGCTCGCCGAGGGCCGTCCGAATACAATCGATCTGTTGAAAAACAACGAAATCCAACTGGTGATCAACACCCCCGACGGCCAGGTGCCGAGGGCAGACGAAATCAAGATCCGCACCACCGCCGTCTACACCAACACCCCGATTATCACCACCATCGGCAGTGCCAAGGCAGCACTCGAGGGCATTGCCGCGCTCAAGGAAAAAGGCTACGGCGTCAAGCCACTGCAGGAATTCCTGTAATCAAGCCAGGCGCTTGGCCAAGCGCGGTTACTGATAGACGGCCCAAGGTTGGGCGAAGCCGGCGAAGCCGTCAGCGGCCGGATCAAATTCACCGAAGGTGTCGCCATAATGCGTGAGGTGCATCTTGGAGCGCAAGTCAGCGTCGAGGGTCTTCAACTCGGAGTAGGCCGGATGCACCACTCCCGGCTCGTACAGTTGGCAGTCATGGAAGATCGTGTCGACTCCGTCCATTGGCAGTTGCTCGAACAGGGCCGGGTCGAACCTCGTGTCGGCCGTAAACAGCACCCGCCCATCGATTAACAGGCCGGTGGACCAAAACGCCGATCGAGTGTTGTCCTCCCCGGTGGGGATGTGAACGGTCCGAAAGATCGTCAACCGAATCCCCTCCACCTCGACCTCGTAAAGTTCGCGCGGCTCGGTGGCGACCTGATCGGGCACGACGAAGTCGGCCAGGTCATCGAAACCAAGCGTGCCACCAACCGCGTGTTCGCAGCCACCGCGCAGTGATCGATCCCAAAGCAGATCGCGGTACGTCTCGGTCAGAATCATCTGCGGTTTCTTTTTCAGGACGTAGTGGCTGTAGAGCAGGAGTTCCTCCAGACCACCAATATGGTCGGCATGGCTGTGGGTGACCTGGTAGTAGTCGAAGTCGGTGATGCTGATGCCCCGAGTCTCAAGCACGCCGGGGATGGACGTGCCGACGTCGACAAGGATCGTCCGGCCGCCCTTGACAATGATCAGGCAGGTGGGATTATTCTTTCGCGCAAAGGCGGAGCCGACTCCGGGAAAACAAAGCGTCAGCCCCTCACGGCTGGCATCACGGAGCAGATGCAACCCATGTGGTGTGCCTGACTCGATTTCCTGTGTGATCCTCATGTACGGGTTGCCGGCCGGATTCGTCGGGCAAATTTGTACTCAGTCGCATCACTCATTTGCAACAAAAAAGGAATAACAATGGGGTTGACCCCCGTTGGAAAGCCCGCTAGCGTCCTGCCGAACGCCACCGTATAGGCTTTTTAACACCTGAAATATCATGAAATCCAAAGCAATCAAATGGCTCGGAACCCTGCTGGGTTGCCTGAGTTTGGTCGTCGTGGTCAGTGCCATCGCCGGCCCGGTCAATGACAAGTGCCCGCTCAGCGGCAACGCGGTCAAGAAGGAAGCCACCTACTCGGTGGGATTTTGCTGTGGCAACTGCCAGGGCAAGTTCACCAAGAATCCGTCTGCCTCAATCGCCAAAGTCAAGGCCGCCCCGATCAACGACAAGTGCCCGCTTAGCGGCAACGCCATCAAGGCCACCGCCAGCTACAAGGGCGACCTCATCGGCTTTTGCTGCAATAACTGCAAGGGCAAGTTCGAGAAGGACCCCGACAACCTCATCAAGAAGGTGAAGGTCGCCCGCAAGACGGTCAACGACAAGTGCCCGCTCAGCGGCCGCGCGATTGACCCGAAGAAGACCTACACGGTCGCCTTCTGCTGCAACAACTGCGCCGGTAAATTCAAGAAGGATCCGGCCAAGCACATCGCCAAGGTCAAGTAAGCGACTTGGAATATCCCTTTAGGACCGCCCCGGAAACGGGGCGGTTTTTTTGTCGCCTGGCCAAGTCTAAACCGCATCCTCTGTCAGCTCTTTTTGAACGCAGAGGACGCCGAGACGCGGAAGAATACAGAGAGAAAACATAGGGAGGGAAAGCTTAGGATTAACCGCAGCTTTCCAACCAAGCGCTTGGCCAAGCGTGTCGCCTGCAGGGCGACTTCACCGTAGCCAAAGGCAACGCCCTTGGTAAGCGTTAGCAAATGGCATCACCCCTGTAAGGGGTGCTCAAATTAGCGCAATCATTATTGAAGAATTCCCCTCTGCGGCCCTCCGCGTCCTCTGCGTTTGGACAGGACAAACCAAGCGCTTGGCCAAGCCTTGTTTAACGGGTGATGCCCCGGTCGCTGCTCTCGACGAAGGCGAGAAAGCGATCCACCTCGGGCAACTGCGGCACCTCGGCTCGGATTGCCTCCACGGCGTTGGCTGCGGTTAGGCCCTTCCGAAAAAACAGCCGATGCACCTGCCGGATCGCCTCCCTGCCCTCCTCCGATACGCCGTTACGCTCGAGGCCAATCTTGTTCGGCATACGTGTGCGCGCCGGGTTGCCGTCCACCATCATATACGGCGCCACGTCGCTGACGACCTTGGAGCAGCCACCGATGATCGACATTTTTCCCAGTCGACAAAACTGGTGCACCGCCGCCAATCCGCCGACGATGGCAAAATCCTCCACGATCACATGGCCGGCCAGCGTCCCGTTGTTGGACATGATTACGTGGTTGCCCAGCTCGACATTGTGTGCGATGTGACAGTAGGCGAGGACGTGATTGTCGGAGCCGACCACCGTCGCCTCGCCGTCGCCAGTGCCGCTATGGACGGTGACGTTTTCGCGGAAGGTATTGCGGTCCCCGATGCGCGTCCACGTGGTACCGCCTTTCCATTTTAAATCCTGCGTTTTCAGGCCAATGGAAGCGAAGGGGAAAAAGTCGTTGTCCGACCCAACCTCCGTCTGGCCGTCAATCACCACGTGGGAGTGCAGCCGATTGCCCGCCCCCAACGTGACGTTCCCGCCGATGATACAGTACGGGCCGATCGCGCAGCCGTCGCCAATCGTGGCGTCCGGATGGATGACTGCGCTGGGATGGATGTCAGGCATGGGTGGAGAGTTTCAAGTGTTCAGTTTTCAGTTTCAAGCCCGACACTCGTTAGCGTTTGGGATTGCCACGATTCCGCGCCAGCGTCTTGGAGTGCGGTGCTCCGCACCGCTTTGATACCGACTGTACCGCACTGAAAGCGGCAGGGACTGCCGCACTCCATGACGCTCCCGCGACAACACAATTCGATTGCACAATTGTGCCACCCATTCAGGGCTTCGTATATTTTTGATCGTCCACCCCGGGGCTGACGCCCCGGGCTATCACATTTCGCCCCTTCGGGGCTTAACAAGTTGACAACCTCAAGGCCGTTCTCAAAACCAAACGCTTGGCCAAGCGTGGGTAGGGACGGCTGTCCCCAGCCGTCCTCGGAACCAAGGGGCGCTGAGGCAGCACGCTCGATCTTCCGCTTGGCCAAGCGTCTGGTTCGTTGTTGCTCGTTAAAAATCATCCCGGTTATTCGCCTGCCAGTGCGAAGGCGATCTCGGCTTCGCTGACGATTTCGCCGCCGACCGAGCAGACGCCCTTGGCCTTGCAGATTTTGCCCCGTGCCTTGATCACCTCGATGTCGATTTGCAGTACGTCACCCGGCTTGACCGGCTTGCGCCACTTCACCTTGTCGGCTGCCATGAAGTAGGCGATTTTGCCGGCGTTGTCGGCCTTCTTGAGCATCAGGATGCCGGCGGCCTGTGCCATGGCCTCGAGTTGCAGGACGCCCGGCATGATGGGGTGTCCGGGAAAATGGCCCTGAAAAAACGGTTCGTTGATGGTGACGTTTTTCTCCGCAGTGATCTGGTTGCCTTCCATCCGCGTGACGCGATCCACCATGAGGAATGGATAGCGGTGTGGCAGGATTTGCATGATCTGCTCGGAGTCCAGTGGGGTCGTCGATTCGTCGCTCACTTGGGTTTTAGTTTTGGATTGGATTTCGGCTGCCGCAACAACCGGTTTTACGGGCTTGTCGCCCGGAGGGGAAAAACTTTGTTTAGCCACCATCGGCTGGCGTGCCTTTTGCAGGATACACCTGGCCAGAGTGCAGTTGGCGGCGTGCCCCGGCTTGACGGCCACGATGTGTCCGCGCAACGGCGCCCCGACCAGGCTGAGGTCGCCGATGATGTCGAGGATCTTGTGACGCACGAACTCCTCGCGGTAACGCATCGGCTCGGTCGTTAACACGGCGTCTTCACGGATGACGATGGCGTTCTCGAGGCTGCCACCGCGGATCAGACCGTTCTTGATCAGAAACTCGATCTCCTCGTAGAAGCAAAACGTCCGCGCGTGGGCGATCTCGCGCTCCCACGTCTCGGGCGTCAGTTGGACGCTGAAAAACTGGGTGAAGCGGCCGCCCTTGTCGGAGCTGGTACAGGTAATCTTGAAGCCGTCGAACGGGAAGGCGTTCATCACCGTCTCGCCGTGCGTGTACTCGATCGGCTCGGTGATGGTGATCGGCTCGATTTTCTCCGCCTGTGTCTCGATGCCGGCCTCGTTGATCATCCGGCAAAACTGCCGAGAGCTGCCGTCGGCAATCGGCGGTTCGTTGGCATCGACCTCAACGATGGCGTTGGTGACGCCCAACCCGGACAGCGACGCGAGGACATGCTCCACCGTCTGCACCTTGGCCTTGCCTCGGGAGAGGGTTGTGGAACGGGCCGTCTCGGAAACATGCTCGACTTGGGCCGGGATCTCCGCGCGGCTGTCGAGATCGACGCGGCGAAAGAGGATCCCCGTGTTGGGCGGCGCGGGCAACAGGGTCATGGAGACCTTGTTTCCGCTGTGCAGGCCGATGCCGGAAAAATCCGCCGGCCTGACCAGTGTCTGCTGCTGCAACACGGCGCGTATTAAACAACGCCCCGGCAACCGTTGGCAAGGTCAACGCCCTCCGGCGGTGGGGCTTTCCTCCTCCACGGTGGTGTCGAGGCCGGGTGCCCCCTTGCGCTGCAGCTTGTAGATCGTGATCGCCTGCGCGGCGTTGTCCGCCGCCGGATTGGACCGGCGCGCCGCCGCAACCGCCTTGTCACGGGCGTTGTCGTCCGGCCGGTATTTCTCGTGCAACCGCCGATGCGCTGCCGCCTTTTCCTCTTCGCCCAGTTGCGAGTGGATGAGCGAAAGATTGTAGTGCGCGGTCAGGTTTTCGGAATCGTAAAACAGTGTCTGTTCGAACCGCTTGATCGCGCGATCGAGGAATTCATTGCGCTTGGCCTCATTGGCGCGCTCCATCTTGGCGCGCTCAAACAGCGTCTGGCCAAGCTCGTTGAGCGCGACGTAGTCCTGTGAAAAATCGAACCCGCGATCGATCATCTCCTGCGAACGGTCATCGACGATGCCGCGGAAGTTCTCGATCGCCTTGTCGAGAAAGCCGTTCTGCTTGTTCACCACGCCGTTAAACCAGGCGACCGTCCAGGGCGGTGCCGGTGGGTCGGCCTCGACCGCACGGCCAAGCGCCTCGACCGCCTCCTCAAGCCGGCCTTCCTTGATGTACACCCGCGCGAGGTTGAGCGGGCCGTCTGCCCGGCCAAGCGCCTCGACCTGCTTGAACGCTGCCTCGGCCTGAATTAGTTCGCCCTTCTCGCTGCCCTTGTTGCCCTTGAGCAACAGGCCGATGCCGTAGTCGTTCCAGCGCTGCCACTCCGGCTTGGCCGGCGCTTGGCCAAGCGCTGCCTCGCCATCGACCGGGAAGGTCACCGTGTCGCTCGACATCACGACGATCGGCAGGTCGTTCTCCTCCTTGTCGGGGTAGATGTACTTCATGTACTTGGCGTCGAACTTCCGGTACTGGAGTTTCACCGCGACATCGATCTCGCCCTTGGCATCCTCCGGCACCTTGAAGCGATAATGCACGACCTGCCCCGTACCGGGCGGCATCTGGTTGTTATACAGCGGAGTGAAAATATCCTGTGCATTACGGCGATCTATCCGGTTGCCGTCCTTGTCGAGCATGTACACGTTGAGAAAATGCGACCACGGGTCAACCTCTTTGCCCTCGTCCAGACCACCGCTGCGGCCGATGGTCTTGCCGTCGTTCTCCAGCGCAACATCGATCCAGATTTCGTTGGAATCCGCCGTGCCTTGCGAGAACAGGTGCCCTACCTTCATGGTGCGCACTACGACCTCAAGCAGATACTCACTGCCAGGCTTAAGACTCGGGATACTCGGGCGAACCGGTGCGATCAACTTGCCATCTACCGAACCACCCTCCTTGACACCAAAGATATCCACCACCACCGAGCCTTTCAAAAACTCCTCATGCACCTTCACGATGTCCGGCTCATTTCGAAGATGGGCGATGCCGGTATTGGCCCCAGGGAACAGGTGATCATGAATCTTGAGTCCCTTTTCCTTGCCGGCGAAAAAGTCTGCCCCAAAATCCTCTGAATCCTTAAGCGGCATGTGGCACTTGTTGCAGTTGTCGACAGCCTTGGGCGGGTAATAAAAACTGCGTGCCCCATGGCCGGACACTCCGCTGAGGTGGTAGTTGTCATAATGATTCTGGCCGCGCAGCCATTCTTTGTAGTGATTCAGCTCAAACGGAAGGCTCACCTTGTGGCAGGTGGAGCAGAATTCCGCCGACTTGTGCAGCGGTTTGAGGAAGGTCTTCTTGTGAAACTCCGGCTTGGCCTTGACCATCTGGCGGTTGATGAACCGGAGCAACGCGTTGTCGCTCTTGGCGAAGGGATAATGCACCGGCTCCTCGATGGTGTAGTCGGCGTTGCCTTTGGTGGAGTTCACGTGGGTGATTGAGTGGCACACCGTGCAGGTGATGCCGGCGTGCGCGGTCGGGTGGTTGCGCGTGTCAAACTTGGGATCATCGAATGCGCCGCTGAAAAACGGCACCGGGTCGTGGCATCCGGCGCACCAGCGCGACGCCTTCACGTTGCCATCACGTTCGAGCATTTTGTTCCGCGTTTCAGTAATACTAAAATGATAAGGCTCGTTGTTAAATGAGCTGAAATGGTGAACACTATGGAACCAGCCCTTATACACATCCGGGTGACATTCCTGGCAATACTTGTCCATCATCAGTGTCTCCGCCGGGATGAATTTGCCGGATGCTGTTCTTGCAAGCGACGGTTCAAAATATTTTACGCCCTCCTTCGGCCCAACGACATTCCACTTGCGAGGATCCTGCGTGTGCAAAGCCACCATTCCAACCACCACCACACCGACGGTAGCCGCCCAACTGACCCCAGCTTTCCACTTAATTTTCGGTCCAGCCAGACGATGCAAAATATACAGCCAAACCGCTAGTAATGGCGTGATCACGTGCGCCCAGTACATCACCGCGCGAAGCTCTGGATTTTTTATCTCAAACCCCTCGACACGCATTAATCCCAAACCGCTAAACAATAAAATTAGGCTTATAGCGAATAGCGCATAACCAACCGAGGCCGCGCGTTTGTTTGGCCGATTCCATGCATTCTTTATATGAAAAATACCGAAAAAAATGACCGGCAACAAAATCAACAGTCCCAGCACCAGGTGGCCGAGGAACATGAACTGGTAAAAGTAATTCTGATACGTCTCACCCCGGAACCATTCCAAAAACGTGATGCTGGAAAGGTAGGCGGAGTTCGCGCCGAGCAGCGCAAAAAGGACGAAGACACTGAATAACAAGATACGCAGCCGCGGCCCGACGGCGCGGACGTACTTTTTCCTGCGAGGGGAATTTTCCTCGGGTTTCATTAATTGCGGTTTCTCGCAGTGCCGCGTAGGCACGAACGTATACTCTGTTCCCCCATCATTGCAACCTCGGCCAAACGCATCAAGATGCACGCCCGCCGCTTGGCTTCAACTCCAGCCGGTGGCGGCCTGCGCTCTTCCGCAACTGCACATCCGCCCGGAAGGTGTCCGACATGAGCCGGCTCGTGAGCATTTTCTGCTTCGGCCCGCTGTCGAGCACCCGGCCGTCGCGCAGCAGCAGTGCGTGCGAATAAACCGGCGTGATCTCCTCGACGTGATGCGTCACAAGAATCAGCGTCGGCGCGTTCTTCACTTGGCCAAGGTCGTCGATGAACTTCAAAAAGTTTTCGCGTGCCGCAGGATCGAGCCCGGCGCACGGCTCGTCGAGCAGCAGCACCTCCGGCTTGGCCATGAGTGCTCGGCCGATCAAGACACGCTGGCGTTCCCCCTGCGACAACACCGCCCACGGTCGATCCGCCAGATGCCCGCAGCGGATGCGCCGCAGCACTTTGCGCGCTTCCGCACAGTCAGCCGGCTTGGGCCGACCCCAGAGGTCAATCATCGCGTACTTGCCGGTGATCACCGAGATCAGCGCCGGTTCGTTTTCTGCCATCATCTGCCGCAGGCTTGAGCTGACCAACCCGATTTTCCGGCGCAACGTCGGCCAGTGCGCCTCGCCATATCGCTCGCCCAACAGATCGATCTCCCCCTCGGTCGGCGCGAAGTAGCCGGTCAACGCGCTGAGCAGCGTGGTTTTACCGGAGCCGTTCCCGCCCAGCACCACCCAGTGCTCACCTCGATTCACGCGCCAGTTGATGTTTCGGAGGATGGTTGTCTCTTCCCGCCGGATGGTGAGATTCGACAACTCGATGACTGGGGCGTCCGGCTTGTGCATGACCGGTCAGCCCCCTGAGATGGCATCGTTCACGCCGTCCCAAAAGTCGATACGTGCCTGCAACGCCGCCGCTGCCGTGGCCAGCGTCTCATCCTCGCGCCGGGCGTCACCGTCACACAGGCGTGCCAGCATCCGGAGAGCCATTGGCCCGTGCGATTCCTCGTCGAGATGCGTGTGGCGAGTGAGGTAATAATGAAATGTCGGGGCGTCGGCCTCGGTGATTTTCATCTGGGCCAGCAGCGCCTTGAACATTCCCGGCACGATGTCCTCGCGGCCAAGCGCAAACGCTGCCGCCATCCGATGCGGCTCGCCGGACGCGATCACATCAAAGGTCGACTGCATGAACCGCCGGGCCGGTTCCGGCACCTCGCGCCTGGCCAAGCCCCCGGCCAAGCCGTCCGCGGCGACGCAGTTGATAAAATCTTTGATCCCGCCGAGGTCGGCCCCGATCTCGCTCATCGACTGGCGGTACATGTCGAAGTGACTGATGTACTCCGCCTCGCCGCCGGGCAGCGCCTGATCCGACTCCTCCTCGGTGACGATCTCATTGACGAATCGCCGGATGTCGCCGTCGCCGTCCGGCAACCACGGCGAACCGTGCGGCGCGAAAGTCTGCTGCAGGCTCTTGAGCAGCGACATGAAATCCCACACCGGATACACATGATACTCCATGAACACTCGCAAACGCGGCAACGTGGTGACAGAGCGAAAGACCGGATGCCCGACGAGCTTCGCCCGGAGCGGTTCCAGTGAGATTGAATCGAACGCGCCGCTCATCGAGAGGTCAACTGCGGATCGTTGCTTTGATGTCTTTGAATATCGCGCCTTGATCAACTTTCAAAGCAATCAGGGTATAGTTTCTGCTTATGAGGGACGTACAATCAACCTACCTATCATAAAACATTAAACGGTAGCCACCTGAAACTCCTCCTTTGCCTTTGACGCTCCCGATTGGTGTCGCGTGATGATCTTGTTGTGGCGCTTGCGAAGTTGAGACTGAATCTTTTTAGTAACCAAATCGATCGACGCGTAAAGGTCGTTTTCGTAATCCTCCGCAAACAAATCCGCACCCTTGAAGTATAAATGAATGGCACACTTAAACTTGTTCGTAGGCAATCCAACGTGATCCCGTTCAAGGTGAACACGTGCCTCCACGGCTCGTTGATTCATGTGTTCGATTTTATTTATGCAGAACTGAACATGCTCCTTAATCGCATCGGTGACTTCAACATTGTGGGATTCCAAAACTAAATTCATACAAAAAAATTTCGCAAGCAGTCTCATAAAAACAATGCATCTCGCCGATTTTTCGTATGAGTAGCGGGGACTCTGCTTCACCGTTAGTTGAAATTGAACAACGGGGCGCGAAATAAAAAGCGCGCCAACCAGAAGAGATATGACTAGCGGAATAGTGAATCGACTCAAAAGACGGGTTTCAACTAAAGGTTATCACCGTCCTGACTCTTGAACGAAGTGCTGTAATCAAAACCGTGCCAGCCGATCAGATTGACAGGGTAATGGCTTAAGAAAATACCGCGCAAAAAAAACCGGCGGAGCCAGTTTGAAGAAAACTGCAACTTCGCCGGAGAGGTTTCGAGGGTGTAATGCCGGTATTTTGTGGATGTTCACCACAGCACTTACACCCAAATGCCGTGCGAACTAATCTTAATTTAACAATTCACCAATTTGAGACAAAATTAACAACATGCAAAATGATTATTTTGAAAAAGTTTATTTGCATGTGATTCTTAATTTCAGCCTTTTGTAATCTTCCCAAGTTGGTTTTGGATTAGGTAATTGTTC
>DKGH01000220.1:0-1573 GCA_002453165.1 Verrucomicrobia bacterium UBA6775
TGCCATCGCCATCCTTGTCGAATCGCTTGATAATGGACTCACGGGTGGGTCGATCAGCACGTCGATCCGTTTGTTTGCCGGCAGCCTTCTTGGCCGGAGCCTTGTCGGTTGCCGCCTTATCAGCCTGAGCGGTGTTCAGGCTGACGCTGAGCAGAAATGCAACAGCAAAGGTTTCTATTGATTTAATTTTCATGATGTTTATTTTTTTGTTTAGTCTTCCAACGTCATCGATGACTGAAAAGTTAAACGCCGCCCGTGAGTAAAAGTTACAAAAGTCTCGTCGAAAATCGTTTCACGATTGACGCCGCTTGGCCAAGCAGCCTTAATCGGTGTATGAAATCACAAAACAAGGGCTTCACCTTGATCGAACTGTTGGTGGTCATTGCGATCATAGCCATTCTTGCCGGGTTGTTGTTGCCGGCCCTGGCTAATGCCAAGCGCAAGGCACAAGGCATCAACTGCCTGTCCAACATCCGGCAAATCTCGCTTGCGACGGTTTACTACTGCGAGGACTTTGATGGCCGCATGTTGCAGGTGCTTGGCCCAAATAAACCGTATTGGTTTCATGCCATCGCACCGTACCTCGGTGACAAACGATACGTGAACGATCCACAGGCAGCCTACGAGGGCTCTATGAAAACCGTGATCTGCCCCACGGTCAAAAAGCGCGCCCCGCAGGGCGGCGGCAACTGGGGAGACAATGAAACCAACTGGTCGTTCTGGTGGGGTGCGTTTGGCAAATCGAAAGCCGAAGGCAGCTACACGATCAACGCCTGGATGCAGGATCCCAACAAAAGTTTTTACGAGCCCAACTCCGCCACGGAGAAGGCCAAGTATTGGCAGCAGTACTCCAACGCAAACTCGGATGTACCACTGTACGGCGACGGCAACTGGGTGGACGCCTGGCCTCGGCCAACCGATCCGCCTCCACCAAATTACAGTGGCAAAAAAACCGGCGCCGACAACGGCATGCGGCGCTTCTTCGTGAATCGGCACAATTACTCCATCAACGCGGGGTTCGCCGACGGCCACACTGAGAAGGTCTCCCTGCGTGGTTTATGGGATCAAAACTGGTACCGTGGTTACCAATTAACCCGCGAACCCAATTTGCCCAAGCGTTAATTTTCCGAAGGGCAACCTATTGCGTCGTCCGAAAAAAACCGTTCCCGTCGACCGGTCGAACGGTGTAGGGGCTCTTCGAGTTTACTTTCCTCCAAGGCCCGAGCACGGTTGGTGAGCGTTCAAGGTTGCCCTCGAAGGTAAACGTTAACGTGCCGTCCTTGTTTCGCAGCGCATTCAAGGTTGGTTTCCGAGGGCTGACTTCGAATTCAGACGAGACAAGTTCGCTGGTGGAGTCGTCGGCAAACAACACAGCACGGTACTTCCCTGCCTTTAGGAATCGATCTTCCGCCAATCTGCCGTTTACCCTGACGCTCGAATCTTTACCCACCGTGATCGTCGCGTAAGCGGCGGAACTGCTATCCGCGCGCGCTGCCAATGACTCGCTCATCCTGCTTTTCAGTCGATCAACATTCCCCCTGAATTTCACCTTGCCGTTGTATTTCACCGTCAC
>DKGH01000220.1:1976-4790 GCA_002453165.1 Verrucomicrobia bacterium UBA6775
CTGCTTGGCCGTCAGGTTGACCGTCTGCCCCCTGACAGTCGCCTCGATGCGGCGTCCTTTCGCATGGTCGCTCTTCGAAACGCCCAACCAATAAAACCGTGACTGGGTGACTCCGTCCTGCCTCCAGATGACCTTGTCCGGCCAAGGGTCCCGCGAGAACTTGGCCATCCAGGGCAACGCCTCGGCGTCACGCAGGTTCATCCAGTGCCCCAGCCCAGGATAAATGCGCACCATGTGATCGTACCCACCGGGATCCTTTTCCTTCAAACCGGCGAGCAGCCCTTTCCACGTCTTCGCCATGCCGTTGCGGTTGTAGGATGAATCGTTGCCGCCCATGAACAGGCCAAAGCCAATGTTTCGCAAATTGTCCGGCTTGGCATCGTTCGGATGCCCCGCCATCATCGATGCCGCCGCCCACCGGTCGGCCATCCTTGGGCCAATCTGATAAACCCCATCCCCTCCAGCCGAGTATCCCAGCACGTACACCTTGTCGGGGTTGACCCGGTGCTTCACCACGAAGTTCTCGATCAACCGGTCAAACAATGGAGTGATGTGCGGCTTAAACCACATGTTCCAACTATCCGTCGGCGCACGGGGTGCGACATAGTATCCCTCCTTCGGTTGGTAAAGTTGCAACTGGTTGCGCCACTGCTGGTCATTGACCGAGGCCGGGGCACTGCCGCCGCCGTGCAGGGAAATCCAAAGCGAGCGACCGGTCTTGGGGGCACTTCCAAAAACCTTCTGCGTGTAGCGCAACGAATTCCCATTCAACGTGATTTTTTTTGCGGAAATCTCCTTCGCACGCTCCCGGCGCAGGAGGCTCTTGTGCCTGTTCCAAAGCGACGCCAGCGACTTTTTGGCCTCTGATTTGGACAAACCACTTTCAGGAAAACTCAACGTGCCGGATGCCAACCCGGTGTAGCCCACCGTCGTGCCGTCAACGTAAAGCCAGAACTCGGCATTGTTCCGGCTTGGTTTTCTTCCCTTTCGGAAAACGCCAACCCAAGCCTTGCTGTTTTTTGTTACGCCGGAAAAGTTCACGACAACCGGCTGACCAACTTCACGGGAAGATTCAACGAGTGAAATCACCGGGGCGGCCTGTGCTGCACCGGCAGACCAGCCGACAGCCAACAGACAGACCAGCCTCGCCGTCAACTTGGTGTGCATCGGTTTTCTCATCGACACAGGCAACCTACCGGCAGTCTCATCACGATAAAAGAAAATGAGCCCATCGCTTGGCCAAGCGGTGAAGTGCGAGCGAAGCCCGTTTCGCGCTTGCACTTCCGGGCGAATTCGTTTCGCTTTTCCGGAGCCAATGATTCGAGCCATTTTTTTCACGACCCTCCTGCTTCCCCTCGCGCTTGGCCAAGCGCTTGGCTCCGAGTGGAACCAGTACCGCGGCCCCAACGGCTCCGGCCTGGCCAGGGACAGCCAACCACCTATCAAGCCGTCCAGCGATAACCTCGCTTGGCAGACCGAAATCAGCCCCGGTTTTTCCGCGCCGGTGTTGTCGGCCAAGCGCATTTTCCTCACCGGCTTGGCCAAGGGCCGGCTCGTCACGCTCGCGCTGGATAGGGCCAACGGAAAGATTCTTTGGCAGAAAAAGACGCCCAAGGTTGAACTCGAAAAAGTGCACAAGGCCAGCCACCCCGCCACTTCGTCCGCGCTGGTGAGCGGCCACCGCGTGTTCGCCTACTTCGGCTCGTACGGCCTGCTCTGCTACGACCTCGACGGGCGCGAACTCTGGAAAAAACCGATGCCCACGCCCAAGACGCTTTACGGGATGTCCACCTCCCCGATCGCACACGGCGACCTGGTCATCATGGCACTGGACAACGATGCAAACCTGCCCGACAGCCGCCTGAGCCAGTCCAAGGTTGTCGCCTTTCGTCAGTCAGACGGCGGGGTCGCCTGGGAAATCCCGCGGCCGTTCCATCGCAGTGGCTGGTCGACCCCGATGATTTGGCAGCACAGCCGGGGCACCGAGTTGGTCGTCCTCGGCAACGGCCGTGTCAGCGGGTACGACATGAAAAGCGGCACACAGAAATGGTTCGTCCCCGGCTTCTCCCGCGAGACCATCTCCACGCCGGTGGCCGGGAAGGATGTGCTGTACGTCTCCTCCTCCAAGCTGGGCGGCGGCGCGGATATTCAGCCCGATCCCCTGCCGTTCTGGGAGGCCGTAATTCAGTTCGACAAAAACGGGGATGGCAAACTTGAGCGCAAGGAGATGACCGGCCACTTCACTTTTCCCATCCGACCGGAACTGCCGCCGGGCCATCCCGGTTTCGGCATCCCGCTGCCGAGCGACAAAAAACGACGACAGGAACGGCTCGACGGTATTTTCCGGGGCACGGACCGCAATCGCGACAACTTTTGGACTAAAGAAGAATTCATCGGCAACATGCGCGGTGGCCGGGGCAAGCCGCTGCTCATCGCCATCCGCCCGGGCGGACAGGGCGACATCACCGACACCCATCTCAAGTGGGAACTCAACCGCAGCATCCCGGAGATTCCATCACCGCTGCTTTACGACGGTGTGATTTACATGGTGCGCAACGGCGGTCTGCTCGCTGCGGTTGATTCCAAGAACGGCAAACTGCTCTACCGCGAACGCCTTAATGCTCCCGGCCAGTTCAGCGCCTCCCCCATCGGTGCGAACGGCCACGTCTACCTCAGCTCCAACCGGGGCGTGATCACCGTCGTGAAAAACGGACGCGAATTCGACATCGTCCATCAACACGACCTCAAGGACGCCATCCACGCCACCCCGGCCATCGACCAAAACACCCTCTACGTCCGCACCGAAAAAACGAT
>DKGH01000232.1:0-2086 GCA_002453165.1 Verrucomicrobia bacterium UBA6775
TTGGCCAAGTCGGCCTTGATAACCTGCCTGCTGTTGATCCAGACGCGGCACTTGGAGCCGGCGCACAGGATGCGCAGGGTCTGCCATTCGCCGGCCTTTTTTGCGGCACGCTCGCTGGGCGGTTGCACGGCATAGATGGCTGCAGTGAATTGGTCTGGCTTGAGGTCCTTCCACTTTGGGCCGTAGTCATCCAGCACCTGAATCTCCAGCCCGGTCACCCATGGGTTGCCTTCTTTTGGGGCGCGAATGAACACGCCGCTGTTGCCGTCGGTGGGAATTTTGTATTCCAGTCGAAGGTCGAAATTCGAAAATTCCTTCTTGGTGGCGATCCATTGGGAGCCCTTTTTTCCCGTGCAGGAAAGGATGCCATCCTTGGCGACCCAGTTGGTGGTTGGGCCCTCGATACCCTGCCAACCGGAGAGGTCTTTGCCGTTGAAGAGCGGTGTGAATCCTTTTTCCGCAGCGCCAAGCTGGGCAACGCAAAGAGTTGTTGCAATTAGAAGTGCCTTCACGCCGCGACTCTAAGCGCGTTGCGGGAGACGGCAATGTAAAATGATTTTAGGAGGGGCGGATTATTTGCCGGCCGCCTTCAGGTCGGCTCCTGTCTTGGCCCCGTTCTTTCTGAGAAGCTCAGCGACTTTCGGCTTGTTCTTGGCCCAGTCGAGAGGCGTGTCGCCATCCGTGTCCTTCGCATTGACCTCGGCCTTTGCCTCAATCAGTGCCGCAACAATTTCAACGTGGCCCTTGTAGGCTGAGCCGTGAAGGGGCGACCAGCCGTTTGCGTCGCGCGCGCTTGTGTCAGCCTTGTTTTCTAGCAATAGCACAACGATTTCCTTGTGACCATTGTAGGCGGCTCGGTAAAGCGGCGTGCGCCCGAGGTTGTCCTTGCCGTTGACATCGGAGCCGGCCTTCAGGTGCTGCTTGACGGCCTCGAGATTTCCGTTGGCAGCATCGTCGGAGAGCGCACCCAGTTTGACCGCGGATTGAGCACCGTGCTTGCGGAGCACCTCCGCAGCGTCGGCGTCGGCCAGTTCTAGCGGTGTCAGACCGGCCTTGTTCTTGGTGTTCACGGCGGCTCCGTTGGCGATGAGTACCTCAATCGCGGCACCGTGTCCGCCTCGCGCTGCCCGGTGAAGGGCGGTCATCCCCTCGGCGTCCGGTTCGTCTACCTTGGCCTTATTAGTGAGAAGCAGTGTGACGATTTCGGCACTGCCTTTTGATGCGGCAAAGTGAAGGGGCGTGTCGCCGTCATCGTTCTTCGCATTCACATCGGCACCGACTCCAACGAGCGCCTGGGCGCCGATCAGTTTTCCGGAGCGGGCGGAGTAGTGCAGGGGAGTGGCGTTCCACTGGTTACGGAGGTCGATGTCCGTGCCGGCGGCGTGATGCTGCAGGATCGTCTCGATATCCCCCTTGTAGGCGGCCTGATGGATGGAGACTGAAGGTGCCTCGACCTTTTCCTTGGGCGGCTCGACGGGTGTTGGGGTTGAGCTGCAACCGGCAGCCACTAGGCAACCGGCGGTCAAAAACAGCAGAATCTTGTTCGTCATAATGCGGGCGAAGCGTATGTCCACGGCGCGACCGGTTCAATCCTGATTTGCCCAAGCCAAGCGCTTGGCCAAGCGATTCTTGCTTGTTTCTTCGAGGGGCTGCGGGTAGCAAGGGCGCGACTGCAAGCCAAGCGCTTGGCCTGCCAAGGGGAAACCATGCAACTCGACGATCAACAAAAAAAAACCGTGGCCGGGTGGATTGAGGAAGGACTCGATCTCTCGGCTATCCAGGCCCGTCTCGAATCGGAATTGAACATCAGCATGACCTACATGGATGTCCGGTTTCTGGTGGGGGATTTGGAGTTGATGCCCAGGGACGAGGAGGAATCTGCGGATGAGGAGGACGACGAAGTCGAGGCGGAGCCGGTTGGGGCCATGCCCGGTGGGCCGACTCCGGACGATCCTTTTCCTGCTCCGGACGATCCCATGGCGGATTCGCCAACTCCAGCTCCGGACGAAGCGCTTGGTGGTGAAATGCCCGAGCCGAGTGGCGGTGGGGATGTGTCGATCAGTGTTTCTCCGGTGACCAAGCCGGG
>DKGH01000232.1:2501-3271 GCA_002453165.1 Verrucomicrobia bacterium UBA6775
TGGTACCTCCGGCTGAGGGTTATCGTCCGCCGGAGGCCGACATGCCGGTGTTTGGGCAGAAATTACAGGAGGCGCTGCAGGGCGGTTACTAGAGCGCAGCCCTATTTTTTGGATTTTTTGCGGGCCTTCTCTTCGGCCTTGGCTGCCTTCTTTTCCTTCTTCTTTTTCTTGGCGATAAGTTTTTTGAGTTTGCGCCAGTTTTCCTCGGCGGTGATGTAGCCGACGCATTTTTTTGCGCCGCACCGGCACTGGTGTTCCTCGTAGCACTCGAGGTCAAACCCGTAGTTGTAGCTTAACTCCTCTCCCTTTTTGATTTTACGGGTGGAGAGCAGCCAAATGCGATTTTTGATGACGTCCGGTTCGCAGTTGGGATCGCAGGAATGGTTGATGAATCGGGCTGTATTTTCCGGGACGTTGCCGTCAAGGTCGTATCGCTTGTTGAGTTCGAACACATACACCGCGCCGTCGGTAAGGCTGCCCTGGTTTTTTTCAATCAACGTGATGCTGCGCTTTTCCGATTCCTTTTTGGTGATTTTTTCACCGATGTACTCGATCACCTTTTTCCCCTTCGGGATATCGGTTCGGGCGAACACGCCGGTGCCGTGGATCTCGGATTGTTGAACGTCGATGTATTTACTCGTCGTTGGCTCCCTGCTCATGCGGCGCGGAGTGTATGAGTCAAACCCACGGAGGCGAAGTTTTTTTAAGTGCCTTATTCGGCTTGGCCAGGCGGGTTAATTCCCGGCTTTCTCTTTTTTCTTTTTGGCCTG
>DKGH01000105.1 GCA_002453165.1 Verrucomicrobia bacterium UBA6775
GGTGATCTCGGCCAGGCGCCATTTCATGCCGGCGAACTCCGCGGTTTTGTCGGAGAACGCCGAGCTGTGGAAACGCAGGTTGTTCACGGGGAACCCCTCGCCGCCAACGTAGCTGATCTCCGGTTGGGCGGGATGCTTCGTGTCGCGGGCCGCGGTCTTGAGGATGAAATTGCGCCGGGTGCGGATGTAGTTTTTCATCAGCTTCACCATCCCGGGAAAGTCCTTCGTGCTGGCACGCTGATAAAAACGGCCCTTGCCGGCCTTGCCGGAGTTGACCTTGCCGGAGGCCATGATCGGGTGATAGTCCCACTTGGCGCGATCGGCATCGACGATCGACAGCCAGTTGGGATCGGGGTGATCGATGATCGCCGCGTGTTCGTCGATCAACTTGTAGCCTTCCTCGTTGTTGTAAAGCAGGTCGATGATCTCGCGGGCGCGGTTGCCGTATTCGACCTTGAAAACCGAGCGGCGCAGCAGTCGGCTTTTGAACGGCTCCTCGCCGTTGCCGTACATGTTGCTGGCCCAGGTCAGGTCGAGGTCCCACGGCAGGGTGACCCACTTTTTTGTCTCGGGGTTGAGGTAGTAGAAATAGTTTTTGCCGTAGCCGATGTCGTAGTGGTGGATGCCCTCGACGACGGTGCGGTAGCTGTAGTAGCGGGGCAGGTCCATGTTGGCGCGCCACCAGTCCTCGCTGGGGTTGCCCTTGTAGCGGTTCATGTAGCTGTTGAGGTCGGACTTGTCGGTGACGGCGAACGGTCCCTGGTTGTTGAGGTCGCCCGAGCCGCCTTCCATCTTGTACAGGTTGCCGTCCGGCAGGTTGTGCTCGTCGAGGAACCGGCCGTCCATCTGCTCGATCGCGAGGTAGAGCCCCCAAAAGTCGCCGTCGTATTGCGTGGCCCCTTTTTCATTGGCTTCGTCGATGATCCGAAAGTGCACCCAGTGCGTGTGCGGCGCCTCGACACCGGTGAGATTGAACAGCTTGAAGCCGACCGCCTCGAACATCCCGTGCTCGCCCCGGTGCAGGTAGTTGCCCTGCTGGATGCAGGCTGAGAAGTTCAGCTTGTCCCAACGTGTGTTGTACTCGCGACCGTAATGATCTCGTGCCTGAAAACCGTGGCCACGGTTGAAGTCAAACTTCCACATGTTCTTGCCCATCGCATAGCGCCACACGCCGCCGCGTGCCCGGTAGCGGATGTGGTCGTACACCTCGCCATCGTACACCAGCGTGCCTTTCCATTTGTAGTTGTCGCCGCGGTACTGCTCGTTCCATGTCGAGGTTTCGACGTCGTTTTTCTTGGAGATCAGGTGGTAGACCGGCACGCGGGTCAGCGCCTCGGTTGGGTATTCGATGATCTCGCCGCGGGTACGCGTGCGTCCTTTCCAACTGGGGACGCCGTTGTAGCAAAAGTAGGCAAAGTTGGGCGCCGGATCGTCGGGGTAGGGCGCGGTGATCGCTTGGCCAAGCGCGGTCCGGACCGTCACCCGGTAGCGGATGAGGTGGCGATGCTGCTGAATGGCCTTGGGCACCTGCGCGCTGAAGACGCTGTCCCCGGCCTTGGCGTCGCCCGCTTGGCCAAGGTCGTTCATCGGCAGGGTCTTCCAGTTTTGCTCATAGTCGGCATCGTCAATGTGGACGTAGCTACCTGGGCGAACGACCTGATACTGGACCTCCAGCTTGGCCCCCTCTGGCACGGCGCTTGGCTCAGCCTTTATCGTCACCGACTCACCGGCCTTGGGTTGCGTGGGTAGATGCTCGATCTTGGCCAAGCGCGGCAGACTCTTGGCGGAGAAGATCGAGTTTTGCGCGCCCGGTGTTGGCCCACGGCTGGCCGGGCCGACCACCGCAGTGAGTTCGGCGTCAAAAAAGAAATCGCTACTGCCTCCGATCGAGGCGTTGTGAACCTGGATAGCGATTACGTTTTCCCCCTCGACGAGATAGCCTCCCGGCGAAGTGAGGTCGTACTCCACAAAGCTGTGCTCCTCGATCGCTGAACTGGCACTGGAGTTGAACCGCGGTTCCTTGGTGGACATGTTGCCGCCGGCCACGTGGCGTCCGTTGATCCACGCGTTGAAGCCGTCGTCGTACTGGATTGCGAGTTGCAGGGTGCCGATTTGCTTGGCGTTTTTCACGTTGAATTTTTTCCGAAAATACACCGACGTGTAGCCGTTGCGCATGTCCCCCAGCGTTTTTTTTATGAAATTTTCTCCATACCCGATCGGTGTGCCGGCGCTGAGCCAGCCGGTCTCCTTGTGATCGAGCTTTTGCCAGGCTAATCGCGGACTCGATGCCTCTTTTTTACCCTTGAGATACTTCCACGTGCTACCCTTGCGGAAGAGCCGGTTGGCTTTGTTTGAAGCATCGCCACGGACGGAGGCCTGCCAGTTGTGGCCATCGTTGTTGTCAAGGTCGGGATGGATCAACTCAATCGAGTAGCCCGGTGTGTCGCCTACGATTGGCCAAGGGAAGCCGAGCCGGTAGCGGACGCGATCAACCAGTTGCCCGTCGGGCGAACGCAATTCGATGCATTCGCCGTCGTTGTTGAGTTTGCCGATCCACGGGCCAAGCGCTTGACTACCAAACTTAGTCTTGAACTGGTCCGTTTGATGAGCGACGACGGTGAAACCCTTGGCTGGGATGGAACTGCCAGCGGGAAAGTTGAATTGTATTGCATTCTCCAGCGTCCAGCCGCTGAGGTCGACCGGTTGTTCCCCGGTGTTGTGCAACTCGATAAATTCGACCTGCTCAATTTTGACATCTGGGTTGAGATGTATTTCATTGATAACAACAGCTCCCGGAGTCAGGTCTCCAATACACAATAGAATAATAAAAACAGAAAAACGGCTCATTTAAAGGGGATTATACTGAAGTAACCTTGTCCGATACGCAAGTGACGAAAATGATGAAATTCCCATCAAGCTGATTTTAATGAAAAAATACGCTCATTGCTAAGCCAGATCATTAAACATTCATAGCTTGCGCTTGTTAATACGGCATCCGAGAGTGGGCCTGAACTTGTGGGAGCTGTTTTTATGGAATTGTCAGTCATAGTAATACACTCTTCGCCGTCGCTGAGAAAATTTTTGAAGGCAACGGTCGCTGCTATGGAAAATCAAGTTGTTGTGGCAGAAAGCGACAATCAAGGCCTGAGCTTTTTGGAATCAAACCAAGCCGATTTAATTATTGTGGAGCAACCATTATTGGAACTAGGGGCAGCCAATTTCATCACGCAAGTAAAGTTAATTCCCGGACACGAACAGACTCCTGTGGTGGTTATTGCGGCAAGTAAGGACAACGAAGCAAAGGAGCAGGTCAGGTCTGCAGGTGGGGCTGGCTGGTTGGTGCAGCCGTTACAACCCCAGCAGTTTATAAGAATGTTGGAGGGTTTTAAGGCACGAAAAGCAAAAAAGGAATCCGAAACCAAGTCCTGAATCCAATTTGCGCTTTGGTAATATTTCTGACATGTTCTCCCACCGGTTCCTGATCGCTCCGTTTATGCGTTTTTCAATCAGACAAACTTTGATGCTCCGGGCGTCCGGCTTGGCTGTCCTGTTGGGTTTTGTCGGCTCAGCCGTGTCGGCTGTTGCCCAGGAAAATCTGACTCTGATTCCCAAGTGGTCCCGTTTTCAGGGCGAGTTGGTCAGCCTCAAGCCCTACGATAATCCGGTGCAGGACGTGCAACTCAAGGCCGAGTTCACACCTCCGGTGGGTGAACCGGTGACGGTCGATGGATTCTGGGACGGCGGCGACGATTGGAAGATTCGTTTCATGCCGGACATGGTCGGCAAGTGGACGTTCAAGATCAGTTGCTCCGATGAGGAGAACCGAGGGTTGCACAACCTCGAGGGTGATTTCCTTTGCACGGCCCCGACCGGAGATTCGGCGTTGACGAGCAATGGCCCCATCCGCGTGGCACGTGCCCGAACCCATTTCATGCACGACAACGAAACGCCGTTCTTCTGGATGGCCGACACGGCATGGAACGGGCCGCTCAAGTCAAGTGAGCTGGACTGGAAAGATTATCTCGAAGTGAGGGCGAGTCAGGGTTTCACCGCCGTACAATGGGTGGCGACCCACTGGCGCGGTGCGCCGGACGGTGATGCCAACGGAGAAAAACCGTTCACCGGCGGCGAAAAAATCAGCATTAACCCGGACTACTTCAAGCGGCTCGATCAGCGTGTGGAGATGATCAATCGTGCCGGGTTGGTGAGTGTGCCGGTTCTTTTTTGGGCGATCGACGGAGAGGCCAAGCCGGTTCACTCCCTGCCGGATGATCAGGCGATATTGCTGGGGCGTTACATGGCGGCCCGCTGGGGAGGGGTGTGCGGCGCGTGGATACTTGCCGGCGACGGGGATTACACCGGCGACCGTGCCGCCCGTTGGAAAAAAATCGGGCAGGGCATTTTCGGGGATCGACCAAAAGCACCGGTTTTCATTCACCCGAAAGGCAAAAGCTGGGTGTTCGATTCGTTTCGTGATGAAAAATGGCTGACCGCGATCGGATACCAAAGCGGCCACGATGTAGATGATGCCACCAACAACTGGATTCATCACGGGCCACCGAGTCGTGATTGGGGTAAGCTGCCTCATCGCCCAATCGTAAATCTCGAACCCGCCTACGAGTGGCACCCAAGCTACAGCAAAAATGTACCCATCTCCTCGAACCACGTTCGCCGCGCCCTGTACTGGAGCCTGTTGAGCACGCCGACCGCCGGTGTCAGCTACGGCGTGGCTGGAGTCTGGGGCTGGGACGACGGGGATCGAGCGACGCCCGGCTACCCCGCCGCCGGCACACCGCCCAACTGGCGTGAGTCCGTGACTTACGAGGGTGGCGAACAGGTCGTCCACCTGACCGAGGTTTTTCAGTCGATCGACTTTCACAAACTCCGGCCCGATCCGGCAGTCCTGATTGAGCAGCCAGGAGACGACGAACTGGCCAAGTATGTGGCCGCTTCGAGCGCTGCGGACGGCAGCCTCGTGGTCGTCTACACCCCGACCGAGGTGCGGCTGAAGATCAACGTGGCCAAGCTGCCCGCGCCGTTGCTGGCGAACTGGATCAACCCCCGCACCGGGGAAAGGCAGGACGTGCTCGCCGTGCTTCGCGGTTCCGCCCTGGAGTGTCCCGCGCCGGATGCCGGGGATTGGCTGTTGGTGCTCCGCGCCAAGAAACCGGAGCCCGAGCCAACCGGCCGCCGCTGATCCATGCATCCGCTCGCGGAAAAAATAAGCGAGCTGGCCCGGACAAAAAACCTCTTCCCGGGAACGTCCAAAGTCGTGGTCGCCGTGTCAGGCGGCATCGACTCAATGGTGCTCCTCGACCTGCTCGCCCATCCCGGATTGTCGCTGCGCGATCGCCTGGTTGTGGCTCATTTCAATCATCAACTCCGGGGAGAGGAGAGTGATGCCGACGCGGTGTTTGTGGAACAGGCGGCCAACGCGCTTGGCCTGTCGTTTGAGCTTGGCCGGGGAGACACCGGGGAGCGCGCCGCCGAGTTGGGTACGGGGCTGGAGGCGGCAGCGCGGGAGCTGCGCCACTCGTTTTTCGCCCGCTTGGCCAAGCGCCTGGGCGCGACTACCTTTGCCCTCGCGCATCATGCCGATGATCAGGTGGAGACCTTTTTTCTGCGACTCGCCCGTGGGTCGGGAAC